>JBAIYK010000048.1:0-105986 GCA_037915935.1 Solirubrobacterales bacterium | reverse complement strand
AGGCTCGACCTCGGCGGCCTCGCCGCCGTGCTCGCGCGCGCGGGCCGCGTCGTCTGTGGGGATACGGGCGTCGCCCACCTCGCGAGCGCGCTGCGCGTGCCCTCGGTCGTGCTCTTCGGGCCGACCTCTCCGCGGCGCTGGGGTCCGCCCGTCGACCGGCCCTGGCACCGCGTGCTCTGGAGCGGCCGCAGCGGCGACCCGCACGCCGAGGCCCCCGACGCCGGGCTGCTCGAGATCGAGCCGGACGACGTGCTCGCCGCGCTCGCGCAGCTGCCGAAGCCGCCGCGATCGCCGAAGCTGCCGCCGTCGCCCGAGCCGTCGCGATCGCCCGAGCCGTCGCGATCGTCCGAGCCGTCGCGATCGCGGGTCGCGGCCTGACCCGATGTCGCCGCGAGCCTTCACGGAGCGCCCGCAGCACCCGCCCGCGCCGGTGCCGCAGCGGCCGACGCTGCCGAAGCTCGCGGAGGCGATGCAGGGCTGCCGCGCGTGCGAGCTCTGGCAGGGGACGACGCAGGCGGTGCCCGGCGCCGGCCCCCGCAAGGCGGAGGCGATGCTCGTCGGCGAGCAGCCTGGAGACCGCGAGGACCTCGAGGGCGCCCCGTTCGTCGGCCCCGCGGGGCGGATGCTCGACCGCGGGCTCGCGGACGCGGGCATCGAGCGATCCGATGTCTACCTCACGAACGCGGTGAAGCACTTCCGCTACCGCCAGCGCGGCAAGCGGCGCATCCACCAGCGCCCCGAGGCGGTCCACGTCGCCGCGTGCAGGCCGTGGCTGGACGCCGAGCTCGCGATCGTGCAGCCGAAGGCGCTCGTGTGCCTCGGCGCGACCGCGACCACTGCGCTGCTCGGGTCGCAGGTGCGCGTGATGCGCGACCGCGGCCGCGAGCTCGACTCCCCGCTCGCCGAGCACGTGCTCGTCACCGTGCACCCCTCCTCGCTGCTGCGCGCCGTCGACGAGCCGTCGCGGCGGGCCGCCTACGAGGCGTTCGTCGAGGACCTCTGCGCGCTCGCGGCCGTGCTGCGTTAGGCGCGGGGATCGGGGCAGCACCGCAGAAGCGCAATGAAGGCGGTCACCTGGCATGGCAAGCGCGACGGTGCCGTGAAGATTCTGTTGCAGCCCTGAGCTGTCCTACCGTTCAGGCTCCCTGGCAACGGTGCCGATGAAGGCCCATCGGCCTTCTCGCTCGACACCCGACCGTCCGACTCCTCGCCGCCGTCTCATCCATCGTCGCTGCAGCGACGCTCGCGGCCGTGCCATCGACGCTTGCCGCGCACGCGCCGCACACCGCCGGCAACTGGAACCTGCCCGAGCAGCGCCTGACGGTCCGCGCCGGGCTGATGGCGCCGCTCGCCCGCGAAGGCTTCTCCGGCGCGAAGCCGCTTCGGAGCGGCGCGGAGGTCGCGGCGCTGAACGGCATCGCCGCCCGCGAGGGCGTCGCGCCGGTCCACTTCGATCCGTCGGCGCGCCTGACGGTCGTGCGCTTCGACAACCTGCTCGTGCAGCAGCTCGGGCTCGGCGACGTCGCCGCCTCGGTGCAGAAGGTCGCGGCGGCTGCGCGCCTCTCGCCGCCGCCCTACTTCGGCAGCGAGGTGCTCGCCCGCTACCTTGGCCTGCGCTTCGACCATCCCGCCGGCGAAGACCGGCTCGAGCTCTACCCGTGGGACCTGATCACGCGCGCCGAAGCGGCGCACTCCTTCGCGGCCGTGCTCGGTCTCTCGACCTGGGACCTGCAGGCGGCCCGCGAAGAGCTGTCCGCCTTCTCGCTGCCCCACTACACCGCCGACCAGCTGCAGGTCCTGCGGATCGCGGTCTCGAAGATCGGCATGCCCTACGTCTGGGGCGGCACGACCGACGGCACCGAAGACGGACTCGAACACGGCGGCTACGACTGCTCCGGGTTCGCATGGCGCGTATACAAGGTCTCGGGGCTGCCCTGGGGCGCGGAGATCACCGGCCGCACCGCCGCCGAACAGGCGGGGGAGATCCCGCGCTCGCAGCGCGTCCGCATCGACGCCGTGCAGCCCGGCGACCTGCTGTTCTTCGGCAGCGCGCACTTCAACTCGAAGGCGACCGAGGCGAACGTGATCCACGAGGGGATCGCGCTGAGCGACGAATGGGCGATCCACTCCTCCGACCAGGGCGTCTACGTGCTGCCGCTTACACAGGGCTGGCTGCACGAAAGCTTCGCCTGGGCGCGGCGGGTGCTTTAACTCAAATCGACGGCGATCGTCGGAGATCGGCGGCGATTCGGCGGACGGTGATACGCCGATTCACGAAATTTGAGTTTTTGGCCTACATAAACAATCGAATTTGAGGTTTTGGCCCTGGAGTTATTGGCCCAGGACAGGGACCATCGTCCTGCATGGAGGACCGGGAAGCCTTCCTGGAGGAGCGAAGAACTCTGGGCGACAACGTCAGGCGAGAGCGCAAGCGCCTGGATCTGAGCCAAGAAGCCCTCGGTTTGCGCTGCAAACGCAGCACCTCGGAGATCTCACGTCTGGAGCGCGCCAAGCGCGATACGAGATTTACGACGCTCATGTGCGTCGCACGCGCTCTCGAGATTCCGCCGACTGATCTGCTCGACGGAATTCCCTGAAAATGACATATTGGTAGACTGATCTACCAGGACGTCATTTTTTTGGATTGAGGAGGCCAAATCCGGTGAGAGATCGAAGGAAAGACCGATGAGCGAGCTTCTGGCGCTCGCTCTCGTGCTTGCACAATGTTGCATCCTCGTGCTGCTGTTGCGACGGGGCTGAAGGCGCGAAGCTCCCCTAATCCGAATCGAGCAACTCGAGCACGGCGGACTCGATCCGCCGGCGCACGCCCACTCGGCTGAGATCGGGTCCATCGCTGTTCGTCGCGTGCGGGATGCGCTCGATCGCGCCCGCGATCGTCGTGCCGGCGCGGTAGAGGTCGATGACGCGCGGGTCGACGTATGAGGAGCGGCAGACGGCGGGCGTGTTGCCGAGATAGGCGGCGACCACCTTCACCGCGGCCGAGACCGCGCGCTCGCGCGCGGTCCTCGAGACGAGGCCGTCCCTCGCCGCGAGCGCGACGGCGGCGAGCACCGTCGCATTCCAGGTGCGGAAGTCCTTCGCGCTGAACTCGCCGCCCATCGCCTGCTTGAGGTAGTCGTTGACGTCCTCGGAGCGCACGTCGACCCAGTGACGCCCGGCGCGGTATGCGAGCAGCTCCGGGCCGCCGCCGCGGCGCCGCTTCAGCGCCGCGAGCGTCTCGACCACCCGCTCGTCGGCGATCGCCTGCACGCGCCGCTGCCCAGACTTCGCTGGATAGTCGAAGATCACCTGCCCGTCTTGCAGGCGGACTTGCCTGCGCAGCATCGTCGCGAGGCCGTAGGAGTCGTTCTGCTCGGCGTAGTGCTCGGAGCCGATCCGGAAGAAGCCGAGGTCGAGCAGTCGCGCACCGCAGGCGAGCACCCGCTCGCGGGAGAGCGCCTCGGCGCGGATCTCCCGCGCGACCCGCCGCCGCAGGCGCGGCAGCGCGCGGGCGAAGCGAATCATCGAGTCGAACTTCTGCCGGTCCCGATGCGCGCGCCAGCGCTCGTGGTAGAGGTACTGCTTGCGGCCGGCGGCGTCGACGCCCGTCGCCTGCAGGTGGCCAAGCGGGTCGAGGCAGATCCAGACCTGCCTCCAGGCCGGGGGGATTCGCAGCGCCTCGATGCGCACGAGCGTCTGCGGGTCCTCGACCGGCGCCCCGTCGGGATCGAGGTACCGAAAGCCGCGTCCGCAGCGCCGGCGGCAGATGCCGACGTCGGTGCAGTCGGACCTTCGCAGCCGCGGCATGCGCTGCCTCCTACCCGGCGCGGTCGCCGTCGCATCGCCGCTGCGTCGGCCTGGAGTTGAAGCCGTGCGGCCGGTTGATCCCGCGCTGCAGCCGAGCCCGGCCCCGGAGTAGTGGTCAGCGCGTGCTCAGCGCGGCGTCGTGCCGGGCCGCGAGGGGTCTGCGATCGGTTTGTAGGAGGCCTCTCCGCTCGACGGCACGCGGTGCGATTCGCCGCTGCTCGCGGGCGGGGCGCCTGCGCGCCGTCCTCCTCCGGAGGAGGCATATGCGACCCCGTATGCGATGGCGACGGCGATCAACAGCGCGATGATCGGCACGACGATGAACCAGGCGAGGCTGACGGCGACTCCGATGAGCACGACCGCGACGATCGCGACTGCGAGGAAGATCGTTGCCTGCATGGTGCTGCCGTACCCCGGTGTATGAGGCGCAAACGCCAGCGGGCGTCAGGCGGCGACGTCGAGCGTCGCGAGGGAGGCGTCGACCGCAGCGTCGAAGCGCTGCGCCGTGCTGGTCGCGCGCCCGAGAGAGACGCCGCCTCGTCGCTGTCGTTTGGCGATCGGCCGCTCGTTACTGCCGTTTGGCGATCGCCTCCGCAAGCTCTCGCTTGCTCATCTGCGAGCGTCCTCGCACGCCGATCCGCTTCGCCCGCGCGTAGAGCTCCTGCTTCGATTTGCCTTCGACGTCGACGCCGCCGTAGCTCTTGCCGTGGTTTTCACGCGCGCGCGGGTTCCGCGCCCGCGGGTCCGACGGGCCCTTGTGGTCCTTCGCCTCCCAGTGGTCGCCGACCTTCTCGAACGAGTGCTTGAGTGCGGAGTAGGCGACGCGGTGCGCGCGTTCGCCCTCGCCGTACTGCTTTGACGGCGCTGTCGTGCGCCTCAGCGAACGTGCGCTGCGCCTTCGCGGGCGAGCGCCGCAGGGTGGAGGGCAGCTCGCCCCGCTTCGGCCTGCCGCTGCTTGCCATCTTCGGCATCTGAGACCTCCTTGTGCGACTGCTTCCAGCTTGGCGCTACCCCTGATGGCCGCGGGAAAACGCGTTCTGTAGCAGGAGCGCGGGCGGTGAGCGGGGCGACGCGGCGTTTCGAGGGGGGCGGTACGCGGTAGTCCTGCGCCGTGGCGAACGTGGAGATCGGCTACACGCTCGCGTGCGAGGAGCACGGGCCGCGGCAGCTCGTCGCGAACGCGCGGCGGGCCGAGGAGGCCGGCTTCTCCTTCGCGATGATCTCCGACCACTTTC
This sequence comes from Solirubrobacterales bacterium, assembly GCA_037915935.1. Taxonomy (GTDB): domain Bacteria; phylum Actinomycetota; class Thermoleophilia; order Solirubrobacterales; family Solirubrobacteraceae; genus Palsa-744. The sequence continues at coordinate 100,944 of JBAIYK010000048.1, read as the reverse complement.
ATCCTTGGACCTCGCGCCAGGGCAACAGCCCGTTCGTCTGGGGTGTGATCGGAGGTATCGCGGCGAGCACCGAGCGGCTGTGTCTCGGCACCGGAGTGACCTGTCCAACGGTGCGCCTGCACCCGGCGATCGTCGCCCACGCGGCGGCGACGGCGGCCGCGATGATGCCCGGCCGCTTCCTGCTCGGAGTCGGCACGGGCGAGCACCTGAACGAGCACGTGCTCGGCGACCGCTGGCCGCCGGCGGGCGTGAGGCGCGACATGCTGAGGGAGGCGGTGACGCTGATGCGGGAGCTGTGGGGAGGCGGCGAGGTCGAGCACGAGGGCGCCCACTACACGGTCGAGAACGCCCGCCTCTACACGCTGCCCGAGCGGCCGCCGCCGGTCCTCGTCGCGGCGTCAGGGCCCGAGGCGGCGCAGCTGGCGGGCGAGATCGGCGACGGCTTCGTCGGCACGGCGCCCGAACGGGAGCTGATCGAGCGGTTCGAGAGCGCCGGCGGCTCGCGCAAGCCGCGGTACGGGCAGGTGACGGTCTGCGTCGCGGAGACCGAGGCGGAGGGGCGGCGGATCGCGCACGAATGGTGGCCGAACGTCGCCCTGCCAGGCGAACTCGGCCAGGTGCTGCCGCTGCCTGCGCACTTCGAGCAGGCAACGCAGAATGTGAGCGAGCAGGAAGTGGGGGAGGCGATCTCATGCGGGCCTGACCTAGAGCGCCATCTCGAGTCGCTGCGGAGTTATGCGGAGGCCGGCTACAGCCATCTCTTCCTGCACCAGGTGGGCCCCGACCAGGAGCGCTTCTTCCGCTTCTACGAGCAGGAGCTTGCTCCGCGCATAGCGGCGCTCTGAGCTGCCTCGCCGCCGCCCCGCGGGCGGCCACTCTTGCGCCCGCCGTCTCGCCTGAGGGGCAGCCAACGGCGAGCGGATGCGGCCTCGTGCCGCCGGCGGCGATGCGCCTCGACGCAATCCGCCGCCCGCTGCGCTAGTCTCCGCGACGCCTAATCCGGGGCCAAGCCTCGGAGCGGGGGAACCGAGTTGTTGGGGCTAGTCCCGCGGTGATCCGCGGGAGGCGCACGTTTCGCCAGCCCGTCAGCTAACTCCGCCGGCCGACGAGAAGGGGAGCATGCAGCGGGCAGGACGCCTTCTGGCGCCGACAGCGAAACCGGGCCGTGCGTTGCTGTCGCACGCGGGCGCGCTCTGCCTGACGAAGCTGGGCGACGCGTTGTCGTCGATTGCGGCTGCGCTGTGCCTGACGAGACTGAGCCGTGCGTTGTCGTTGATCGCGGTCGCGTCCTGCCTGACGGCGGCGGGCTGGGTCGTGCCCGCAGCAGTCGCCGGCGCGGCCGAGACCGGAAGCGCCGCGACCGGAGGCGCGGTGGCCGCGAGCCCGCCTGCGCCGTCGAGCGCCGGGGGCACGAGCCCGAGCGGCGGGGGAGCGAGTCCGGCGAGGCCCGCGGCAGGCGCGCTCTACGCGCACAGCCCCTACCCGATGGACAGCGCCGGCTGGGTCTTTCCACTCTACCCGCTGGCGAACGTCGCCCCGACGAGCTGGTGGTCGCTCGACGAGGGGGTCGACCTCGGCGGCAACGCGAACGAGTGCGGCTCGCATCTGGTCGAGCTCGCGGTGGCGAGCGGCACGGTGGTGCGCGAGGGGCTCGGCGGCTTCGGCCGATACGCGCCCGTGCTGCGGATCGAAAGCGGGCGGTACGACGGCCGCTTCGTCTACTACGGCCATGCGGCGCCCGACCTCGTGCCCGTGGGCGCGCACGTGAGCGCGGGGCAGCCGATCGCCGACGTGGGCTGTGGGGACGTGGGCATCTCCTCGGCGCCTCATCTGGAGCTGGGGCTGCTGCCCGCGGGAGCGAAGAGCAGCGAGCAGCTGCCCTCCTTCGGGCAGACCTCCGGCGAAGCGCGAGCCGGCCTGCTCGCGGCCTATCGCGCTGCGATCTCTGCGACGACGGCGAAGCGCTCGGTGCTGCAGCGGACGCGCAGGCGCCGCCGTCACCACAGACGCGCGGCGGCCTGAGCCTGCTCGAGCTCGAGCAGGAAGCGCTTGCGGTGCAGGCCGCCGCCGTATCCGGTGAGCGTCCCGTCGGCGCCGATGACCCTGTGGCAGGGCACGATGACGGCGATCGGGTTGCGCCCGTTGGCGATCCCGACCGCCCTGGCCGCCAAGGGCTGCCCGACGCGGCGCGCGATCTCGCCGTAGCTGACGGTCTCGCCGTAGCGAATCTCCTGCAGGGCCTCCCAGACGCTGCGCTGGAAGGGCGTGCCCTGCAGCGTGAGGCTGAGCTGAAAGGCCCTGCGTTGCCCGGCGAAGTACTCCTGCAGCTGCGACTCGACCTCTGCGAAGGCCGCTGGCGAGCGGCGCCAGCCAGGCTCGATCGCGACGGGGTGGCGCCCCTGCAGCATGTGCAGGCCGTGCAGGCTCTGACCGTCGCCGCGCAGCAGCAGCCGCCCGATCGGGCTCTGCACTTCCGTGTAGAGCGTCTGCTGATCGGCTGCCAACATCAACATGATGATGATCTCCTCTCTGTTGGTTATGCGGCGAGTTGCGGGCTCTGCGCCGACGCGACAGCAGCCCCTCTGCCCGCTCTGCTCTCGGTGAGCGCCGCCCACAGGTGCTGGACCGCGTAGGCCCTGTAGGGGCGCCAGCGCTCGGCGAGCCGCAGCGCGGCGGCGGGCCTGCCGTCCTGGCCGAGCAGCTGCAGCGCCCTGCGCACGCCGAGGTCGCCGGCGAGGAAGGCGTCCGGGTCGCGCAGGGCGCGCAGCGCGACGTAGTCGACGGTCCAGCGCCCGATCCCTTGCAGGGCGAGCAGCTGGGCGCGGGTCCGCTGACGGTCGGCGCCGGCGTCGAGCGCGATCTCGCCGCTGGCGAGCGCTCCTGCGAGCGTGACGAGGGCTCTGGCGCGGGCGGCGGGCATCTCGAGTCGCTGAGGGTCGACGGCGGCGAGCTGGGCGGCCGTGGGGAAGGCGTGCGTGACGCCGCCGATCGGCTGCCGAAGGGGCTGCCCGTATTCGCGCGCGAGTCGCCCGGCGAGGGTGCGCGCGGCGGCGAGCGAGACCTGCTGGCCGAGCACCGCTCTGAGCGCGAGCTCGTGGGAGTCGACGTGTCCCGGCACCCGCCGCCCCGGCGCCGCCTGCACGAGCGGGCCTAGCAGGGGATCGTCGCGCAGGCACTGAAGCACCGCCTGGGGATCGGAGTCGAGGTCGAGCAGCGCGCGCGTGCGCGTGACCGCGGGGCCGAGGTCTCTGAGGTCCTGCAGCGAGAGGCGCGCCTCTACGTGGCGCTCCTGCGGGCGCAGCTCGACGACGCCGCTGCCGTGGGGCAGCGAGAGGCTGCGCCTGTAGGCGCCTGGCAGCGCCTCCTCGACGTGCGGCGCGGCCCTCGCCGAGAGGAAGGCGACGAGCGCGCGCCCGTCGAAGGGCGCCCTGAACGGCAGCCGCAGCGAGACGACGCCCGACTCCTGCCGGCGGCCGTGGCGCCTGGCGCGGGCGCGCAGCTCCCGCGGCGAGGCGTCGAACACCTCCCTGACCGTGGCGTTGAACTGGCGCACGCTGCGAAAGCCGGCGGCGAAGGCGACCTGGGTGATCGGGACCGAGGTCGTCTCGAGCAGGATCCTGGCGGTCTGCGCGCGCTGGGCCCTGGCGAGCGCGAGCGGTCCCGCGCCGGCGACCGCGACGAGCTGGCGGTGCAGGTGGCGCTCTGTGTAGTTGAGCTTCTTGGCGAGGCCCGTGACGCCCTCGCGGTCGACGACGCCGTCCGCGATGAGCCTGATCGCCCTGCCGACGAGGTCGGCCCTCGAGTCCCACTCCGGCGAGCCCGGCGTCGCGTCCGGCCGGCAGCGCTTGCAGGCCCTGAATCCCGCCGCCTGCGCCGCGGCGGCGGTGGGGAAGAAGCGGACGTGCTGACGCTTGGGGGTGCGCGCCGGGCAGCTGGGGCGGCAGTAGATCCCGGTCGAGGTGACGCCGCAGAACACCCATCCGTCGAAGCGGGGGTCCTGCATCTCGATCGCTCTCCAGAGGCGGTCGCTGTCGAAGACCATGCGCGCACGATCGCACATGCGCCCCGCGATGTCTGGCGGGAATCGGACGTGGCCGTGAGCGGTGATGACGCGCTGCGGTCGACCGCGCGTCGCTCTGGGCGCGTGCCCTGCGCTTCGGGCGTGCGAGCGGACGGCCGCTCTCAGGCCGGCTGGGCCTTCGCCTCGCCCGCTTCGCAGGCTTCGGCTTGGGCGATGAGCTGCGCGGTGCTGAGCTCGAGCGCGACCGCGAGCTTGCGCAGGCTCGCGTAGCTGGGGTTGCGCTTGCCCGTCTCGACGTTGGAGATCCAGCGCTGGTGCAGCTGGGAGCGCAGGAAGAGCTGCTCCTGCGTGAGCCCGAGGTCTTCGCGTCGCGCTTTGACCGCCTGACCGAGGGCTGCTTGGAAGGCCGGCGCGGCGGGCATCCGGAGCAGGTTTGCCGCGCAGACAACAGACCTCAATGACATTTCGGTAGAGGCGCTGCTATCCTGGGGCGCTGTATGACATCGCCGTAGAGGGGCCTGGCGGGCGCGGCGAAACTCCTCAATCCCGATCGCGTTCGCCAGCCCCTCTAGGGTCAGGTCGCGAGGCATCGAGCGGTGGCGGCGGGCTCCCCCCTTGCGCGCGCCACCGCTCACCTCGCGCGTCTCTGCCGCGTTCGTCCTGCGCGAGCGATGCACGTGTCGCGCTGCTCGCTCGACTGCCCCTGTCGGAGCGGGACGCGATCGCTGCTGACGGCGCATGCGCCGCCTGCCTCACTGCGGCGGTTGACGACGTGATCGTGCGTCCAGCCCACGATGGCTAGACATTCTAAGCCTGAAACGTTTCTATCTGAACGTCGCAGCGAGAGCCGCCGCGGGTGCGGCTCCGGGCGCCGCGGGCTCAGCGCCTGGCGCCTGTGTCAAGCCGCTGCGGTCAGTCCGCCTGCGCGAGGTCGGTCGCGCTCACTTCGAGCACGCCGTCGAGCTCGTCGAGGGCGAGCGCGAGCGGCTCGGCGCTCGGCTGTCCGCGCACCTCGAAGCTCGCTGCGACCGCGGCGACGCCGCGAACCTCTGCCTTCAGCGCATGGGTTTCGACGTTCGCGAGCGTGAAGCCGCGGCCCGTGCTCTCAGCGAGGATCTGGCGCAGGATGCCGCGCCCGTCCTGATAGACGACGCGCAGGCGAAAGCCGATGTGGCGGGAGCGGGGCAGCCTCGTCTCGACCCGTGGATAGGCGAACGCGACGACGAAGTGGGCCGCGGCGACGACGACGGCGAGGATCGCGAGCCCCGCGCCGGCCGCCATCCCGACCGCGGCCGTGACCCAGATCGTGGCGGCGGTCGTGAGGCCGCGGACGGCGTCGCCGCGCACGAAGATGAGCCCGCCGCCGATGAACCCGATGCCCGTGACGATCTGGGCGGCGACGCGCGAGGGGTCGAGATTGACCTGAGGGCCGATGACGTCGTTGAAGCCGTACTTGCTGACTTGGAGGAACAGTGCGGCGCCGACCCCGACGAGCGCGTGCGTGCGCAGGCCCGCGGACTTCTGGCGCCACTCCCGCTCGAGCCCGATGAGCGTCGAGAGCGCGAACGCGAGCGCGAGCTCGCCGATCTGGGTGAGTCCCTGGCCGCCTTGCAGCGCCGCCGCGATCGGCGCGAGCTCGCCGAGATGTGCCCGCATGCGCTGATCTTCGCCTCCACGGTCGCGGAACCTGCCCCGAGCGCGCCCGTCGCCGGGATCATCTTCGCTGGAGAGCCTGCGAGCGGCGCTCGCGCAGCGAATGCTCGGTGGCGCCCGGCCGAGCCGCCGGCCGGTCTCCTACCGGGGCTCAGACGCTCATGCAGGTGCGGTCGCGCCCCGAGGCCTTCGCCTCGTAGAGGGCGGTGTCCGCGCGCGCCGTGACTGCCTCGCAGGGCTCGCCGTCGCGGCGTTCGGCGAAGCCCGCGGAGCAGGTCTGGCCGTGGAAGACGAGCTTGCGCAGGCGTTCGATGACCTCGATCGCGCTGCCCCTGTCGCAGTCGAGCAGCAGCAGCCCGAACTCCTCGCCGCCGAGGCGCGCGAGCATGTCGCCGACCCGCAGCTGCTCGCGCCACGCGGCGGCGGTCTCCTTGAGCAGCCGATCGCCGGCGGGATGCCCGTGGGCGTCGTTGAAGTCCTTGAAGCGGTCGAGGTCGAGCATCGCGATCGTGAACCGCTGGCCGGCGCTGAGCGCCTGCTGCAGGCGCGCGTCCCAAGCACGGCGGTTCGGCAGCCCGGTGAGCGGGTCTGTGCTCGCGAGGTCCGTGAGCTCGACGAGCGTGTCCGCCCTGTCGATGACGGCGGCGGCCTCGTGCGCGAGCAGGGCGACGACGGTCGCCCGCGGCCCCGTGGGCTCGATCCGCGCGGGCCAGCCGACGACGAGCACTCCGACCGGCTCGGAGCCTCGCATGATCGGCTCGTAGAGGACCGATTCCGGCATTCCGCTCGCCCTCCACAGCTCGAGGCTGCCGACCTCCGCCTCGACGTCCTCCGTGATCAGGCGTGGCCAGCCGGACCGAAACGCATCGGTGACCGCGCAGCGCCGGCCGATCGGCAGCTGCGCCGGCTCCGCCTCGACGCCGACGATCGCGGTCGTGCGCAGCGCTTTCGCGCCCTGAATCGGCTCATACAGGACCGCCGCGCACGCTTCGCCGATCTTCATCGCGGCCTCGCAGACATCGATGCGCGGCTGCCGGCTGTTGGAGAGCCGGCGCACGAGCGTGTTCACCTGTTCGAGCATGCGCTCGCGGTCGAGCGCGACGACGGCCTGATGGCGGACGCTAGCGACGAGCCGCTGCGTCGCGACGCCGATGATCGCGCTGACCGCGACGGTGAGCAGGGCGGCGCGGTACTGGGAGTGCGGATAGGCGGGCGGGCCTACGATGAGTATCGGCGCGAGGTAGAAGACCGCCGTGCCGAGCAGCAACATGTAGAGCTGACGGCGGCCTTCGCCGAGCAGCGCGATGTAGAGGACGGGCATGAGCGCGACGACCCCGGCGCCGGAGTTGATGCCCCCGGCCGAGTTGCGCAGCAGGCCGACCGCGGCGAGGAAGACGAGCGAGGTGAGCGTGCCGCTGTAGTGGGCGGTCCACACGTGCATCGCCCTGAGCGCGCCGAGCACGCAGGAGAGGAGCAGCAGCGCTGCCGCGATCGCGTAGAGGGTCCACTCGATCGAGGTCCCGACGAGGACCGTCGCCCAGGCGAGGACGGCCGCAGCGGCGAACGGGACGAAGCTCACCGAGGCAGGCATGCGTCTGCTGACATCAGCGTCCATCGCTGTCTCTTCGGCAATTTGCTTCCTGCACTGAAGTCCTTCAAGCTGCGATCCACATCTCGATACGGCCGCCGCGAGGGGCGTCGTCGCTGGTCGCGAGTAGTCTGCGGTCAGCACCTCGCCAAACCACGATCGAGGAGGCCGATGAGGATGGAGCACCGCGGCGAGAGGCGCGGGGGGCGCCTCGGCGCGGGCTTGCGGCCGGGCGCGGCGACGCACCGCCAGCTCGCCCTCTTCGCACGCCGGATCGCGATCCTCGCCGCGATCGTGCTTGCGCTGCTGCTGCTCGGCGCGCTCGGGCTCTCGCTGAGCGAGAAGGTCGGCTACTGGTATGCGTTTCGCTGGGCGCTCGACACCGCGGCGACCGTCGGCGGGTTCGCGCAGCCGCGCAGCGCCGCCGGCCAGATCGTCCAGGTCGCGCTCGTGCTGCTCGGCGTGTGTACGCTCTTCTACGCGCTCGCGACCGTCGCGGAGCTGTTCGTCGCCGGGCACCTCGCCGACCTGCTGAGGCTGCGGCGCACTCAGAGGATGATCGACTCGCTGAACGACCACCACATCGTCTGCGGCTTCGGGCGCGTCGGGCGCCAGGTCGCGCGCGACCTGTGCGCGGCGAACGCGGACATCGTCGTGATCGACGCCGACCCGGAGAACCGCGAGCTCGCGGAGGGGCTTGGCATCTGCTTCATCGAGGGCGACGCCGCCGAGGACCGCGTGCTGACGGAGGCCGGGATCGCGCGGGCGCGCTCGATCGTCGTCTGCGCGGACTCCGACGCGAACAACGTGTTCATCACGCTGACCGCGCGCGAGCTGAGGGCGGACGTCGCGATCGTCGCGAGGGCCGCGATCGAGGACACCGAGAAGAAGCTGAAGCGGGCGGGGGCGGACAGGGTGATCTCCCCCTACAAGTCGAGCGGCACCGAGATGGCGCGGCTCGCACTGCACCGCCAGCTGAGCGGCGTCGTCGACGTCGACGCGCAGTACCGGATGGAGGAGATCGAGGTCGCGGCGGCGTGCGGCGCGCTCGGCCGCACCGTCGGCGACATCCGCGGCGGCTCGATGATCGTCGGGCTGCGGCGCGGGGTGCAGTTCGAGCCGCAGCCGCCGGCGGAGACGGCGCTGCAGGCGGGCGACGTGATCGTCGCGATCGGCACGCCTCCCTCGCTGGAGCGGCTGGAGGCGCTGCTCGAAGAGCAGGTGAGCTGATACGGCGACGTCTACGACGGTAGATCGAACGTCGACAACTTAGGCTCGCGCTCGACGGGATCGGCCGAAGACGCGTGAATGGCCGCGCCGGCGGGTACGAGGGAGTCGATGGAGGCGCAGGCCGCTCACGAGATGCTCGAGGAGGCGGCTGATCGGGCGTCCGGGGAGGCCGGTCACGGGATGCCCGTGGAGGCCGCTGTCGAGGTGCCCGCGAACGTGCAGGCGAGGTTCTCGGGCGGGCCGGGCGAGTCTGGCGGGTCGGGATCCTCGCCGAGAGATCTGCTCGAGCACCTCCAGAGCATCACCGACTCGGCGCTGGGCTACATGTCGCTCGAGGAGATGATCTCCGAGCTGCTCGGCCGCATCCGCGCCGGGCTCGGCGCCGACACGGCCGCGGTGCTGCTGCTCGACGAGGACCGCGGCGTGCTCGTCGCCCGCGCTGCGTGAGGGCTCGAGGAGGAGGTGCGCCAGGGCGTCCAGGTGCCGCTCGCGCGCGGCTTCGCCGGCAGGGTGGCCGCGGAGTGCCGGCCGATCGTGATCGAGGACCTGAGCCGCGCGGACGTCGTGAACCCGATCCTGCGCCAGAAGGGCATCCGCTCGATGCTCGGCGTGCCCCTGCACGTCGAAGGGCGGGTGATCGGCGTGATGCACATAGGCACCCTCTACCAGCGTGTCTTCGACGCCGACGACGTCGCGCTGCTGCAGCTCGCCGCCGACCGTGCGGCGCTCGCGATCGACAACGCGTCTCTCTCCGAGCAGCGCGCCGTGACGGCGATCATGCAGCGCGCGCTGCTGCCAGATGCGCTGCCGGAGGTGCACGGCCTGCGCTTCAGCGCGAAGTACCTCCCCGGCGGCATCGGGATCAAGATCGGCGGCGACTGGTACGACGTCTTCCAGCTTCGCAACGGCCATCTCGCGTTCGTGATCGGCGACGTCGTCGGCCGAGGCGTGCTCGCGGCGTCCGTGATGGCCGAGGTCCGCACCGCGCTGCGCGCATATCTGATGGAGGGACACGAGCTGGCGCACGTCACCTCGCTGTTGAGCGACCTGCTCGTCTCGATGGGACGCAACCGCTGCGCGACTGCGGCGATCTTCGAGCTCGACCCGGAGACGGGCGAGCTCGAAGCCGTGAGCGCCGGCCACGTGCCGGCGCTGCTGCTGCGCCCCGACGGCAGCTCGAGCTTCCTCGAACCGCGCGGAGGGCCGCCCTTGGGCATCCGCAGCGGCCAGAGATATGTCTGCGAGCGCTACGGGTTTACGACCGGCAGCGTGCTCCTCCTGTACACGGACGGCCTCGTCGAGCGGCGGCGGGAGTCGATCGACGAGGGACTTGGGCGGCTGCGCGCCGCCGCCGAACGCGCCGCGCAGAGCGACGGCGCGTCGTTTGCCGATCGCGTGTATCGCGCGCTGGTCGACGAAGCCGCGGTCGAGGACGACGTCGCGCTGCTCGCGATCGAGTCGCTGCCGCTCGGGCCGACGCTGCAGATGACCCTCGACGCCCGTCCGGCGGTGGTCTCCGGCCTGCGCGTGACGCTCGGGCGCTGGCTGGCGAACGAGGGGGTGGGGGAGGACGACCAGTTCGACATCGCGCTCGCCGCCTCCGAGGCGGCGAACAACGCGATCGAGCACGCCTACGGAGTGCGCAGGGCGAGCTTCGACGTGCGTTGCGAGCACGACCGCGGCGGCGGCAGCGTGCGCATCGTCGTGCGCGACGGCGGGAGCTGGCGAAGCTCGCGGCGGCAGGGGCGCGAGCGCGAGCGCGGCCGCGGGCTGGCGATCATGCGCGAGCTCGTCGATGCCGTCGAGATCGAGCGCTCTAAGAGCGGGACGACCGTGACGATGACGAAGCGACTGTCTCCCTGCGCGACGTGATCGAGTGATCGACATCTACATCGAACGCGTCGACGACGTCCCCGTCGCTCGTCCGCGCGGCGACATCGACGCGGCGAACGTGCAGGAGGTGAGAGATGAGCTGGAGCGACAGATCACCCTCGACGCCGACAGGATCGTGATCGATCTGAGCTGCACCCGCTACGTCGACAGCGCCGGGGTGGACATGCTGTTTCGCCTGCACGACCGTCTGCGGGAGCGCCGCTCGGAGCTGCTGCTCGTGCTGCCCGCCGACTCGCAGCTGAACCGTCTGATCGAGATCGTCGGCCTGCACAGGGCCGCCGCAGTGCACCGGAGCGTCGGGGAGGCGCTCGGCGCGTGCGCTCAGCAGGCCGGCGAGTGAGCCGAGGCGGCGAGTGACCGCCGGGCGGCGAGCGAGCCCTGGGCGGCGAGTGAGCCCCGGGCGACGAGCGAGCCTTGCCGGGTCGTTCTGACCGTGCGAAGGAACGAGGCCGCCGCGATCAGCCCGGGTTGCCACCATATGGATCGTGTGGGTCGTGAGCCACCTCTCGCGCGTACCGCAGCGGATCGTCGATCGCGGGTGAGACGCAGCGCTGCACTCGCACCGCTCTCACGCGACCACCACGACGCGCTGGTGGTCGCGATGGCGCTGACGCGGGCGGGCGATGCGACCGCCCGGTCCGCGGCGATGCTGTTCGCCGACTTCATCGGCGAGCACGAGGCACGGCACTTCGCGCTCGAGGAGTCGCTACTGCTGCCGGCCCTTCCGGCCGGAGACCGAGGGCGGCTGCTCTCCGAGCGTGTGCTCGCCGACCACCGCTATCTGCAGGACATGGCAGAGCAGCTGAGGCTCGCACGCGTTCAGCCCAGCACCGAGCTTGCGCACTCGCTTGGCGCCCGGCTGCGAGCGCACGTGCAGTTGGAGGAGCGTGAACTGTTCCCCTATCTCGAGGAAGCGCTCGACTCCGCGAGCCTCGAGCGGATCGGCGCGCAGATCGCCGAGGTCGCGCCCCGCTCGCCGTCCACATCCCGATCGAGCTCGACTGCCGAGCAGACGCCGCCCGCTGGGCAGTCACCTACCGGAGAAGGTTGAGCGCGATGGCCAGTAGACGAACCACAGCCTCACACCTCAACGTCAAGCGGGTCTACGATGCCCCGGAGGAGGGAGACGGCTATCGCGTGCTGATCGACCGCATCTGGCCGAGGGGTCTTTCCAAGGAGCGCGCGAGAGTGGACGAGTGGGCGCGCGAGCTTGCGCCAAGCACGGAGCTGCGGCGCTGGTTCGGTCACGACCCCTCTCGCTTCGACGAGTTTCGCAGGCGCTACCGCCGCGAGCTCGCCGCTAAGCGCGAGCGGATCGAGGAGCTGCAGCGCCGCGCGCGCAGGGAACCGCTCACGATCGTCTACGGGGCCCGCGACCGCGAGCACAACGACGCCGTCGTGCTCGCCGAGCTGATGCGCGAGCGGGGACGGTAGGCCGTAGCGGAGCGTGTGTCCGGTGCGGCGCGGGAGGGGCGGGCGCTCGAGGCAGCGTTGCCCTTGCGCGGGCCTCTCGTGCGGGCAGGGCGGGGATAATCTGTTGCATGGAGTGCAGGATCGCGGTGCGGGTTATTACGCGCGCTCGCGCGAATGAGATCGTCGGAGAGCGCGAGGGTCTTCTGGTGGTCCGGGTGACCGCCGCGCCGGTGGATGGGCGGGCGAACGCGGCGCTTTGCCGTCTTCTCGCCAAGCGCGCAGGGGTCGGGGTGCGGAGCGTATCGGTGGTGCGTGGTGCGAGCTCCCGGGAGAAGGTGGTGAGCGTTGAGGGGATGAGCGCGGAGGTCTTGAGGCGCAGGCTGCTGTCGCAGACGGAGGGCGGGTGAGACGGGGATCACTCGACCCCGGAGGCCGTGTTGGCCAGCTGCGGATGATCTGGTCTACGTGGGGTCTGGCACCGGCAGCGCGGTGACCGGTGAGACTGGCTCGATTTCGCGTAGTTCGTAATACAGCGCGGTCACGGCGAGAACGGGGATTGGCGCTATCAGTGTCGTTAGTAGCAGCTGGCCGGCGAGCGCAGGCGCGCTGCCGAGCAGGTGGAAGGCGCCCGCGAACGCAGTCGAGCCGAGTGACAGCGGGACCGTGAGCATGAGGATCAGCGCGAGCACACGCAAACCGTTGCCGCGTACCAGCTCGCGGCTGCGTCTCAGCGCACGTAGACGACCTGGGCGCTCCAGTACGACGACCGGCACGCATACCGACCATCTCGTCATCAGGTGCAGTTGAGGTACGAGCAGCACGATCAAAGCCAGTAGTACGCCCGCGACGATCGTCGCCAGACTGGCTCCGGCGAGTGCTGCGTTGAGGATCATCGCGATCAGCAACACGGACCCGATCGAGCCGACCAGGCCGATCGTTAGGCCGGCGACCACACCCACGAGCAGCAGCCGACCGACCGTAGAGAATGTGCTGCGCAGCAGCTCGCTTGCGCTGCGGCGAGCGCCGCAGCGCCACAGATCATCGGCCACTAGCACGACGAAGCACACGAAGAGGGTAAGTAGCAACAGATTGATCAGGGCCACCCCAACTGATGTTGCCTGACCGAACCGCACCGAGTCGAGGTCAATGACGGCCGCCAACATAAATGCCGCAGACAGGAGCACGGGTGCCCGCCCGACATAGGCGCTGGAAACGCGGCGCAGGACCGCGACAATGCTGAGCGTGTCGCTCATCTGGCCTCCGGACAAGAGGCGCCAACCTAATCGTGATGCCAGCGCAGTGTCAATGGCTGTTTCCTGCTTGCTTATGTCTACCGACAGCTCGAATCTCAGGCGCGGGAGAGGCGTTTAGTGGCCTTGCGATCTGCGGTCTTGTTCGAGAACCGATCTAGCGGGCAACGCGGGCCTAGTGGACAGACAACTATCTGATGGAAGCAGTCGAAGCACTGTCGAACCAGGATCTACAGGGGCGGCTGCGCCGCGTGGTCAAGAAGCTGGCTGATGTGCGGGCCAGAGGCGAGGTCCGTGAGCGTCGTTCGTGCCGTCAGCGGTCTCGGCGGCCGGGCTGGGTCCTGAATGCCGTCGTCCAGGTGCTGACGGATCGCGACGGGCCTATGCGGGCCAAGGACATCCATGCTGCCGTTGAGGCGTTGGTCGGCGGGTCGGTGGCGTGGTCGTCGGTCAAGCAGGCGTTGTGCTCGAACGTCTCTGGCTCCTCGCCGCGGTTCGTGCGGATCGCCCGAGGGCGATACGTGCTGGCCTAGCACCTACCGCCATCGGTGCTCGCTAACAAGAGCTCGGTTCGATGCTGTCGAGCAGCTTCTCGAATTCGGGGCTGACCCTCGGCTCCTCCCAATAGTCCGGGATGCTTCGTATCCAGAACTCGACGGCAGATTGATCCTTCTCCTCGTCTTTCGACCTGCCGAGGCTCAGACGGCCGACCGTCCGCCATGCTTCGATGGCTCCCTTGATCGCGGCGTTGCGAAGCTTCGTTGTCGTGTCTTGGTCGATCGTCTCGGCGGCCGCGAAGTCATCGACGGCCCGTGCGACTGCGCCTTGCAGTGCTGCGACGGTGTGGCCTCCTTTGTGGCCCTTGGCAAGGTCATCGACGTAATTCGAGAAGGGGTCATTGCTTCGGCTCACGTCACGCAGACGGTTCGCGAGAAGCAACTCGTAGATCCGACCGCGGATGCGGCGGTTGAGCGCAGGGGCTTGTTGATCGGAGAAGGCTCCAGCTGCGTGCAGATCCTCGACCGCGTTGCGAGCGGCAAGGGCGATCACCTTCGCGATGACAGCGTCGTAATCAATGTGTGGACCTTGCTCTCTCGCAAGCCTGGTGTAAGCGCGGTTTGTCATAAGACAACTATGCGCCGGTGCCTGGCGTGGTGTCAAGGTTATGGATCTCATCACGGATCATAGTGATCATGGGGTCGTCATCCTCAAGCGTACCAAAGCCCAGGGCTGCGAACTCCAGAAGCGCTCGCGCGGATGATTCTATGAGGGTGTCGCGCATCGCGGTCATACCATCATCGTCCCGCTTGAGTGGGATATGCGGTTTCACCCAATAGTACCGGCGGCTGGCCTGACACACCGTGTTCCAGTGTTCCGCTCCAGCGAATGTGCTGCCTACCCGTCGAAAGGCTTGGTCATCGAGGACCCGGCACAGGTGCTGTCGGTACTGTTGCCACGCGTCCGTTGGAAGAAGTATCTCGATCCACCATCGATTGACCTCACGGGAGCTACGCAATGCTGTGAACGTCGCAAGCAGGTCCATAAAGACCAGCCTGGCGCCGGCCTTTGTCGTCAGCTCAAGATCTTCAGCGGCTCGTTGATCTGCTCGTTCTTCTCGCTCGCGTTCGCGTCGCTCACGCCGGTTGTCAAGGCCGCGCTGACCGACATACGTAATAGCGCCACCAGCTACGACGCCGAGCAATGTGTTGAAGGCAACGTCCACAAGCGGATTATAGGCTTACCCTTATAGCCCACGCTCACCGCAGAAGCGACGAGGCGTCTAACTCAGAGGCGAATTCCCCGCCGTTGCAGCTCGTTCGCCGCACGATCGAATGCATCTTGGTCTTGCTTGCCAGTGGTTGATACGAGCAGCGATCCTGTCGTTGCGTCGAAGTATACGTGCATGTAGTGCCCGAGTTCATCGAGCCAGGCACGAATCTGCAGGACAGTATGGTCGTCGCCCTCGAATACCTTGGCGCGCACAGAGATCGTGTCATCGTCGGTAGTCAACACCGACGTGCGACGGCTCGCGTTCGCGTGGTTGGCAAGCAGTGTGGTTGCGTCCATGACGCCTCCTTCTTATTCTGATCGACGCTCTCCCCAGCGGACAGCGCTCGATGGCATAATAGCGGATCGGCCGTCGGCTAGCGTTGTCCAGTCGCTACAGCGGTCTCGGTAGCTAATTCGTCAAATATGCGTCGGCAGTTCAGGAGGAGGACCAATGGCACTCGATTTCAAGAAGCTCAGGGACAGTCTCAAGTTGACCAGCAAGCCACAAGGCGCACCCAATCGAACGCTTGATGTACGGATCGAGGTACGAGGTATCAATAAGGACGACGTCGGCGGGCTGATCTGGAAGGTAGGCTCGCCGGCTGGAGGCTATGGTCGTAACACAAACCAGGCAGCTGGCGTCTTGACCATGCTTGCAGCCCGCATCGCCGACATGGAACGTGAGGTCCGACGAGAAATTACCCGCCAAGGAACCTGATTGTCGTTGCGAGCCGGTGAGTTGCAACGTGTATCAGCTATCCTTGCCAGGAGTGCTACCTATATATTACAGTGGGGTAGATGACCAAACTACAAGCCGACGCTATCCGCACCCTTAGAGCTGAGAATAAACGCCTGAGCAAGATCGAGAAGAATCACCAGAAGTTATTGCTTAGGCACGACGGTCTCATTAGTGAAAACAGAGAGTTGAAAAGGACGCTAGACAAGGCGCAGGCAGCCACTCGAAGACGAACATAGCTGAAAGACGGCTGCCTCCCAGAGCTAGGTGTCGCACAAGCGGCAGTGCCGGATGTCGCCGGATCTAGGCCGCGTCCACATGGTCACAATGTGGTACCATCGCGAACCTTCAGGATTAGGTCCAATCGCAAGGGGCGTGAGCAAAGTGGCGTGGTTCTGGGTAGTGGTCGCTATCGTCGCGTTTACTGGTGCGGTACTCGGTGAGAGAGGCTTCAAGTGGCTGTACGACCGCCAGCAGCGAGCAGCAAGAGCGGGGCGTAAGAAGCTCGCCGCTGCCTTGTCAGTCGGCGTTGTTTTTGGAGGCGTAGCGGTGCTTCTCGGTAAGGAGGCGGGACTTCTAGGTGAAGTCGCCACGCATGAGGTTACAAAGCCGACTGTAATACCGACCTGTCAGATCGATCCGCAAAGCCCCGGCTGTCCTGACGCCCCGCCTGAACCTGATCCTTTGGATAACGTAGAATCAACTCCTTGAGACGTGGGCCGTCGCCCCATGTCGCACAATCGGCGATGAATGACGTTCGAGCAGCAAGCTGGTGCGGATATCGATCGTCGTTGACGTCAGTGCTGGAGCAACTTCACGCGCCATCGCTGATGGGGCCGGCGGTCTCGTCTAGCCAATCCCTTATCCTCGATGTCATGGCGGCGATGCCGTACGAAATGATCCGGGAGATCTGCTCACGGTGGATGACGCCATCGTGCTCGACCTCCTCGTATCGGTCGATGATGACTTCGCTGTCAACGTTCGTTGTCACCACGGCCACCAGGCCACGGGGCATATCCGCGTAGGCGAGAGGACCGCCGCTGAATCCCGGGGGTGCGGGAATGCTCATCTCGCCTGCGAAGTACGAGGCGCCGCCGATGGGCGGCTTGTACTCGAAGTAGCGCTGGAAGTGACCCTTGAACGTCCGGGCGACAGGGTTCTGCGCACCCTCGACCGGGTAGCCATGCCCCACGAAATCGCCGGCATCGATCAACATATCGCGAGCACGAACGTAGACGCAATGGTCCAGGGCGGTCGAATCGTCTTCGTCCGGATCAAGCAGAACGACTGCAATGTCAGTCTCCAGGTGCCGGACGACGCTGCATGCTGGGCGGACCATCGTGCCGCCTGATCCCCTTGTAGCTCGGACGGCTACGCTGCGACCTTCGGGAACGCAATGCGCAGCCGTCACGTAGCTGTGGCGGCTGTTGTAAGCCGCGCCGGTGCCTGAGATTCGCCAGTCGCGCCCCTCCTCTTGACAGATGATTAGCCCTGCGGCGAACATTGGGAAGAAGTCCATACGGGTCCCATGATCGCAGCTACTCGACGATGCGCACCTTCGCTTCAGCTCAATGCCCTTGAACGAGCCACTTCGAGTCATAGGGGCCGGGCGCGCCTTCCCTCATGTATAGACCTGGCTCGGCTTGCCTGGCGCACAAGCGGCATTATCCGCTAGTCTCAAACGGTCGCGGCGACTCGCACAATTAGCTCGGTGTCGTAGCCAACTTGTATTGAATGGGGCTTCCATCGACATTGGCGACCGTGACCCATGCGGCCGACGACGGCGCGTCCAAGACTGGCTTGATGTCTTGAATTGCGATCCGCTCAAAATCGTATTCGCCGATGCCGAGATCGAGTGTCAGGCCTAGAAATCCAACTCGCACATGCCGAGTAGACTCACGCCTAAGCTCGTCAATGAGCAATGCAAGCAAGTCCGAGCGTGGGACCCAGACTTGCATCGCGGCCTCCTCGCCCCGTCCCGCCTTCACCGTTTTGGCGATCCGGGCTGCTGTCTCGTATTCCTTGAGTAGTCCACCCGGCTCGCGCCGGGCCACTTCTTCTACGCGCGTAAGCAAACTCGTACCGAGCGTGCCCTCAATCGTCGCGAGATCTTCGAAGAAGCTCAGGGTCTCCTCCACGATCGACAGGCGCAGGGGATCGGTCGTGCTGCTGTATGGGATTCGCCAGCCCTCATTCGGAATTAGGCCACGAATCGTGATCGCGCTCGCGGTGCCCATCCAATACTCGAGCCTAAGCTTCGCCGCAGCTTGCGCCGAACTGCTCTCTCTTCCCGGTGACGGAGCGGCCCAAAATTCGATAGCGTCACCAATAGCAAATTCAAGCGTTGTCTTTTCCCAGCGTCCGACAGCCGCAAATCGTGCGTGCGGTGGCGGAGGAACCCACGCGAGATCAAGGGTCAGCGTCCACCGTTCACCATCATCGCGCTCAAACTCCAGTTGCGACGCGACAGGTGCACCACCTTCGAGAATAAGAAAACTCGGGCGCGGACTGGCGTTTACGAGCGTCGTGAACTTACCTACCGGAAGCTTCTCAATGGCGGCATTCGGCCACTGAATTGCTGCGGCTTGCCCCTCCAACATCGTTGCAATGACGCGATCTCGTAGCCTGCGACCCGCTGGCGTATCCGCAAATGCAACTTCCTCGGACTCAACACCTGGCCGTCGCCAGGCATTGATGCGGACTCTCGTCGCGCCCGAAGGAATTACCGCCCATACGTCCGGCGGATCGTCCACCGACTTTGAGACTCCTCGCGCTGCACCTGTCGTTACGCTCATCTCGAATTGTTCGTCGTGCTCTTGAAGAAACTCTCCTATTGCATCGACGCGCCTTACCATCGAATTCAAGTCGTCCACAATACCCCCGGTTGCGACTGCGCGATCGACGACGTCTACGATGTCGTCGTACGCGCGACTTCAGTCCTGACCGCCTGTGGCGTGATATCGCCGCTTTCCAGGCGGTCGAGCAGCCCGTCGAGTACGTCACTCAACTCGCGCACTTCGACCAAATGTCTGAGCACGCTCAGGTCACGCGGCAGCTTCCCCGTCGCCTGAAGCAGCTCGCGGACCTCCTTTACGATACGCCTCCACTCGCGCACCGCCGCGACGATTACCGCCTCGTTCTCGCTGCTTGCCACGATCGCTTGCACCGTGTCTCGCATGATCGCCAGTTCATTCAGCATCGACTCCACAAGCTCGATCGGGTCGCGCCCCAAAGGACGCACGAAGTCGCCCTCCTGCACATTCTCCAAGTAGTCGTCTACGACGGCGCGGAGCGTGCGCTCGGCTCGCCCGTCTCGCGCGACGATCTCGCTCCACGGCAGACGATCCTGGACCCTCCAGTGGACCACCCACCTGTCCGCGACGTTGCGGCGCCACGCGCTCGTGAACTTCCCACGCACCGGCGAGCGCTCACATCGCGGAGTCTTCCTCGCCGTCTTCGCTGGCGGCTTGGACGGGCGCGGCACCCTCGTTTTCCCGGAGGTTGAATCGTCGGTCACTGGCACGCGCGACACGCTACCGGCCGGCACCGCGTATAACCCTCTTGGCCGCGCTCGCCGCGTGCGTCAGCTCGTGCGGCTGCTCGCCATCGGCTCCAGCCGGTGCCCGCAGTGCTTGCAGACGCGCGCGGCAGCGAGGATCGTCTCCGCGCACTCCGGGCAGCGCGTGGTGGCCTCCGGTTCGACGGCCGGGACGACGGTTGCTGTTTGGCGCATCGTCCAGCCGCCGAGCAGCGCGAGCAGGGTGCCGGCACCGGCGACGTAGATGGCGATGCCGAGCGGGACGACGGTGCCCGCAGCCGACGTTTCGGGTTCACCGCCCGGCCCTATGGGATAGAGCGTGTGCAGGCTCGTGGCCTGCGCGGTGTAGACGACGAGCGCGACGGCGAGCCCGCCGAGCACGAGCACGCTCGTCGTCTCGCTGCGCTTCCCGGTGGTGAACGCGCGCAGCGCCGCGAGCACGATCGCGACGCCTCCGATCAGCAGCCACCATTCGCCGTGCTGGATGAGCGTGTTGCTCTGCACGCCGGCGAACTGGCCGCCGGTTTGATCGAGGGGCAGAAACGACGCGAGTGCCAACGCCAGGCCACCTGCCGCGGCTATAGAGGCACCGCCAGCGCTGATCTCGTAGCTGGCCTCGACAGCCTCGTCCGCCTGCTCAGCCTCGATCGCGCGACGGCGACGGTCCCTTCGCCACCACCATCGACCCAAGCCGCCGATCACGCCAGCCATGAGGAGCACCGCGACGATGAGCGCGATCACGAGCAGGCCGTCTTGATGTGTTCGCCGAGTTCGACCATCCCGGCGCGGTAGCCGGCAAGTTCCTCCTGCGCCAGTGAGAGGTCGTGCGTCTTGAACGCTTCCACGAGCGCACCGACTTTCAGTAGGAACCGGCGGCTGTCTTCGAGCTGCGAGCGCTGTTCAGGAGTCGCGATCGACGCGAGTTCGCCGAGCTTGCCGCGCAACGCTTCGACATCGCCGCTCGCTTCTTCGTAGGTCGCTTCCCCGGCTCCCGATTTGACTGCCGCGATCACGCTCGTCGTCATCGCCTTCTCAGCGCTGTAGACCGCCTCGCAGGGCCGGACGCGCTTCAGGATCGCTTCAGCGCGCGCAGCCTTGCTTTCCTGGGCCGGACGTTCCCGTTCGGCCCGTTCGCGTTCCCTCTTGTTCGCCGCTTCGAGCGCCGCTGAGCGGCTGCTACTCGTTGCGCTGGCACTGCTGCCATTGCTGCTGGCACCGCACCCCGCGAGCACACCGCCGACGAGCAGGATCACCGCGATCACTCCCGCGCGCAGCCAACTGGGCCGCTTCACGCCGTCGTGTCGCCGCGCTGCATGGGGATAGCTGCCGTTTCTGAACCCATCGATCATCGTGGCCGACTCTCCTTCCTCGGGTTTCGGCGAGCCGCTTCTGCGGCGGCATCCTGACAGATTCCCTATTGAGGTTGCTGTCAGGTACGTCGAGGGTGCCGGGCTATGCCCGAGCCCTCCCCGGACGCTGATCCGCGCGCGATCTTCGGCGCCAACCTCCGCGCCGCACGCGAACACGCCGAACTCACGCAGGAAGCGCTCGGCCACGCCGCCGACTTCCATCCCACCGAGGTCACAAGGATCGAGAAGGGCCGCCGCAACCCCGGCCTACTCACGATCGTCAAGCTCGCCAAAGCACTCGACGTATCCGCAGGCGATCTGCTCGACGGGCTCTGATCTCGCAAGCGATCAACAAGCCGGCACGCGCGTCATTCATGCGACGATGCCTCTGCTGCTCGATCCCAGGGAGGTCACATGCAAGAGTCCGACTACAAGGTGGTTCGTCTGCTTGACGAGTTGCTGCCGCGAGCGGCGACGCCGCAGAAAGCCGGCGTTTCGTTCGACATCCGCCTGTACCTCAGCGAGGACAGCAACTCTGGCGACCTCTGGGCCTCCGTTTCGTTCATAGACCGCAGTACCGGCAAGCTGCTCAAACAGGAGGGAAACTCCCTGCCGATCGATCAGCCCGGCGCCGTCGGATGGTTCTTCGATCGCCTCGCCGAGAAGGGCTTCCCGCTCGCCCTCCAGATGCGTACAGCACCGCGCGGAGACAGCACACTGGACTGAGCGAGCCGACCGCCCCTTCCCCGGCTGCCGGATGGATCGGGTTGCGGATGTGGAGACAGACCGGCCCCCTGAGCGGGGAGCCGGTCGTCACGGAATGGCTGCCGTCTGGACGGGAGCGGTTCGTGTTCGACGTTGCAGGGGCTCAGACTGGCCTCGGTCGTGCTTTATCCAGCGCGGCGCTTTCGCTGCCGCTTCGCCCCCGCCGGCCTCGCCTTGCGGCGACACGGACGGGACAAAATCGAGGAGCACCGAAACCCGCCTGCGCACGCAGCACGCGCGCTTCAGCTCACACCTGCGGGCGGGGCCGATAGCCGCCCTCACGTCGCCCATCTCGACGGGCACGATGGCGAAGCCGTCCCGCACCACGGAAGACTTCGGCGACGGTGAGGACGTTCGGGTTTCGGCTCGCGCCTCACCGCCGCTTTTGCGTTCGGCGAGGTCAGGCCAACGGCACCACTCCCGAGCGGCGCCCTCCTGCGTCGTGCAGCACGTCCGGCGCGGGTTGAGCTGGCAGGTGCGGGGCAGAAGGCTTCCAAAACGCTTCCATCCGCGCCTTGCCACGAGGGCCTGCGTGTGACCCGCGGCGCTGAATCCCGCATGAACACAGGGATTCCGGGAATGGAGCCAGGCGGGATCGAACCGCCGACCTCCTGCTTGCAAAGCAGGCGCTCTCCCAGCTGAGCTATGGCCCCGCTCTCGTCAGTCTACTCGGGCCATGCCGGCCAGCGCGACCACTGCGAGAGGGCGCAGCGGCAGCCGCTCAGGCCGCTCTGTGCAGCCGCTCGTGGGCAGGGGTCTCCCACTCGAAGACGCTGTGCGGATCGCTGATGTCAGCGTCGACGCGATCGAGGCTCCAGTCGTATGTCTGGCGATTGTCCCTCGCGTAGAACTGGGGCTCGACGTGCTCCGCGCCGATCAGGGTCCTCATGTCGATCTCCGCCGTCTCCTGATCGATCGTCTCTCGATCTAGTTGGGGGCGTCGATGGACTTCGAGCGATCGCTGATGCGAAGCGCGATTCGTGGGCATTTGCTCGTCAGGGTGGAAGCCGAGCGCTTCGCGCTCGAGCTCGGCGACCTCGCGTGGGCTGGCGCCGCGCCTTCGCTTCAGGTCGAGGTGCTGGCGAATCGCGTCGTCGAATGAGCTCACGGATCGGCAGCCTATATCCCGCTCCACACGGAACTTTTCGCACGAGCTTGATCGCGCGCGAATGGACGACGCCCCAATGAGGCTTCCACCGCCATCCGCCTGCTCACAGCGGCATCGCCGCGAGTTCGGCCACGGGCCGAGGTCTCCAGCCAAGACCGCCAAAATCGGCTATCTTGGAGGCCGCCTGCATGACGGCGCGTGCCGACCCTAGGCGCAAAATCCCTGCAAATAGATGGCCTGGGGCTATAGCTCAGTTGGGAGAGCGCCTGGATCGCACCCAGGAGGTCGCCGGTTCGAGTCCGGCTAGCTCCATTCCTAGGAAGTGCCTGCAAACAAGCGGGTTTGGTCGAGTGGGATCGGCTGTCATGTATCGCTTGCTCTCCGCCGCAGAGCGAATCCGAGCAGCGCCGCGCGCCTGCGGCTAAGCTGGCCCGCTGATGAGCAAGCGCATCGTCGTGCTGGGGGCGGGGTTCGGCGGGTTGGAGCTCTGCTCGACGCTGTCAGAGGCTGTCGGCGACGAGCTCGACGTGACGCTGATCGACAAGGCCGACGCCTTCGTGTTCGGGTTCTCGAAGCTCGACGTGATGTTCGGGCGCACGACCCCGCAGGCTGTCCGTCTCCCCTACAGCGACGTCGTGAAGCGCGGAGTCCGCGTCCTGCGGGAGACGGTGACCGCGATCGACCCGGAGGCCCGGCGCGTGAGCACCGACGTCGGCGTCCACGAGGCCGACGTGCTCGTGATCGCGCTTGGCGCCGACTACGACCTCGACGCGACCCCCGGCCTCGCCGAGGGCGGGAACGAGTTCTATTCCGTCGCGGGCGCGGAGCGGCTGGCGGCGATCGTCCCGCAGTTCTCGCAGGGGCATGCAGTGATCGGGGTGTGCGACGCCCCGTTCAAGTGCCCGCCGGCGCCGAGCGAGTGCGCGCTGCTGCTGCACGACGAGCTGACTTCGCGCGGAGTGCGCGACGCCTGCGAGATCTCCTTCGTGATGCCCTTGAGCACGCCCGTGCCACCCTCGCCCGAGACCTCGGCGGCGCTCGAAGAGGAGTTCGCGAGGCGCGGCATAGCGTTCATCGGCGGTCGTCGCATCAGCGAGCTCGATCCGGGGCGCAGCGTCGTGAAGCTCGACGACGGCGGCGAGCTGTCCTTCGACCTGTTCCTCGGGGTGCCGAAGCACCGCGCCCCCGATGTCGTGATCGCGAGCGGCATGACTGAGGACGGCTACGTCCCCGTCGACTCGGCGACGCTTGCGACGCGCTTCCCAGGGGTGTACGCGGTCGGCGACGTGGCGACCGCGGGCGTGCCGAAGGCGGGCGTGTTCGCGGAGGGCGCTGCGCGCGTCGTCGCCCAGACGCTGATCGCCGAGCTGCGAGGGAACTCGCCGCCGGAACGCCATCTCGGGCGCGGCACCTGCTACATCGAGTTCGGCGAGGGCCGCATCGGCAGCGTCGACATCGACTTCCTCTCGGGTCCGTCCAAGACGGGGACGTTCAACGCGCCTTCGGCTGCGTTGATGGCCGAGAAGGAACGCTTCGGCTCCAGTCGCCGGGCGCGCTGGTTTGGACGCTGACGGAGCCTCGGCTAGGCGTTGGGGCGAAACGCATACGCGCGAAAGCCCGCGGCCGATGGGCGCTCAGCCAGGTGGCCGCTCGCCCTCGTAGTAGTCGACGGCGTCCGTTTCGCGGAACAGCTTGAAGAGGCCGCCCCCTTGCGGGAGCCGCTCGAACGCGCCGATCTTGCCCGAGTCGGGGTAGAAGACGACGTCCGGCTCGCCGCTCGTGCTGACGGCGAGGAAGCGGACGGTCTCCTCGGTGCGGTTTACGAGCTGGTGCGCGCCCCGCTCGCCGCGCGGGAACGCGACGACCTCGCCCTGCGGCAGCTCTTGCCAGCCGTGAGGAGTGCGCAGGCTCGGGCGGCCCTGCAGGACGACGATGAGCTCCTCCTCCGCGAGATGGTGGTGGTAGGGGTAGGCGGCCTGGCCTGGTGGCAGCTCCCACAGGCTGAGGCCGAGCCGTTCGCTGCCCGCCTGACGGCTGAGGCGGGCGCGGGAGCACGCGAAGCCGGGGTGGTTGAGAGGCTCGTCGAAGTCAGGATGATCGATGTTCGGCATGGAGAGAAGGCTACGCCCCGCCCGGCTGGGGAGTCCGGGCGGGGCGATCGCTTGCCTGCTCTGGTTTGCGCTCGATCGAGCGAGTCTCGATTGCGCTCGATCGACCAGCGTGCGATCGACGCGGCGCTCGCTCAGCGCAGCGGCAGCGTTTGCGTGTGTTCCTCCTGGACCGCCTGCAGCGCGTTCGGGTCGAGCCCGAGCAGGCTGAGGATCGTCGGCGCGATCTGGATCGTGTGCACGGGGCTCTCGATCACCTGGTGGCCGTGGATCGAGGCGCCGGAGACGAGCAGCGGCACGTCGCGGTCCTGCGGGTTGGCGCCGCCGTGCTCGGCGATCTTGCCCTTTTTGCCGGTGTAGACGACGCCGTACTGGGAGATGCCGAACACGTCCGGCACGCGCGGGTCGCCGACCGGGACGTGGAAGTAGGCGGCCGCTTCCGCGCCGGCGTAGACCTGCGCGAGCCCGGAGCTCGTGTAGGGCTTCGGGTCGCCTTCGATGTCGTTGCCGAGGCCCGAGTGTGCGAGCAGGAACTGCTTCGCGAAGGAGGTCGCTTCTTCGGAGCGGTCGTTGAGCCAAACGAGCATGCCGTCGTCGTCGACCGCGAAGGCGACGAGCGGGGTGCTGTCGCTCGGGTGGGCGGCGTGCCACGCTTCGTCGATGCCTTCGAGGATCGGGCCGTCGTCGATGCGCGTGAGCGCGGAGGGCGTCTGCGGCGATTGCCCGTGCTTCGCGGAGAGGATGATGACCGTGCTCTGCTGCAGGTGGCGCGCCCTGATCGCCGCGAGCATCTCGCCGATCCTCGCGTCGACGAAGTCGAGCGCCCTGCTGAGCAGCGGCCCCGGCGTGACGCCGTCGGCGAGGTACCCGCCTTTCAGCCCGTCGGAGCTCGGCAGCTTCTCCGCGGTCGAGACGGTCTGGAAGTTCATCCCGAAGATCGCGGGCGTGCCGACCGCTTCTGTGCCGCTGTGGTCGAAGCCGTCGATCTCGTTGATCACCGCCTGCGCCTTGTAGCTGTCGTACTGCTGAGTGAGCGCGTTGTCGGTCGTCCAGTCGTTGCTCGAGCCGAGCGTCGGCGCGTCGCTGTTGATCTCCGGCGTGAACAGGTCCTGCACGCCCGTGCCCGACGGCCCATTGAGGATCTCGTAGGCGGGGTGCTTGTCCGACCACGCCGTCCTGAGGCCCGCTTCGCGGGCGACTTCGAAGACGGTGTTGACCTTTAGATAGGAGTGCGGGTAGACCGGCTTGCACGTCTTCGGGTCGACGGGCAGCTGGCTCGGATCGATGAGCGTGTCGGGGTTGCCGGTCATCTGCAGGATGCTGCCCGGCAGTCCCGGAAGGCCCTGGCCCGCGTCGAGCGCGTGCTGGTCGAGGTCGAGCTGCTCGAAGTAGGTGACCTCGACGCCCGGCGTCGCTTTGGCGCATTCGGTCGTGCCGGCTGGCAGCAGCTCGTGGTTCCAGGTGTCGTCGTAGTAGACGCCCGTGCTCGCGGGGTTGCCGCCGGTGAGCTGGCCGACCATGCCCGGGAAGGAGTCGGAGGGCACCGGCGTCTGGGCGTGGGCGAACTCGGCGCCGTCGCGGGTGAGCTTTGCGAGCGCGGAGGAGGGGTGCGTGCGCACGTAGTATTCGAGGTCGCTCTGGTGCAGGCCGTCGACGGACAGCAGCAGGACGTGCTGGACCGGCCGTGAGGAATGCCGGTGCGCGGAGGCGGGCGAGTCGAGCCCGAACGCGAGCGCGAGGCCGGCGGCCGCCGCGATGCAGGGCAGCAGCGGCCAGCGGTTTGCTGGAAGCAGCGACATGTGATTCCTTTGCTCTGAGTGGCTGGAACGCTGCCGTGGGGCGCGATCGCCGGCTGGGCGAGCGATCGCCACCGCCGGGATGCCGCTACGGCGCGCTCAACTCTCGCCCGCGCACGGCGCCGGCGTGTTGTCCGCGAGTGACCGCGGGGTGAAGAACCTGTGTCGCCGCTGCGTGATGCGCCGCCTGGGGCGCGACGCCCGAGGCGGCGCAAGTGGCGTGGGAGGCGGCGCAGCGGGCGTGCGACGGGGCGCCGGCCTCGGTCGTGGCGGTGCCGCCGGACGGGGCCGGCCGCGCGGGCCGGCCCCGTCCGTGCTCCAGCGGCTGGTCCTGTTGTTACTTCGACACCTGCACGCAGGCGATGTCGTACTGCGAGACCGCGTGTTCGCTGCCAGCATGGGCGAGGGACGCGGTTTCGGGGTTGCCCGCATAGACTTCGCCCGCTTTGCCTTCGGGGTTGAAGGGCGAGCCCTTTGCGGAGATGGTGTTGCCAGGCGTCATGAGGGCGTTCTGGGTGACCCTGCATTCGTTGCCGGCCGACACGCCGGGTTGCCCGGCGACGGCGGGCCCGGCGATGCTGACGCTGAGTGCCGTCGCAGCCGCTCCGGCCACCGCGGCGAGCTGAGCCCTGTGCAAGCGCTTCATCTCGACCTCCTGTCTTCGTGGCTTGGGACGGCCGGAAGCGGCCGCCACCATCACGAGGACTCCGGCGCGGGGCGGATCCTTTCGCTCGCCGCTCAGCCGCCCTTGTAGGCGACGAGTTCCGGTTTCTGGCCGGAGCTCGCTTTGCCCGCGCCGATGAGCAGCATTTCGCCTGAGACCGCGACGCCCGAGATGCTGCCGGCGGGGAGCGCGTTTTCCCACAGGACCGCGCCGTTGCTCTTGTTGATCGCGTAGAGCTCGCCGTCCGCCGTGCTGACGAAGACGACGTCGTTGACGACGGTCGCGGCGCCGAATGCGGGGGAGGGGAACTTGTGGGTCCACTTCACCTGGCCCGTCGCGATGTCGAGCGCGACCAGTTCGCCGCTCGCGCTCGGGCCTTCGTTCGGATGGCCCGACTGCGCGCTGAACGTCGCCGGCATGTTGACGACCGGCGCGTACACCGTGCTGCCGTCGCTCGCCATCTGGGCGATGACGCCGCCGAGCTCGCCCGGGTAAATCGTCTCAGGCAGGCTGAGCTTCGAGTATTCGTGCTTCATCGCGTAGATGCCGTCGTTGTCGTGGCCGTTGTGGATGCCGACGTCGCGCCGCCACAGCAGCTTGCCGCTGCTCGCGTCGAGCGCCGCTACGACGCCCGACTTGCCGGCTCCGAGCACGACCTGCCTGCCTTTGACCTGCGCGAGGATCGGCGGGTCCTGGAAGTCCCAGTCGTAGAGGTCGTGAGGGGTCGCCTGGTAGTACCACTGCAACTTGCCCGTCTTCGCGTTGAGCTTGACGAGCGAGTCGGTGTAGAGGTCTGGGCCGGGCCTGCTCGCTCCCCACGGCAGTTCGTTGGTGCCAGGCAGCGGCACCGGGTTGGCGGTGCCGACGTACATGCCGCCGTGTTCGTCGAAGGCGGGGCTGTACCAGACTCCGCCGCCCGCGTTGATGCTCTTGTTTTCGGGCGACCAGAGGTCTTCCGGGGCCGTGTCGAAGTGCCAGAGCTTCTTCCCCGTCTTCGCGTCGAGCGCCCAGAGGACGCCGATCCCGCCGCCGTTGTTTTCGGAAAGCTGCGCAGGCACGGTGGAGACGTAGACGTCGCCTTCGTGGTAGCCGGGCGACATGTCGATGCTCTCGTGTTCGTTTTCGGGGAGCGTGACCGACCACAGCTGCTGCCCGGTCTTCTGGTCGAGCGCGAACGCCGCCGTAGCGGTGGCGCCGAACACCTCTCCGTTTGCGACGACGAGGCCGTTCGGCCCGTTGTCTTCTGAGTTGAATTCCCTGCTCCAGAGCACTTCGCCCGTCTTCAGGTCGATCGCCTGCACGTTGGAGGAGAGGTCCTGCGAGTAGACGACGCCGTTCGCGATCACCGGCGTGGAGGCGTAGGAGCCGTACGTGCTGCTCGAGCTGAGCGGCAGCGTCCAGGCGACGCTGAGCTTCGACACGTTGCCGCTGTTGATCGGCCCGCCGCTCGAGCGCGTGTTGGCGAGGTCGCCGTTCGGGTAGCCGCCGCCCGTGAACGAGACGTTCGCATGGCCCGATTTCGAAGAGCCGGCCGTGACCACGACGACGACGGCGACGACGACTATGAGCGCGATCACGCCGGCGACCGTCCAGTTGCCGCCCGGGATTCCGCCGCCGAGGAGCCCGCCGCGCTGCTGTGGGCGGCGGGCCCCCGCGCGGCGACCTCCGCCGCTCTCTGCTCGCCTGTCGGTCGCGGCGCCGGGCTGGCCGGCGCTTCTGCGCCGTGCGCTGGCTTTGCTCATCTAAGGACCCCCGGCTCGGTTGAGGTTGGCGACATCTGGCGGATCGTCGGCGCCCGGTCGCCGCGGCGACGCAGACGGGCTGTTCTCATGGCGCGAACCTAGCCGTCGTCGACTCGGCGCGTCAACGCGGGTCCTGTCGCGGCCGCTTCGCCGCGTCCCGCGCGCGCCGTTTCCCGTCGCTGCAAGCGCCTTTCGGGCGGCAAACGAGGCGTTACCCGTGGTTGGCCACGAATGTTTCCAACGTGAGCGCCGCCGTCCGATCGTGTCGACATCTGTCGACGTGTCGCCGTTCGAACGCGCGACTCTGTCGCCGCTGGATCAGGCGACTGGCACCGGCGCTCGGCGGCGGTCAACCGGTCGCGGAGACGAGGTGAGGCGCAAGCTCGCGCCTTGCGATGCTCATCTTATGCACCTCGTCCGGGCCGTCGGCGAGCCGCAGCGTGCGCAGGTGCGCGTAGGCGGCGGCGAGCCCGAAGTCGTCGCAGACGCCGCCGCCGCCGTGGACCTGGATCGCCCTGTCGAGCACCTGCAGCGCGACGTTCGGCGCCGCGACCTTGATCGCGGCGATCTCGAGCCGCGCCTGGCGGTTGCCGACCGTGTCCATCAGCCAGGCGGCCTTGAGCGTGAGCAGCCGCGCCATCTCGATCTCGACCCGCGACTCGGCGATCCAGTCCTGGACGTTCGCACGCGCCGCGAGCGGCTGCCCGAAGGCGACGCGCGAGGCCGCCCTCGCGCACATCGCCTGCAGCGCGCGCTCGGCCGCGCCGATGCAGCGCCTGCAGTGGTGGATGCGCCCGGGGCCGAGGCGCGCCTGCGCGATCGCGAAGCCCTCGCCCTCGCCGCCGATGAGGTTCTCGGCCGGCACGCGCACGTCCTCGAACAGGATTTCGGCATGGCCCTCGTGGTCGACGTAGCCGAACACGGGCAGGTTGCGCAGGACCGTGACCCCGGGCGCCTGCAGCGGCACGAGGATCATGCTCTGCTGCCTGTGCCTCGGCGCCGAGACGTCGGTCTTGCCCATCACGATCATGACCCTGCAGTGGGGGTGGTAGGCGCCCGAGATCCACCACTTGCGCCCGTTGAGGACGTACTCGTCGCCGTCGCGCTCGATCCTGAGCGCGACGTTCGTCGCGTCCGAGCTCGCGACCTGAGGCTCGGTCATCGCGAACGCGGACCTGATCTCGCCCGCGAGCAGCGGCTTCAGCCAGCGCTCCTGCTGCTCCGCGCTGCCGAACTGGTGCAGCACCTCCATGTTGCCGGTGTCAGGCGCCGAGCAGTTGCACGCCTCCGAGGCGATCGGCGAGCGCCCGAGGATCTCCGCGAGCGGCGCGTACTCGGAGTTCGAGAGCCCCGCCCCGTGGTGAGGGTCGGGCAGGAACATGTTCCAGAGGCCGAGCTGACGCGCGCGGTCCTTGAGCTGCTCGATGATCGCCGGCTGGTGGTGCGGGTCGCCGGACTCCCGCAGCTGGCTGGCGTAGACCTGCTCGGCGGGGAGCACGTGCTCCTCCATGAAGGCGGTGAGGCGCTGCTGGAGCTCGCGGCAGCGCGCGCTCGGCTCGAAGTCCATGTCCCTCCTCGGTTCGCTCTGGCGGGTCGCCCGGCCTGCGGGAGGATAGGCTCCCTCGCGAGTGAGCGACGGCGAGCGCAAGGCGAGCACCTACAGCGACGCGGGCGTCGACTACGACGCGCTCGACGCGGGCAAGCGGCAGGCCGTCGCGAGCGCGCTCGCGACCTCGCCGCTGCTGACGGCGCGGGGCGGCAGGGCGATCGACGCCT
The DNA here is from genome assembly GCA_037915935.1 of Solirubrobacterales bacterium. Lineage (GTDB taxonomy): Bacteria > Actinomycetota > Thermoleophilia > Solirubrobacterales > Solirubrobacteraceae > Palsa-744. The sequence goes on along the minus strand of JBAIYK010000048.1, from coordinate 70,544 downwards.
CCCGCGGCGAGCCGGCGTTCGTGTTCGAGCACGGCGGCGCGACGCTCGCGTTCGTGATCGAGGGCCTCGGCACGAAGTCGGTGATCGCGCGGCAGGTGCAGGAGCAGCTCGGGCTCGACAGGTTCGCGGAGGTCGCCTACGACACGGTCGCGGCGATCGTGAACGACCTCTGCTGCGTGGGCGCGCTGCCGCTCGTCGCCTCCGCGTACTTCGCGACCGGCGACTCGCGCTGGTACAGAGACCCGCCCGCCCGCGCGAGCTCGCTGCTGGAGGGCTGGCGGCGCGCGTGCGAGGACGCCGGCTGCGCCTGGGGCGGGGGCGAGTCGCCCTCGCTGCCTGGGCTGCTCGCGCAGGACGACATCGAGCTTGCGGGCTCCGCGGTGGGGGCGGTGCCGGCCGGGCGCGCGCCGATCCTCGGCGGCGAGCTGTCGCCCGGCGATGAGATCGTGCTCGTGTCCTCGAGCGGACTGCACGCGAACGGCGCCTCGCTCGCTCGCCTGGTCGCCGAGCGCCTGCCGCAGCGCTACGCGACGCCGCTGCCGAGCGGCGCATCCTTCGGCGAGGCGCTGCTGACGCCCTCGGCGATCTACGTGCCGCTCGTCGCCGCGCTGCTGGGGCGCGAGCTGCCCGTCTCCTACCTGAGCCACATCACCGGACACGGGCTGTTGAAGCTGATGCGCCCCGCCGCCCGCCTGAGCTACCGGATCGACGCGCTGCCGCCGGTTCCGGAGGTGCTGAGCTTCCTCGCCGAGCAGGCGCAGCTCGACGCGCAGGCCGCCTACTCGACGTTCAACATGGGCGCGGGCTTCGCCGTGTACTGCCGCCCCGGCTCGGCGGAGCGGGTGGTGGAGCTGGCCGGCGAGCTCGGCTTGCAGGCGCTGGTCGCCGGCGAGGTGGAGGAGGGGCCGCGGCAGGTGAGGCTCGAGCCGCTGGGCGTGACCTATGGCGGCGAGCGGCTGGAGCTGGGTGGAAGCTCAGGCTGAACCTGAGGTTGAGCCTAGGTTTCGGATCGGATTGTCCCCTCCAAACGGCGCATGGAACGCTCCGAACGGCGCGTAGAAGTGTCTGAGAAGGGGGAAGATCGTAGGCAGAACCTTCTCAGACGGATGTATGGAACTTGAACGCATCAGGGCCTGTAGATATGGTGTCTGATGGTTCCCCAGGCCACCTTGGCACTTGGGGGCCTCGATGTCGCCGAGCCGTCAGGTCTCGGAGCTACCCGGATCGAGGCGGATCTGCAAACAGACCAGAGGAGAGACGAGAGATGATGCGAAGAGCATCGATGTGCCTGGCGCTGCTCGGCGTCGCGGTCTTCGGCTTCACGGCGCTCGCAGCGGCGGCGCCGACGGTGACGTTCAAAGCGAGGGTCGTCCCGATCCCGAAGAACCTGAAAAAAAAGGGCGGACCAACGTGGCCTGGTACCGGCAACATCCTCGGCGCGCCGGCCGCGGTTGAAGGGACGTTCACGATCAAAGGCAACGAATACCCGACCGCAAGCGAAGGCTTCGCAGCCGGCACCCAGCTGAACGTGGGGCCTGCGCCTTTGCGACAGGTCCTCGTGTACCTGCCGAAGGGAACGAAGATCAGCGCGAAAGGCTTCAAGACCTGTTCGAAGAGCCATTTCGAAGCGCACCTCGAACCGCCGTGCCCGAAGGGCTCCCTCGCTAGCCCACCCGGCGAAGCGGACGGCAAGGTGTTCCTCGGCAGCAGCGCCGTCGCTGAGAAAGTGAAGGTGCAGGGCTACTTCGCGCCGGGCGGCGGGCTGACGTTCTGGATCGAAGGCCGCGAACCGGCGGTGATCGAAGAATTCGCGACGGGCGGCATCTCATCTGCCTCCGGCATCTTCGGCGAGAAGCTGGTGTCCCACGTGCCGCTGATCGAGCCGGTGTCCGGTGCTCCGTTCGCAATGGCCGAAAAGATCAAAGTGACCGTCGGCGCCGCGATGAAGAAGGGCAAAAGATTGATCTCCTACGGCTACGTCCCGAAGAAGTGCCCGAAGGGCGGCTTCCCAGGGAAGGCCGAACTGTGGTTCGGCAGTGGCGAAGCAGAGTCGAGCTGGCAGAAAGTGACGGTGACGACGAAGACGCCGTGCCCGAAGAAATAGCCCGCAGCAGGGCCTAGACGCACGATCCGTCGCGGCGGATCGCGTGGCAAAGCTACGACTACGCGGGGGCGGCTCTCATGTGGGGGCCGCCCCCGTCGCTGCCGGGGACCGAGGAAGGATCAACGGGACCGAGGAAGGACCGGGGTGGAGAAGACCGTCAGGTGGAGGAGGGGCGCGGCAGGGTTCGCGGCGACCGCGGCAGGCGTCGCCGCGGTGATCGCCGTCGTGCTGCTCGCGACCGCCGCGGGCGGCTCCGGCGGCTCCTACGACGTGCGCGCGATCTTCGACGACGCCGCGAACCTGACGCCGGGCGAGGAAGTGAAGGCGCAGGGCGCGAAGATCGGCGCGGTCGGCGCGGTGACGCCCACGCGGGAAGGCAAGGCGGCGGTCTCGCTGCACATCGAAGACCCCGGCTTCAAGGACTTCCGCGCGGACGCGGAATGCGTGATCCTGCCGCAGTCGCTGCTCGGCGAGCAGTACGTGAACTGCAAGCCGACCCAGCCGCGCCCCGAAGGCGCGCCGCTGCCGCCGCCGCTGAAGAAGATCCGCTCGGGCGAAGGCGCGGGCGAACGGCTGCTGCCGCTGAGCAACACCTCGAGCCCGGTCGGCGTCGACCAGCTCCAGGACATCAACCGCCTGCCCCAGTCGCAGGCGCTGCGGATCATCCTGAACGAACTCGGCGTCGCGTTCGCCGGCCGCGGCCCCGAACTGCACGAAGTGATCGTTCGCGCCGATCCCGGCCTGCGCGAACTGAACAAGGTGCTGCACGTGCTCGCGAGCGAGAACCATGTGCTCGCGGACCTGGCGGTGGAATCCGACCGCGCGCTCGCGCCGCTGGCGGCCAACCGCGAAGACGTCGCCGGCTTCGTCGAACACAGCAACGCGGTCGCCCAGGCGAGCGCACGCCACCTCGCCGCGCTCGAAGCGAACCTCGCGCGCCTGCCCGCGTTCCTGCAGCAGCTCGGCCCCGCGACCGAACGCGTGCGGCGCTTCGCGGAGCAGACGACGCCGACGTTCGAAGACCTGAACGCGGCCGCGCCCGCGGTCGACGAGGCGTTCGAAAGCCTCGCGCCGTTCTCGAACAGCACCCGCCGCTACCTGGTGAGCCTCGGCAGCACCGCGAAGGTGACGGGGCCCGCGCTGACGGCGAGCAGGCAGCTGCTGGACCGGCTGCAGTCGCTCGGCGCCGCGAGCGAGCCGTTCGCGCAGAACCTCTCGCAGCTGCTGACGAGCTTCCGCGATACCGGCGGGATCGAGCGGCTGATGGACTTCATCTTCCTGAGCGCCGGCTCGACGAACGGCTACGACGCGCTCGGCCATTTCCTGCGCGCCGAACCGGTCGCGTCCAACTGCCTCTCGTACAAGATTGAAAAGACGGGCACGTGCAGCGCGAACTTCGTCGGCGGCGAAGCCGCATCGGCGCGGTCCGCGAGGACCGCCTCGCCAAGCGCGACGAGCGTCGTGATGGCGCGCACGCTCGCGGTGCTCGAAGGCAAGACCGCCGCGCAGGCGATCGCCGAGTTCCCGGGCGCCGAAGGGCTGCCGCAGTCCGTCGCTCCAGTTGGCTCGAGCAGGCCGGCGGGCGGCGCCTCCGCGGGCACGACCTACTACAAGCCCGGCGCCGAAGCGCCCGGGGCGAGCGAACGGCTGCTCGAATACCTGCTGGGGAGCTGATGGGCAGAAGCATCGTCAACCGCGGGATCGAGAGCGCGCGCAGTGCGTGCGCGGCCGGCGGCTCCACAGCCGCGCACGCGGCGTCGGCCGTGGGCATGCTTGCCGTCACGCTCGCGCTCGGCCTCGCCGCCTCCGCGTCCGCCTACGTGAACAACGCCGGCACGACCACCTCGACGTCGAGCGCGAGCTCGGAAACCACTACCGCCGCCAGCACGACGGGGAGCGCGAGCGCCTCCGAAGGCCAGTCCACCTCCAGCTCGTCGACGGCCACCGAATCGAGCGCTTCGACGACGACCACGAGCGGCAGCCCCGAAGTCGGCGCGCAGACCCCTCAGCGCCAGAGCGAAGGCGGCGCACACGAAGGTGGCGCCCAGACTGGGGAGCACACGCGTCGAGGTGGAAACGGGCACGGTCCTTCAGGTGGCAAGCCGAAGACCCGTCGCTCGAAGTCGAAGGCCCGCCGCTCGAAGCCGAAGAAGCCAAGCTCGCAAAAGACCTCGACGCGTACCGCGCCCGCGCCCGGCAACACCGGCCGCAACGGGCTCGCGCCGCTGCCGTTCGGGCTGCGCACACCCATCTCTGGGCTGCCGAGCCTGTTCCTGGAAGCGTACGACGTGCCGCCGTTCCTGCTGCCGATCTACCAGGCGGCGGGGATCGCATACGGCGTGCCCTGGCAGGTGCTGGCGGCGATCAACGAAGTCGAGAGCGACTACGGCCGCGACCTGAACGTCTCGAGCGCCGGCGCGGAGGGCTGGATGCAGTTCCTGCCCGTCGAGTGGCGCCAGTGGGGAGTGGACGCGGGCGAAGCGGGCTACATCGACCCCTACAACCCGGCGGACGCGATCTTCGCTGCCGCGCGCTACCTCGCGGCCGCCGGCGGCGCCGCCCACATCCGGGCGGCCGTGTTCGCCTACAACCACTCGCAGGCCTACGTCGAATCGGTGATGCTGCGGGCGAAGCTGCTCGGCGACATGCCGCCGGAGATGCTCGGCGCGGTCACCGACCTCGCCGAAGCGCGCTTCCCGGTCCACGCCGCCTCCCACTTCAGCGACGGCTTCGCGGCCGCGCGCGCGGGCGCGACCGCCGGCACCACGATCGTGGGCACCACTATCTACAGCGAACCGGGCGCGCCGGCGATCGCGGCGAAGGACGGCACGGTCGTAGCGATCGGCGACTCGCCGGCGCTCGGGCTGCACGTCTTGCTGCGCGACGCATATGGCGACGTGTTCACCTACGCGGACCTCGGCGACGTCGCCTCGGTGTATCCCGTGCTCGCGCCGCGCGCACGGCGCAACGGCGCGCTCGCCGCGTTCGGGCGCAGGCCGGCGCGGAGGCCGAGCGGGCCGGCGACCGCGGGCGTGCAGCCGCACTCGCCGCTGAGCCTCGCGGCGGTCACGTCCGGATTCGCGTTCGGGCCGATCGAAGCGCTGCAGCGCCCGTCCGCGCCCTCCCGCCGCTCGCGCGCCGAGGCCGGCGTCCGCAGCCACCGCAGCGCCGCGCCTTCGACGCGCTCGTTCCTCGAAGGCCCCGAGCGCGTCTACCTGCGCGACCTGGCGCCCGGGGCGCAGGTGATCGCGGGCACGGTGCTCGGTCATCTCGCGACGGGCGCGGGCGCGCACATGCTCTTCCAGGTGCGCCCCGCAGGCGCGCGCTCGCCGCTGATCGACCCGAAGCCGCTGCTCGACAGCTGGGTGGCGCTCGAAGACACGGGCGTCTTCGGCGCGAAGGGCGAGGACCCGTTCCTGTCGGTCTCGCCGACCGCCGGCGAGGCGCTGCTCGAGTCGCGCGGGCAGCTGCAGCAGCAGGTGCTGCGCGACCGCGGCGTGAGGCTGCCGGCGTGCGCGCGCGCGGAGATCGAGTCAGGCCGCGTCGACCGGCGCGTGCTGGCGACGCTCGAGCTGCTCGCGGTCTCGGGGCTGCGCCCGACCGTCTCGCACCTGCGCTGCGGCGGCTCCGGGCATGCCGGTCTCGACGGCGAGCACAGCGGCCGCGCGTTCGACGTCTCCGCCGTGAACGGCGTGCCGGTCGTCGCCCACGCCGGCCCCGGCGGCGTCGCCGACCTGCTCGAGCGCAGGCTGCTCGAGCTCCAGGGCACGATGAAGCCGGCGCAGATCGCGGGGCCGGTCGCGTACCTCGCCTCGCATACGGCGGTCTCGCTGCCGGGCAGCCGCACGCTCGTCCACGTCGCCTTCGCGCCGCCGCGCAGCCCGACCAGCGCCTTCGCGCAGGTCGCGAGCGCCGGCGTGGAACTGGCCGGCAGCGACTGGATCGCGCTCGACGAACGGCTGGCGCAGATCCCCGACCCGAATGTGTCCCAGAGCCGGTCCACGGCCGCGCTGCCCGATCCTGCCGGCGCCGCAGGCCGGGGAGGAGCGAGGTAGGGATGGCGACGGTCAGCCCTCCCAGCTCGACGCCGGGCGGCGGCTCCGTCACACCCGGCCGCGGCGCGACGAGGGCGCCGGGCGGCGCGCGCGCCTGGCTGCCGCGGGCGCTGGCGCTCGGCGCGCTCGCCCTCGTCGTGCTGATCGTCGCCTACCTGCTGTTCTCGGGCGGCCGGAGCGCGAGCTACGTGCTGGTCTTCAAGAACGGCAACGAACTCGTGCGCGGCGACGAGGTCCAGGTCGGCGGCGTGCCCGTCGGCAGCGTGAAGGACATCGAACTGAGCTCCGACCGCAGAAGCGCGCGGGTGAAGATCGAAGTGCAGTCGTCGCTGCTGCCGCTGCACCAGGGCACGACCGCCCAGATCAGGACGCCCTCGCTCTCGAGCGTCGCCGACCGCTACATAGCGCTCACCCCCGGCCCGAACAACATGCCGGCGCTGCCATCGGGCTCGACGCTGCCGCTGAGCAAGACCGAAACAGCGGTCAACCTCAGCCAACTCTTCAACACGCTGAACCCGGCGACGCGGCGCGGGCTGCAGCAGTTCATCGAAGGCTCCGCGACCCAGTACAAGAGCGTCGGCAGGCAGATCAACGCCGCGACGCCCTACTTCAGCCCCGCGCTGCAGGCGACGAACCGCATCTTCCTCGAGCTGGTGCGCGACGAACCGACGTTCGTCTCCTTCCTCGTCGAAGCGGCGAAGGCGCTCTCCACGATCGCCGCCCGCCGCGAACACCTCGCCAGCCTCGTGCGCAACGGCGCGCGCGCGTTCGGCGCGGTCGCCGCGCAGCAGTCGAGCTTCGAAGCGGGCCTGAAGGCGCTGCCGGAAGCGCTGCACGAAGGCAACCGCGCGTTCGCGCAGGTGCCCGCGACCGTGACGGCGCTGCGGAGGCTGGTCGACGTCTCGAAGCCGAACACGAAGACGCTCGCGCTGTTCTTCTCGCGGCTGCGGGGTCTGCTGCAGGAGGGGATCGCGCCGACGCGGCAGCTGAGCGCCGCGGTCGCGACGCCGGGGCCGAGCAACGACCTGACAGACTTCGTGCGCGACCTGCCAGGGCTCGCCGCCTCGCTGCAGACCGCCTCGCCGGACAACGTGAAGGCGCTGCAGCAGTCGGCGCCGATCACCGCCTTCTTCGGCCCCTATGCGCCCGACCTGCTCGGCCTCGTCCACACGTTCGGCCAGGCGACCGCCTACCGCGACGCGAACGGCCAGTTCGCGCGCGCCAGCCCCGACTTCGCCGACTTCGCGCTGAAGGGCGAAAAACTGATCCCGGTCACCACTCCGGAACAGGGCTTCGAAGGGCTGAAGACCGGGCAGCTGCTGCGCTGCCCCGGCGCGGCGACCCAGCCGGCGGCCGACGGCTCATCGCCGTTCACCGACGAAGGGCTGCTCGGATGCAACCCCGGAGAGACGCCGTGAACCGCCGAAGGGGATCGCTGGCCGGGAGCCCGCTGCTGATCGGCGCGGTGACGACGCTGATCGTCGTGGTCGCTGTCTACATCTCCTACAACGCGAACCACGGCTTGCCGTTCACGCCCACCTACGACGTGAGGGTCGAACTGCCGAGCGCCGCGAACCTGTTCCCCGGCAACGATGTGCGCATCGGCGGCACGCGCGTGGGGATCGTGGAAAAGCTCGTGCCGCAGGTGCGCCACGACGGGCGCGTGGTCGTGTTCGCCTACCTGAAGCTCGAAAAGGGCGTGCAGCCGCTGCCCGCCGACACGGTCGCGACGGTGCCATCGGTGTCCTCGATCGGGTTGAAGTACCTCGCGCTCGAACGCGGCAGCTCGCGCAAGGCGATCCCCGCGCAGGGAACGATCCCCGTCTCGCACACGCGCGAACAGGTGGACATCGGCGAATTCTTCCGCATGTTCGACCCCAATACGCGCGTCGCCAGCCAGCGCAACCTGGACGAATTCGGCGCCGGCCTCGCCGGCCGCGGCATCGGCCTCAACCAGGCGCTCGGCACGCTGCGGCCGCTCGTCCGCAACCTGACGCCGGTCGCGCGCAACCTCGCTGCGCCGCAGACCGGCTTCGGCCGCCTCTGGGAGGCGCTCGACCGCGCCGCGAAAGAAGCGGCGCCGGTCGCCGCCGCGCAGGGGCAGCTGTTCGCCGACCTGAACACGTTCTTCGGCGCCTGGGCGAGCGTCGCCCCCTCGCTGGAAGAATCGATCGAGCGCGGTCCCTCGGCACTGAGGACGGCGACCTTCTCGCTGCGCTTTCAGGCGCCCTTCATCGAGAAGAGCGCCGAGTTCATGCGCCTGCTGCGCCCCAGCGCGCGGGCGCTGCGCACGGCCGCGCCCCCGCTCGGGCACGCGTTCAAGGTCGGCGCGGTGAACCTCGCCGCCGCGCAGTCGCTGAACGGCGAGATCGCCGCGTCGGCGCGGTCGGTGCAGAAGTTCGCTGAAGACCCGATCGTCGAGGCCGGGCTCGAAGACCTGACGCGCACGACGAAGATCGGCAACCCGCTCGTGGCCGGTCTGAAGACGGAGCAGCAGCGCTGCAACTACCTCACGCTCACCTTCCGCAACGTCGCAAGCCTGCTCTCGGAAAGCATCGGCGTGGGCACGGTCGCGCGCGTGCTGACGGTGCTTCCGCCCGGCGGGCCGAACAGCGTCGGCTATCCCGCCTCCGCGCCGGCGAACGGGGTCTCCGAAGAAGCAATATCCAATACCACGCAGCTCGTCGACAGCAACCGCTTGCACTACAACCCCTATCCGAACACGGAAATCTGCGAAGCGGGGAACGAGAACTACAAGACGCCGGTGGAAATCGGCAAGGCGTCGAAGCCAGGTAGCGCGAGAGAACTCAATACGGGCGGAACCGACGTCTATGGCCGCCCGTACTCCGAAGCCGTCAAGAAGGACCTCGGCCTCGGCAAGACGGGGAGCCGCAAATGAGCGGGGTTCGCTTCTGGCGCAGGCGCGACGAGCTGCCGGTGGTCGAGCTGCGGCGCTCGAACCCGCTGCGGTTCGGGGCCGTGCTGCTCGCCCTGATCGCGATCGCGGTCTACTTCGGGTTCGCAAAGCACATCCCGTTCACGCACGGCTTCCGCCTGAAGGCGGTGTTCTCCTCCGCGCAGAACATCGCGCCGAAGTCGCCGGTGCGGATCGCGGGCGTGACGGTCGGCCAGGTGGCCTCGATCGAAAGCGACGGGCACGTGGGAGTCGTGACGATGGAAATCTCGCCGAAGGGGCTGCCGGTCCACCGCGACGCGTTGCTGAAGATCCGCCCGCGCCTGTTCCTGGAAGGCGACTGGTACGTCGAACTGCAGCCGGGCAGCCCATCCTCGCCGACGGTCTCCTCCGGCTACACGGTCCCGATCACGCAGACCGCGATCCCGGTGCAGATCGACCAGGTGCTCGACGCGCTGAACACCGACACGCGCGCGAACCTGCAGGCGTTCCTGCAGGGCTACGGCGAAGCGCTGACGCACAGGCCGACCGCCGCCGAAGACGCGACGCAGACGCCCGAAGTGCGGGGGCGGACCGGCGCCGAAGCGCTGAAAGACGCCGCCCGCCACGGCCTCGGCGCGCTACGCGGCGGCGCGATCGTGGCGCAGGCGACGGGCGGCGTCGAAGCCCACGACCTCTCGAAGCTGATCGCGGGCCTCGACCGGGTGACGACGGGGTTGAACGCGCACGAGCAGGCGCTCGGGGAATGGGTCGAACACTTCGACGCGTTCCTCGGCGCCTTCGCCGCCCAGGCCCACAGCCTGCAAGCGGCGGTCGCGCAGCTGCCGGGGGCGCTGCGCTCGAGCACGCGCGGCTTCGCGGCGCTGCGCCGCGCTTCGCCGTCGATCAGGTCCTTCGCGGACGCGATCGTGCCCGGCGTCGCGCAGACCGGCGCGACGAGCGCGGCGGCGCTGCCCTGGATCGCGCAGCTGCGCTCCCTGCTGAAGCCGGACGAGCTGGGCGGGGTCGCGAGGAGCCTGAGCGAAGCCTCGCCGCCGCTCGCGAGCCTGATCGGCGGCCAGCGCGAATTCTTCGTCCAGACCGACGCGTTCAGCAGGTGCCTGACGAAGGTCTTCCTCCCTGCCGGCGAAGCGAAGCTGCAGGACGGCGCCGCGACCTCCGGCGCGTCCGCCGATCGCGAATTCTTCTACGCGCTCGTCGGCCTCGCCGGCTTCGGCCAGAACTTCGACGGCAACGGCCCGTTCCTGCGCGCGCTCGCGGGCGGCGGCGGGCACACGATCGTCTCGCAGCCGACCTCGCTCGTGGGCGTGAAGAGCCGCCCCGGCAGCCAGCTGATCGCGCGCGCGACGCTCAGCCCCGAGGGCACGCGCCCGCGCTTCCCGGCGACCGAGCCGCCGTACAAGCCGCTCGTTGCCTGCGACACGCAGAAGGTCCCGAACGTGAACGGCCCGCTCGCCTCGGGCCCGGCGGACGGAGGGGGCGGATGAGCCCGCAGGCGAGCGACGCCGGCCGCGGCGTCCGCGACCAGATCTCGCGCTACAGCGGCGCCTTCGCCGCGGTCGTGGCGATGATCCTGATCGCGGCGCTGCTCGGCGGCTACATCCTCTCCCAGGAGCGGCTCTCGCTGCCGAGCTGGTTCCCCGTGCTCGGCCACAGCAGCTTCGTGCTGAAGGCGGAGTTCCAGAGCGGCAACGCGCTCACACCTGGACAGGGCCAGGCGGTCACGATCGCGGGCGCAAAGGCGGGCGAAATCGCAGCCGTCGAACTGAAGGACGGCGTCGCGCTGGTGACGATGGACATCACGCCGAAGTACGCGCGCTGGATCTACCGCGACGCGACCCTGATCATGCGCCCGAAGACGCAGCTGAAGGACGAGACGATCCAGCTGACGCCGGGGTCGCCGAGCGCTGGGCGCGTGCGCTCGGGCGAGACGTTCTCGCTGGCGCAGACCGCGCCCGACGTGGGCTTCGAACAGTTCATCAGCGCGCTCGACGTCGAAACCCGCGCCTACCTGCAGGAGCTGCTCGCCGGCGCGGGGATCGCGCTGAAGGGCAACGGGCGCGCGTTCTCCGCGGATCTCCGGCGCTTCGACCCGCTGACGCGCGACCTCGAGCGGATCGCGAGCGAACTGCAGCTGCGCCACCGCAACATCGAACGCTCGATCCACAACTTCCAGCTGCTGATCGGCGCGCTCGGCGGCAGGGACAGGCAGCTCGGCGAATCGATCGCGGCCTCGAACCGCGTGTTCGCGGTCTTCGACCGCCAGCAGGCGGCGGTGGAGCGGACGCTGCGGCTGCTGCCGGGCGCGCTGCACAGCACGAACCGCGGCCTCGGCGCGCTCGCGCGGGCGGCGAGCGTCGTCGGGCCGACGCTGAGCAAACTGCACCGCTTCGCCGTCTCGCTCGCGCCCGCGCAGCGCGCGAGCCGGGCGCTGTTCGAGAGCACGACGCCGGTGATCGCGCACGAGATCGCGCCGTTCACGCGCGAAGCGCTGCCCGTGCTGAGGCAGATCGCGCCCGCGACGAAGAGCTTCGCGAAGGCGCTGCCGGCGCTGTCGAGCAGCTTTGGGGTGCTGAACGAACTGTTCAACGAGCTCGCCTACAACCCGGGTCCCAACCAGGCCGGGTTCCTGTTCTTCGCCGACTGGGCGAGCCACGACTTCAACAGCGCGCTGAGCAGCGCGGACGCGCACGGTCCGCTCGGCCGCACGCTGATCTACTTCAACTGCAAGATCCCCGGGGTTCTCGAAGGACTGGTCACGGTCAACCCGAACGTGAGGCTGATCGTCGACCTGCTGAAACCGCCGACGACGGCGGAATGCAAGGCGCACAAAATCCCGACGCTGGGCGAAGGCGGCTGAGATGCAGAAGCGCGCGCCCACGCTTGCGAACATCCTCGTGATCGCGCTGTTCGCGCTCAGCTGCTTCGGGCTGCTGCTGTTCCTGTGGCAGTCGTTCGGCGGGCCGGTGCCGCTGAAGCCGAAGGGCTACCGCTTCACCGCCGAGTTCCCGCGCACGCTCGCGCTCGCCGAACAGTCGGAAGTGAAGATCAGCGGCGTGCCGGTGGGGCACGTCGTCAGCCTGAAGCTCGACGGCGCGAACAGGACGATCGCGACGATGGAAATCGAAGGCCGCTACGCGCCGCTGCGCTCCGACGACCGCGTGCAGATCCGCCAGAAGACGCTGCTCGGCGAGACCTATCTGGAAGTCACGCCCGGCGACGATCAGGCGCCGCCGCTGCGAAACGAAGCGCGGCTCGCGCAGGCGAACGTCGAACCGATCGTGACGCTCGACGACATCCTGAACACGTTCGACCCGCAGGTGCGGCGCTCGTTCCAGGTCTGGATGCAGTCGCAGGCCGAAGGCTTCCACGGCCGCGGCGAAGCGCTGAACCTCTCCTTCGCGGCGCTGCAGCCGTTCTTCGAAGGCACGAACCGCCTGCTCGGCGTGCTCGCGAGCCAGCAGAACGCGGTGAAAGCGGTCGTGCGCGACACCGGCACGAGCTTCGCCGCGCTGACCGAACGCGAAGGCCAGCTGCGGGAACTGATCGCGAACGCGCACGCGACGTTCAGGCCGGCGGCCGCCGCGAGCCGGCAGTTCGCAGAAGCGTTCAGGGAACTGCCGTCCTTCGAGCGCAACTCGCAGACGGCCCTGCGCAGCCTGAACGGACTCGCCGCGGATGCGAGCCCGCTGCTCGACCAGCTGCGGCCGGCGGAGCGCGAACTGACGCCGCTGCTGCGCAGCGCGCAGCGGTTCGCGCCGCCGTTCGATGCGCTGCTCACGAACCTCGGCCCGCTGACGAAGGCGGCGCGGCGCGGCTTCCCGGCGCTCTCGCAGTCGCTGCGGCTGACGACGCCGCAGCTGGAAGCGCTGCGGCCCGTGCTGCACAACTTCGACCCGTTCCTGCAGTTCACCGACGAATACCTGCCCGACGTCGAGTCCTTCTTCGCCAACTTCACCGCAGCGAGCGAGGCGAAGACCGGCAGCAGCAACCTGCCTCAGACGACCGAGCGGGAGCATTACCTGCGCACGATGCAGTACCTCGGCCCCGAATCGCTCGCCGTCTATCCGCACCGGATCGGCACGAACCGCGCGAACCCATACCCGCACGCCGGCGCCTTCGGCCTGCTCGCGAGCGGGCTGCCGGTGTTCAGCGCGAGCAGCTGCGCGGACTCCGCGCCGAGCGTCGAAGGGCCCGCGAACGAAAACGTGACCGAAGCACTGATCGACGAACTGATCGCCCACAAGATCGCGAACGCGCCCGGCAGCAGCGGCAACTCGGTGGCGGCGCCGCCCTGCAAGCAGCAGGAGCCGTTCACCTTCAACGGCCACAGGAGCGAATTCCCGCACGTCGTGTTCGGCGGATAGCGCGAGCGGGATCTAGGATCGAGCGAGGAGCGAGCGATGGAGAGCGGCGAGGCGATCGAGCACGAGGCGGCCGGCGGAGAGGACGGCGGCGAGGACGTCTTCCGCTACCACACCGAGCAGCACGCCGAGCCCCGACGGCTCGACGACGAAGACGGCCGCTGGTCGATCCACTGCGTCGACGTGGTGAAGCGCCTCGCGGGCGTGCCCGTGCTGAACGGCCTGAACGTCTCCTTCCCGGACGACACGATCACCGTCGTGCTCGGCCCCTCGGGCACCGGCAAGAGCGTGCTGATCAAGCACCTGATCGGGCTGATGTTCCCCGACTCGGGCGACGTCGTCGTGCATGGCGAGTCGGTGCCGAAGATGACGCTGCCGCAGCTGCTGCGCATGCGCCGCCGGATCGGCGTGCTCTTCCAGGACGGCGCCCTGTTCGGGTCGATGAACGTCTTCGACAACATCGCCTTCCCGCTGCGCCAGCACACCGACTACTCCGAGTCCCAGATCGCCGAGCGGGTGAGGGAACGGCTGGCCGACGTGGGCCTCTCGGAGGCGATCGAGGACATGCCCTCGCAGCTGTCCGGCGGGATGCGCAAGCGGGCGGGCTTCGCGCGCGCGCTCGTGATGGAGCCCGACATCGTGATCTTCGACGAGCCCGACTCGGGCCTCGACCCGGTGCGGACCGCGCTGCTGTGCGACCTGATCCAGGAGATGCACGAGCAGTACGGCGGCACCTACCTCGTCGTCACCCACAACATCGCCTCCGCGCGCCAGATCGGCGAGTACATCGCGCTGCTCTGGCGCGGGCGGATCGTGGAGTCGGGCAATGCGGAGCAGATGTTCTCCTCGGAGAACCCGTTCGTGCGGCAGTTCCTGAGCGGGGCGGCTACGGGGCCGTTGGGGATGGACTGACCGCTCCCTCTTGCGGCGCACCGGGGGCCTATGCGAACATATGTTCGGTCATGGTCGTGTGCGTCCACCTGCCCCGCTTCGAGCTGACGATCGCCGCCGGCGGCGCTGAGGCGCTTGCGGGGCGGCCGCTCGCGATCGCGCCTGGGCCTGGAGAGCGGTGCGTGGGCGAGGTCTCCGGCGCGGCGCAGGCCCACGGCGTGAGGCAGGGCATGCAGCTCGGGGAGGCGCTTGCGCGCTGCCCCTCGCTCGGTCTGCTGCCGCCGGACCCGGTCGGGGTGGCCGACGCGTGGGAGGGGGTGCTCGCCTGCCTCGAAGGCGTCGGCGCCGCGGTCGAGGCGCCGGCGGTGGGGATCGCCTTCTTCCTCGCGAGCGGCCTGCTGCGGCTGCACGGCGGCCTGCCTGAGGTGATCGAGGCGGCGCGCTCGAGCAGCCGCGTCGGCGGCAGGCCGGCGCGGATCGGCGCTGGGCCGGGGCGCTTCTGTGCGATGGCGGCCGCCTTTGCGACGAGGCCCCGCCGCGGCGCGGTGGTCGTCGAGCGGCGCGAAGCGAGGCGCTGGCTCGCGGCCCAGCCGGTCGAGCTGCTGCGGTTCAGGGAGCAGACCGTCGAGCTCGTGCTGCCTCTGCACCGCCTCGGCGTGCGCACGCTCGGAGGGCTGCGGAGGCTCGGACGCGACGCGCTCGCAGACCGCTTCGGGCAGGCGGGCGTGCTCGCGCACCGGCTCGCGGAGGGCTGGGACACGCCGCTGCTCCCCCGCAACGTCCCCGAGCGCCTGGAGGAGGCGATGGAGCTGCGGCAGGCGGACTCGGGGCAGGCGCTCGAACGGGTACTTGGCGTGCTGGTGGAGAAGCTGCTAGCGCGTCCGCAGCGAAAGGGGCGCACGCTGCGGGCGGCGACGCTCTCCGCGAAGCTCGTCGAGGGCGGGACGTGGCGTGAGACCGTCGCCTTTCGCGAGGCGAGCGCCGATCCGCGACGCATGAAGCTCGCGCTCTGCCTGCGCCTCTCACAGTTGCCGGCGCCGGCCGAGACGCTGCGGCTGACGGCGGAGAGCTTCGGCCTCCCAGGCGGCGATCAGCAGGACCTGCTGAACGGCGCAGACGAGGAACGGCGCCTGCGACTCGCCGATGCGATCGGCCAGGCGCGGGCGGCCGCGGGCCAAGATGCGGCGCTGCGGGCGGTGCTCGTGGACCCCGACTCGCGCGCGCCCGAGCGCCGCGCCGCGCTCGCGCCGTTCCCAGGGTGAGCGCGCCGCGCACACTGAACCGGCCTCGCCCTGTGCGCGTGCGCGCGGGGGACGGCAGGCAGGGTGGGGAGGGAGAGCCCCTCGGGGTCGACGGCGAGCCCGTCGAGCTCGTGCGCGAGACCTGGCTGGTAGAGGACCGCTGGTGGACGGAGCGGCCGCTGCGCCGCCGCTACTGGGAGCTCGTGACTGCGAACGGCCGCAACGTCGTCGTCTTCCACGACCTGCTCAGCGGGCGCTGGTTCAGGCAGGTGGCGTGAGCCGCCTGTCCACATTTGGCTCCCGCGGTCGGATTAGTAGCCGACCGCTTTGTGTGCAGCGCCCCATCTTCCACTCCTACGCTCGGTGAGCCGATGCCCAGGGCTGTCGATGCCTATTCAGAGCCTGAGAAGTGGGAGGATTGGATTTTCGCTACACGCGGCCACGGGTCAGAGTGGGCAAAGGTTCTTCACGTCGGTGTGGACGATCGTGAGGTGGTCTGGACGGCCATCATTCAGGCAATCCTGAAGGCTCCGGTGCACAAAATCCTGAACCGTGGACAGAATGGCCTTGTGTGTGGCGTCGATGTGAAGTTGACGATCGGAACTCGCAGTGCTCAAGTGCGAACCTCCTGGCACTACGAGCGTCCCGACGCGGCACCGCGTCTGGTGACAGCATATCCAAGGCTCTAAGATACAAGCGATGTCATCCGCGCTACGCGAGATCACGACCTATGACCTCGTCGAACTGACCGAGCCAGTTGACGGCATCCCTGCAGGTGCCCGTGGAGGCGTTCTAGAGCTGCGAGGCGATAAGACGATGGTGGAGATCACTTCGCTGCCCCTGGATGCCGTCGATCGGATCGTCTTCGTTGCTCTGACCAAGCTGCGCCGCATCGACTGAAGCTCATCGGTCATCGAGCGACCGCGGACTTCTGTCGCTGGCGCAGCGAGGACCCTTATGCGAACATACGTTCGCCCATGCGAGGCACGCCTCCATACGCCGAGCTGCACGCCCACTCCGCCTACTCGTTCCTCGACGGCGCCTCGCTGCCTGACGAGCTCGTAGAGCAGGCGCTGAGGCTGGGGCACGAGACGCTCGCGCTGACCGACCACGACTCGCTCTCCGGGGCGATGGAGCTAGCGGTCGCCGCATCGGAGATGGGGGAGCTGCGGGCGATCTTCGGCGCCGAGGTGACGGTGGAGATGAAGGACGGCGGGCGCCGCCACCTCACGCTGCTCGTGAGGGACGGGCGCGGCTGGCGCAACCTCTGCCGGCTGATCACGCTCGCCCATGCCCACACACGCGATCGCCCGGGCCGGCGCGGCAGGGAGAAGGCCGGGCGCTCCTCCGCCTCTGGCGGGGGCGAGCCGGGCGTCACGCTGACGCAGGTGCTCGACCACGCCGAGGGCCTCGTCTGCCTGAGCGGCTGCGCGACCCGGGGCGTCCACGAGTTGCAGCCGCTGCGCGCGCTGCGCGACGCCTTCGGCCCCGAGCGCCTGCGGGTCGAGCTGCAGCGCCCCTACTCGCGTCACGACCGCGCCCGCAACAGGATGCTGGAGCGGCTCGCCTACAGGCTCGGCGTCGCGACCGTCGCGACCGGCGACGTCCACGCCCACACCCGCGAGCGGGCGCTGCTGCAGGACGCGTTCGTCGCGCTGCGGCACGGCCTGACGCTCGACTCGAGCGACTGCGTGCGCCGCCCGAACCACGCCCATGTGCTGACGAGGCCCGAGGCGATGGCGGCGCGCTTCGCCGACCACCCTGAGGCGGTCGCCGAGAGCGTGCGCCTCGCCGAGTCGCTGAGGTTCGACCTGAGAGAGGACCTCGGCTACAGCTATCCAGGCGCGGAGCGCCCGGACGCGATCAGGGAGCTCGCCGCGGTCTGCGAGGCGCAGTTCGCCCGCCGCTATCCCCGCGGATCGCAACATCACGACGAGGCAGCCGCGCGCCTGCAGCGCGAGCTTACGACGATCGACGCGCTCGGGCTTTCGGGGTTCTTCCTGCTGCACCACGAGATCTTCGAGCTCGCGGCGGAGGTCGCCCTCGAGGTGCGGGGGGCCGGCAGCGTGCGCAACCTGCTCGCCCCCGGCCGCGGGCGGGGCTCATCGGTCTCCTCGATCGTCTGCTACCTGACGGGTCTCTCCCACATCGACCCGGTCGCAGGCGAGCTGTCGATGGGCCGCTTCCTGCACGATGAGATCGAGTCGCTGCCGGACATCGACCTCGACTTCCCGCGGGACGTCCGCGAGCGGCTGATCCCCCGGGTCCACGAGCGCTATGGCAGGGAGCGCTCGGCGCTCGTCGCCGCCTTTCCCACCTTCAGGTCGCGCGGCGCGATCAGGGAGCTCGGCAAGGCGCTAGGGCTGCCGTCAGGGGAGATCGAGCGGGTCGCGCGCTGCGCGGACGGCTGGGGCTCGGCGGGCGCCGTCTCAGAAGCGATCGAGGCGGCCCTCGGCAGGCGGCGGCTGTCGTCGGGCAGGTGGAGCTGGCTCGCCCGCCTCGCCGATCAGGCGCGCGGCCTGCCAAGGCACATCTCCCAGCACTCGGGCGGGATGATCATCGCGACGAAGCCGCTGATCGACTGCTGCCCCGTCGTTCCCGCGGCGATGGAGGGCAGGCAGATCGCCCAGTGGGACAAGGACTCCTGCTCCGACGCGGGCTTCCTGAAGATCGACCTGCTCGGGCTCGGGATGCTCTCCGCGGTCGAACGCTGCGTGCAGCTGATCGCCGATCGCACGGGGCAGCGCGTCGACCTCAGCCGGATCGACTTCGAGGACGCGGCGACCTTCGACTGCATCCAGCAGGCGGAGACGACCGGCGTCTTCCAGATCGAGAGCCGCGCCCAGATGGGCTCCCTGCGCCGTACGAAGCCCGCGAGCCTGAGGGACCTCACCGTCCAGGTCGCGATCGTGAGGCCAGGGCCGATCGTCGGCGGCGCGGTGAACCCCTACATCGAGCGCCGCCGGCGGCTGCTGGCAGACCCGGGCTACGAGGTCCCCTACGCCCACCCTTCGCTGCGGGGCCCGTTGCAGGAGACGCTCGGCACGATCGTCTTCCAGGATCAGGTGATCGAAGTCGCCCAGGCCTTCGCGGGGTTCGGCCAGGGCAGGGCGGAGAGCCTGCGCCGGGCGATGAGCCGCAAGCGCTCCGAGGAGGCGATGGAGCGTCACCACAGGGAGTTCGTGGAAGGCGCGATCGCGACCCACGACGACGTCTCGCCAGCGCTCGCCGAGGAGGTGTGGGGGATGGTCTCCGGCTTCGCCGGCTTCGGCTTCCCGAAGGCCCACGGCGCCGCCTTCGGCCTGCTCGCCTACCAATCGACCTGGCTGCGGGTCCACCACCCCGTCGAGTTCCTCTGCGCTTTGCTGAACGAGCAGCCGATGGGCTTCTACGCCCCGGACAGCCTGATTCACGAGGCCCAGCGGCGCGGCGTGAAGGTGCTTGCGCCGGATGTGAACGACAGCGAGCTGGAATGCTCCGTGACCGCTGGCGGGGAGGTGAGGGTCGGGCTCGGCTACGTGAGGGGCCTTGCGAGCGAGGACGCGAGGGCGCTGATCGCCTCGCGCAGGCGGCTCGGCCGCTTCGCGAGCCTGCGCGAGCTCGCCGCGAACGGCGGCGTTCCCCGCGCCTGCCTGCAGCTGCTCGCCTGGTCAGGGGCGTGCGACGCGCTCGCGGGAGGCGGCTCGATGGCGAGGCGCACGGCGCTCTGGCAGCTGGGGGTCGCCGCGACCGCTCAGCGGCTCGCGGGTGGCAACGGAGATCGCGCCCGCCTCGCCCGCGATGCCGTTCGCGCCCCCGACGTCGTCGGCGCTCATGATCTCGCTCGGGCCCGCCGCGCCGTGTCCGCCGAGTCGCCGGTCCAGCTCGCGCTCGACCTCGAGCTTCCCGCGCCGCCGCCGCTGCCCCAGCTCGGCGAGTGGGATGCGATGCTCGCCGACTACTCCTCCAGCGGCGTCTCGATCGAGCGGCATCCGCTCGCGCTGCTGCGCGAGCGCCTGCGCAGCGAAGGCGCCGTCTGCGCCGCTGACCTGGAGAGGATCGACGACGGCGCCGAGATCCTGATCGCCGGCCTCGTGATCGCCCGCCAGCGGCCCGGGACCGCGAAGGGCGTCACCTTCTTGCTGCTCGAAGACGAGCATGGGACCGTGAACCTGATCGTGCCCCCGCCACTGTACGAGCGCAGGCGGGCGCTCGTGCGCGGCGAGCCGCTGCTGCTCGCGGTCGGGCGGCTCGAGCGCCACGCCGACGGCGGCGGCGCGGTGAACGTGCTCGCAAGCGATCTGCAGACGGTTTCAGTCGATGGCGCCGACGGCGCGACGATCACCCACATGCACGAGCGCCGCGGCAGACGGCAGGCCGGCGTCCCGGCCGAGGCCGATCGGGCGGCTGAGGAGGGCGATGGCGCTGCCGACTTCAGGGCCGTCGCGCCGGCCGTGACGAGCTTCGCCCAGGGGCGGCGGCGGTGAGGTCGGATCAGCGCTCGCCTGAGAGGAGATCGGATCGGTCCCGCGGCGAGAGGTCGAATCAGCCCTCACCGGCGGCGCGAAGGTGCTCGCCGAACCAGCCTGCTGCGAGGCGCGAGACCTCCTGCAGGGCGCCCGGCTCCTCGAAGAGGTGGGTCGCGCCGGGGACGACCTCGAGCTTGCTCGGGCTGCGCAGTTGCTGCAGCGCCTGGCTGTTGAGGTCGAGCACGACCGTGTCTGCGCCGCCGACGATCAGCAGCGTCGGCGCGTCCACTTCGGCGAGGCGGGACGAGGCGAGGTCTGGACGGCCGCCGCGCGAGACGACCGCGCCGATCCGGCCGCGCAGGTCGGCCGCCGCCCACAGCGCCGCCGCGGCGCCGGTGCTCGCGCCGAAGTAGCCGATCGGCAGGCTGGCGAGCTGCGGCTGCGTCTGGGCCCACTCCGTCGCCTGGATGAGGCGCGAGGCGAGCAGTGGCACGTCGAAGACGTTCGTGCGGCGCAACTCCTCTTCAGGTGTGAGCAGGTCGAAGAGCAGCGTCGCGATGCTCTGCGCGTTGAGTGCGGCGGCGACCTGCCGGTTGCGCGGGCTCGTGCGGCTGCTGCCGCTGCCGTGGGCGAACAGCACGAGGCTCTTGCAGGGCGAGGGCAACGTGAGGTCGCCGATCGTCGCGAGGCCGCCCTCGTAGGGGATGCTCGCCTGCGCGCGCGCCGGCGTTGCAGGGCTCGCGCCGGCGGCGGCCGCCGATGTGGGCGTATGCGCCTGCGTCTCGACGCGCTCCTTCGCGCTGCGCAGCAGCGCGAGCACCTCCTCGTCCGGCACCTGGCTGAAGTCGCGGTACCACATGCCGATTGCCCACATCGGCTCAGGTTCGAGCAGGCAGATCACCTCGTCGGCCTCCTGACGCAGCTCCTGGACCGTACTGCGCGCGCCGACCGGCGTCGCGAGCAGGACCTGGCCCGCCCCCATCGCGCGCGCGGCCCGGATCGCGGCGCGGGCGGTGCCTCCCGTCGCAAGCCCGTCGTCGATCACGATCGCGGTCCTGCCCTGCAGCGCGGCCGGTGCGCGGCCGGCGCGATAGAGCTCCGCGCGCGCGCGCAGCTCCGCTTCGGCCTTCGCCGCGCTGTGCTCGAGCTCCTCCTGGCTTACGAGCAGCCCGCGCAGCACCTCTTCGCTCAGCACCCGCACGCCCCCCTCAGCGACCGCTCCCATGCCCAGCTCGGGGTTGCCGGGGGCGCCGATCTTGCGCGCGACGAGCACATCGAGCGGCGCGTGCAGCGCGGCGGCGACCTCGAAGCCGACCGGCACGCCGCCCCGCGGCAGCGCGAGCACGACGGGGCCTGAGCTGTCGGCAGCGATGGGGCGCGCGTCCTCGCCGGCAGTGAAGCCCGCGCCCTCGCCGGCGCCTGGGTGCGCGCCGGAACTCGAACGATCGCCGGAACCCCGCAACAGACCGCGGTCCTCGGCGTCCAGCGCGAGGATCCTCGCCCCGAGCTCGCGACCGGCGTGCCTGCGGTCGGCGAACGCGGCCTCCGCCGCGCCGCTTCGCGGGCCTCGCCAGCTCATGCGGGTCGTCCCTTCATCGACGCGCCTGCACGATCATGCCGAGCGCCTCCTCATCAGCGCGCCTGCACGACGAGCGTCTGGAAGGCGCGGCCGACCGGCCGGTCGCGGTCGTGGACAACGCTTTCGGCGAGCGCGGGACCGTCTGGCTGCAGCAGCATGAGCGCGTCGATGCCCGCCCATTCGCCTATCGGGACACGCTGCAGGTGGATCGTGAGGTCGGCGTTTATGAACACGTAGTGACGAAACGGCAGCTCCGAGCTGACGCCGTTGCCGAAGTCGGCGACCGCGGCGAGCAACGACAGCGGGCTCGCGGGCTGTTCTGGCAGCAGCGGGTGGCGCAGGCGCATCCACACGCGCCCGGGGCCGAGCACGAACGGCTCGGTCAGCCAGCGCATCTCCATCGCGGTCGCGAAGCTCGGCTTGTCGGGATCGTCGAGCGCGAAGCGCACCGTCTCGCGCGACTCGGGTGGGGGCATGCCGCGCTGCGGCGCCGCATCGTTGCCCGATGCAGCATCCTTGTCGCCCGGCGCAGCGTCCTCCTGCGTTCGATCAGCCGGCTGCGGCAGCTCGGCCGGGACCGGTTGCACGCGCAGCGCTTTCGCGCGGCAGACGAGCTGGTCGCCGGCGCGCAGCTCGGCCGCGAGCTCTTGCACCCGGCGACCAGGACGCGCGAGGGCGGTCGAGAGCTCGAGCGGCGCGGAGGGGATCGGCCGCAGGAACTGGAAGGAGAGCCTGCCGGTGCGCAGCCCTTCCGCAGGGTGCAGGCGCTCTAGCTGGTCGACGATCAGCGCCGCCGCGGCGCCGCCGTGCAGCGCGTTCTGATCCCAGGGGCCGCGTGCGAGCTCGCTCGGCACGAAGCAGCCGTCCTGCTCCGTGAAGATGCTCTCTGCCGTCATCTGCGGGGCATGCTATTCGCCACCACCGTCGACGGCCGGCGTCGATCAGGCTCATGACCGAAGGTCGCGGGCCCGCCCCCGCTGTGGCCTTATTTGCGACCATCGCCGCGAAGTCGTCGAGGTTGCTAGCAGTGCCAAAGGCGCTTGACGGCGGGCATGCTCTCAGTCGTACCTGGGATCTTCTGAGGTCGGGCACCGAGTCTCGGATCGTGCAGGCGCCCCGAAGTCGGGGACGGCGCGCTGGTGGTGTTCAAGATCGAGCACGCCGAGGGCGCACGGGCGCCCGGCCTACAGCGCGCGACGTCGGTCGGCCTCCCCTGGTCGTGGTTGTAGGAAGAGATACGTCGCGCGAGGTTTGTAGTCGCCGACCTCACCGATGAGCGACCGTCATGTTACTTCGAGGTTGGTTATGCCGAGGCTCTTGCTGGATTGGTGTAATTGGTACGCGCGCTCACGCCGCGCTGCTGTACGTGATCGTCTCGTGGATCTGTATGCCGAGTGCGTCGGCGATGCTCTGTAGTCGGTCGAGCCCGACGCCGCTGTAGTCGTTGGCCTCCCAGCGTTGGATTTGCTGCTCGGCGACTCCGATGCGCTTGGCGAGCTGGCGCTGGGTGAGTCTGGCTGCGATGCGGGCTTCGATCAGGGCGATCGGCAGCTCGTGCAGGGAGGTGATCTCGCGGCTGGTGATGTGTCCGTCGCGCAGCTTCTCGTAGTGGTCGATTTCGTGGCGGAACGTCTCGATCTGGCTGGCGATTGCGTCGTGCATCACCTGCTTCATGCCCGGATCGACGTTCGCGGGGAGCTCCTGCCCGTCGTTTGCGACCAAGCCGCCTTCGAAGCCGGCGAGGTGTGCCTTGGTGATGCGGTATTCGCGCTCGTTCTTGATCATGGCAGTCCTGTCAGGTCGATGGCGACGATGCCCTTCGGCTGCTTCAACCGGTCGCGTTGGAAGAAGTCGAGGTAGGTCGTGCCGTCTGCGTCTGCGGGCCAGTCGGCGGGGTAGAGCTCGCCGCCGTAGCGCGCCTTCTGTGCGGCGCGATCATCGCTGAAGTTCAGAAGCTCAGGATCGAGACGGCTGAGGATGACGCCGCCTGAGTCCCAGCAGGCGTCGAAGTCGCCCGGAGGGTCCTTGCTCGTGACGAGGCTGCCGTCGAGGTAGGCGGTCGCGCATCCAGCGGCCTTCAACGACCGGAGCGCATCGAGCAGCCCGTCGAGAAGCTCTCGACGGCGAACACTGGTTGCGTAGCGAGTCACGATCTCGGTCCAGGTGGCTTGGTGAATGCCCGGCGGGAGGCTCCCGCGCTCGTCGAACTCCGGTATCATAACACAACCGTATCGTTGGGTTGAGACGGAATCCGCGCGGGCGCAGGGCCATCGAGTGACCCACCCGTCCTATCGGCAACCGAGGGTCTCCGATAGGACGAATCGCTCCTCCGTTACGGCCTTGGAGGCAGCCGCCTCAAGCCGGCAGCGCGGCGACGAAGCTCGCGAGCTTGTCCGGGTCGCGCAGCGGCGCGCCGTGGCCGAAGCAGGCGAGCGCGGGGCGCAGGGCGGCGAGGCGGCGCGCCGAGGTCCTGTTGCGGGCGGGGTCGGGGGTGAAGATCGCGGGCGGCTCGTGCAGGCCGGGCATGCCCGTGAAGACGTTGACGTTGTTGAGCACGTCGCCAAGGATGAGCACCCCGTCCGACTCGCGCCAGAAGGCGAGGTGGCCGCGCGAGTGCCCAGGCGTCTCGAGCACGGTGAAGCCTTCGACCTGATCGCCCTCCGAGAGCGCCCTTGCGACCGGGTGCGGGGGTCCCGTCCACCAGCGCCGCTGCATCGAGTTGAGCCATCTGGGCGCCTTCGGGTTTACGATCCCGCCCGGCCGCTCGACCGCCGGCACGTCGTCCCTGCCGCATGAGAGCGGGATGCCGAAGCGCTCGCAGACCGCGTGGCTCGACCCCTGGTGGTCGGGGTGGGCGTGCGTGAGCGCGTGCGCGGCGAGGCTCCTGCCCGAGAGCTGGCGCATGATCCGCCGCTCCGCCTGGCGGGTGCCCGCGTCGATGAGGACCTCGCCGACGAGGTAGACGTTGATCGCGTTGGGCGGGAAGCCGTCGAGCATCCAGACGCCCTCGGCGAGCTGCTTCATCGCTTCACCCTCCGGCGACTTACCAATGCACTCCGCGCATGAGGTTCGCCATCGCGATCTGCTCGAAGGAGGCGCGCTCCTCGATCTGCTCGCGCTCGCCCTTCGCGGCGGCGGAGTCGGGGAAGACCCGGTAGGCGAGGTGCAGGATCCTGTCGACCGCCCGCGGCGAGAGCGCGTAGAGGACCTCGCCGACGGTGCCAAGCCTCGTGCCGATGTGCTTGCGGCGGGTGCGCAGCGCCTCGCAGATCATCTCCGCGGCGTCCTCAGGGCTGATCGTGGGGAAGGCGTTGTACATCTTCGTCGGCGCGATCATCGGCGTGCGCACGAGCGGCATGTGGATCGTCGTGAAGGTGACGCCGTCGCCGATCACCTCCGAGGCGACGACCCTCGTGAAGGCGTCGAGCGCCGCCTTGGAGGCGACGTAGGCGGAGAAGCGCGGCGGGTTGGTCTGGACGCCGATCGAGGAGACGTTGACGATGTGCCCGCGCCCGCGCTCCCTCATCTGCGGCAGCACGCCGAGGATGAGCTTGACCGCGCCGAAGTAGTTGAGCTGCATCGTGCGCTCGTAGTCGTGGAAGCGCTCGTAGCTGAGCGACACCGAGCGCCTGATCGAGCGGCCCGCGTTGTTGACGAGCATGTCGACCTGGTGGTGGTCCGCCTGCACGCGCGAGAGCAGCCGGTCGACGTCGTCGATCTGGGCGATGTCGGCCGCGTAGACGTATGCGGTGCCGCCGGCCGCGACGATCTCCGCTCTGAGCTCCTCGAGCCGCTCGACGTTGCGCGCGACGAGCAGCGGCACGCCGCCCGCGGCGGCGACCTGCAGCGCGGTCGCCCTGCCGATCCCCGAGGAGGCGCCGGTGATGAGCACGTTGCGTCCCGAGACCGCCTCCCGCAGCGTCCGCGAGCGGTCGATGTCCGGGTCCATCTCGCGCTCCCAGTAGTCCCACAGCCGGTTGACGTAGCTCTCGAACCGCGGCGGCTGCTCGAAGGGAGTGCCCGCGAGCGCTCTCCTCGCTTCGCGCGTGTCGAACTCCGGCACGAGGTCCATGTGGGCGAGCACCTCCGGCGGGATCTGCAGCTCGCGCAGCAGGAGCTTGCGGGCGTGGCTGAGGAGCGGCAGCCTCGCGGCCGTCGCGATCGGGGCCTTCGGCACGGCCGAGACGAGTCGCCGGTCGAGGCTGACCGCGAAGCGGGGGGCATGCGCGGCCTCCGCGAGCAGGTTGAAGACGCGGTCGATCCTGATCGAGTGCGGGTCGGTGAGGTGGAAGGCCCTGTTGTCGAGGCCCTTCCTGTGGGCGATGTGGTCGATCGCGGCGGCGACCCAGTCGACCGGCACGATGTTCGTCCTGCCGAGGTCGAGCCCGACGAGCGGCAGCCACTCGGGGAGGAGGTGCCTCATGAGCTGGATCGACTTGAAGAAGTAGTAGGGCCCATCGATCTTGTCCATCTCGCCGGTCCTGGAGTCGCCGACGACGATTGCCGGCCGGTAGACGCGCCAGGCGAGGTAGGGCTGTTCGCGCACGATCCGCTCGGACTCGAACTTCGTCCGGTGGTAGGGCGAGGGCAGCCGCTGGCCCTCGTCGAAGGCGTCCTCGGTGAAGAGGCCCTTCCTCGTGCCCGCGATCGCGATCGAGGAGACGTGGTGAAAGCAGCGCGCCTCGAGCGATCTTGCGAGCTCGACCGCGTGCGTCGTGCCGCCGACGTTGACGGCGGTGTTGCGCTGTGCAGGCGCGGTCATGTCGTAGACGGCGGCGAGATGGAAGAAGTGCTCGACCTTGCCGCGCAGCTCCTGCACCTGGTCGATCTCGATCCCAAGCAGCGGCTTGCGCAGGTCGCCGACGACCGGCTTCACGCGCTCGACGGGCAGCCCAGGCGATCTGCGCTCGAGCCGTTCGAGCAGCTCGGCGAGCCGGCGCTGCGAGCGATCGCGCACGAGCACGTGGACGTCGCCCTCGCGCTGCAGCAGCCGCTCGAGCAGGTGGTGGCCTATGAACCCAGTTGAACCCGTGACGAAATAGGCCATGCGGCCGAGGATAGGGGATGCGGCGCGTTCGCGCCTGTCGCGCCTCAGGCGCCGGCGCCCGCGCCGGCGCGACCCTCGCCGGCGGCGAAGCGGGCCGCGCCCTGGACGGCGTCGGCGAATATCTCGGATCCCACCCGCCCCGCCTGCGCCTCGAGCGCGAGCCCCTCGGGCAGCCTGAGCCCCTGGCCGTGGATCGCCGCCTGCCTGTCGGCGAGCATCGTGCGCTGCGGGAACCTGGCGAGCCCCTGCGCGAGCTGCAGCGCGCGCGACAGGTGGGCGCGAGGCTGCACGACCTCGGTGACGAGCCCGATCGAAAGCGCCTCCTGCGCGTCGAGGATCCGGCCGGTGAGGATGATGTCGAGCGCGCGGCCGAGCCCGACGATCCGCGGCAGGCGCTGGGTGCCGCCGTCGATGAGCGGCACGCCGAAGCGGCGCTCGGTGAAGCCGAGCTTCGCGGTCTGCGTGACGATCCTGAGGTCGCACCACAGCGCGAGCTCGAGCCCGCCCGCGAGCGCGTAGCCGGAGATCGCGGCGATCGTGGGCTTGGAGGCGGCGAGGCGTGTGAAGCCGAGCGGGCCCTCAGGCGCCTGCAGGCGGTCGGCGAAGGTCTCGATCGCCTCGAGGTCCGCCCCTGCGCAGAAGGCCTGCTCTCCTGCGCCCGTGAGCACGAGCGCGAGCGCGTCCTCTTCGGACTCGAAGCGCAGGAAGGCCTGGTGCAGCGCGACGGCGGTGGGGCCGTCGATCGCGTTGCGCCGCTGCGGGCGCTCGATAGTGATGACGGCGGCGGCGTCTGCCCGCTCGTAGCGGACCGTGGAGCCCGTGGGGCCTCGGCCGGGCTCGCTCTTGGGACCTGGGCTGGACTCGCTCATCGACGCTCCGCCGGCCGACGCGAGCCGTCCCCGCCCGGTCTACCAGCCGCCGTGCCAGGTGGCGTTGCCGAGCAGCGCCTTCTCTGCCGCTTTGCGGGCTTCCTTGCGCTTCTCGAGCCGCCACTGGATGAGGCTGAAGACGAGGATGACGAGCGGGAAGCCGCCGATGAGGATGAAGCCGAAGTTGGTGACGACCTTGTCGTTGACTTCGCCGTAGAGGCCGCGTCCGTAGGAGGCGAGCGCGGCGGGCGCGAGGGTGAGGAACACGGAGACCGCCGAGGTGAGCGCGAGCGCGGCACGAATGAGCTTCCTGGCGCGGCGGCGGCTGTGGGTGAGGCGGCGCATCGGCGTGAATCCTATCCGAGCGCGGCGGCCGAGGGAGCGCGAATAGGCCGGCCGACGGGGCGCAGGCGGCCGGTCGAGGGAACGCGAGCACGTGAGCCGAGGGAGCGCGAGTGTGACAGCGCGGATCAGCTCATACGATGGCCTGCGTGGCGCTGCTGATCGCATCCGACCTGCACAAGGACCTCGCCGGCAGGGCGCTGCTGCGCGGGATCTCCTTCAAGCTCGAGCGCGGCGAGCGGATGACGATCGCGGGCCGCAACGGCGCGGGCAAGACGACGCTGCTGCGGATGCTCGCGGGCGAGGAGTCGATCGACCGCGGCGAGCTGAGCGTCGGCAAGGGCGTGAGGATCGCGCTGCACGACCAGCGCCCGCCGCGCGAGGCGCGCAACGACTCCGGCGGGGTGACGCTGCGCGACTATCTGCTCTCCGGATGTGTGGAGGAGCTGGCGGCGGAGGCCGAGCTCTCGCGGTTGGAGGCGGAGATGGCACGAATCAGCTGCCCGCCCGCCGAGAAGCTGCTGGAGCGTTACGCGCGCGCGCAGGCGCGCCTGGAGGCGCTCGGCGGCTACCTGTGGCGCGACCGCGCGACCGTGACCGCGCGCGGGCTGGGCTTCGGCGAGCAGGACCTGGAGCGTCCGCTGTCGAGCTTCTCCGGCGGGCAGCTGACGCGCGCCTCGCTGGCGCGCGCGCTCTCGCGCAACGCCGAGGTCTTGCTGCTCGACGAGCCGACGAACCACCTCGACATCGAGTCGCTGGAGTGGCTGGAGCAGACGCTCTCGAGCCTCGACGCCGCGGTCGTGCTCGTCGCGCACGACCGCTGGTTCCTGGAGGCGGTCGGCACCTCCGTGCTCGAGCTGTACGGCAACCCGCCGGCGAGCCCGACGCGCTCGCGCTTCTTCTCCGGGCCCTGGCACGCCTGGCGGCGCGAGCAGGCGGCGCGCGAGATCGCGCTGGGCAAGGCGATCGACGCCCAGCGCCGGGAGATCGAGCGGATGGAGCGCTTCATCGAGCGCTTCCGCTACAAGGCGACGAAGGCGCGCCAGGCGCAGTCGCGGGTGAAGAGGCTGGCGAAGATGCAGCCGATCGGCCGCGAGAGCGCGAGCGCGCAGAGCGCTCCCGGGCTCGAGTTCTCCTTCAAGTCCGCCGAGCGCTCAGGCAGGGTGGTATTCGAGCTGAGCGACGGCCGCATAGAGGTGGGCGGGCAGGACGGCGGGCCTACGCGCGTGCTGCTGCAGCACGCGGAGATCTGGTTGGAGCGCGGAGAGCACGTCTCGCTCGTGGGCCCGAACGGAACCGGCAAGACGACGCTGATCGAGACGCTGACGGGGAGGCGGCCGCTGGCGGACGGCCGCCTGAGCACCGGCCACAACGTGAGGGTCGGCTACCTCTCCCAGCACGGCGAGGAGCTGGGCGCGGGCGGCGATCGCGGTCAGAGCGTGCTCGACGCGGCGGGGCGCGCGACCGGCCTGACGCCGAACAAGGCGCGCGCGCTGCTCGGCCGCTTCCTGTTCTCCGGGGAGGACGCGGAGAAGCCGCTCGCCGGCCTCTCCGGCGGGGAGCGCCAGCGCCTCTCGCTCGCGATCCTCGTGAACGGCACGCCGCAGCCGCCGAACGTCTTGATCCTGGACGAGCCAACGAACCATTTGGACCTCGACAGCCGCGAGGCGCTGGAGGACGCGCTGCGCTCCTTCGACGGCGCTTTGATCCTGGTCTCGCACGATCGTGCGCTGCTGGACGCGGTCGGCAGCCGCACGGTCGCGATCGAGGAGGGCTCGCTGCGCAGCTACGTGGGCGGCTGGCCGGAGTACGTGCGCGTGCGCGAGGAGCGTCGCGAGGCGGGCAGCGGCGCGGCGGCGAACGGCCGCGCGGTCGTGTCAGCGAGCGTCGGCGGCGGCGAGGCCGCGCGCAGGGACGGCTGCGACGCGGCGGCCGCGGGCGCCGGCAGCGAGGCAGCGAAGCGCGGTGGCGGCGCAAAGCGTGCGAAGCGTGCGAAGGGCGGAGAGGGCGAGGCGACCGTCTCGAAGAACCGCCTGCGCGAGCAGCAGAAGGCCGAGCGCGCGATCGAAGCGGCCGAAGCGGCGCTGCGCGAGATCGAGGACGAGCTGGCGGACCCCGCGGTGTGGGCGAGCAAGTACGAGGCGGCGAAGTCCGAGGCGCGCCACACCGCGGCGAAGCGCGCGGTGGAGCAGGCGTACGCGAAGTTGGAGGCGTTGAGTTGAGAGGTGCATGCCTTCTCTTCGAACTGCGTACGCAATCGTATTGCCAACATCATATTAATATTAAAAATGAATTTGTAGACTGGAGACCGATGAGAGGGAGCGCTGAATGAGACGCGCCGGCACGATCCGCAACGTGGCGATCGTGCTGCTGCTGGCGGCCGCGGTCGAGTTCCTCCCCGGCGGGGGCCGCGCAGCCAACACGTTCCGGTCGCTGCTGTGGGTGGCGTTCGCGGCCGGCATCGGCTACATGGGCGTGCGGCTCTACCGCGAGCACCGGATCAGCCTCTACAGCCTGGGCGCGCGGCACCGCGGCATGCTCTACGGCGCGGTCGCGCTGGGCGCGATTTTGATCGCCGCGTGCACGCGGATGTGGCAGACCGGCGGCGGCGAGCTGGCCTGGTTCGCGCTGCTGGGCGTGGCCGTCTACCTGCTGATGGTCGTCTATCGCTTCTGGCGTTCCTATTGATGAGCGCCGGGGGCGCGACGGGGAGCGTCGGCGGGATGGAGGCGAAGAGCGCCGGAGGCGGGCTGAAGGAGCAGCGCCGAAACCTGCCCGACCAGCCGGGCGTCTACCTGTTCCGGGACGGCCGCGGCAGGGTGATCTACGTCGGCAAGGCGAAGTCGATCCGCAAGCGCGTGGCCTCGCACTTCTCGAAGAGCAGGCCGAGGGATATGCCCGGCCACGAGGAGATGGTCGCGCAGGTCGAGCACGTCGAATGCGTGGTCGTCGGCAGCGAGGCGGAGGCGCTGCTGGCCGAGCAGAGCTTCGTGAAGCAGTACCGCCCGCGCTTCAACGTGAAGCTGCGCGACGACAAGTCCTATCCCTACGTTGGCATCTCGCTGGACGAGGAGTTCCCGCGCGTCTACTTCACGCGCGAGCGCCACCGCCCTGGGCGCGTCTACTTCGGGCCCTACAGCAACGCGAAGCGCGTGCGCCGCACGCTCGACCTGCTCGGCAAGGTGTTCATGTTCAGGACGTGCGAGGGCGCGGAGCCCGGCAGGCGCTCCGGCAGCCCCTGCCTGGACTACTACATAAATCGCTGCGAGGCGCCCTGCGTGGACTACATCTCCGTTGAGCGCTACCGCGCGGGCATCGACAGGGTGATCGACTTCCTGTCCGGGCGCTTCAGGGCGATCGAGCGCGACCTGGAGCGGCGGATGCGTGTGGCGGCCGCCGAAGAGGAGTTCGAGCAGGCGACGCTCGAGCGCAACAGGCTGACGGCGGTGCGCTCGCTGCTGGAGCGCCAGCGGGTGGTGGGCTCTAGCGGCGGCACGTTCGACGCGATCGCGGTCGCGCTCGACGGCGCAGAGGCGAACGCCCAGGTCTTCCAGGTGCGCGACGGGGTGCTCTCCGACCGCCAGTCCTTCTACCTCTCGAACGAGGCCGAGCGCGACCTGGGGGAGGTGTGCGAGGAGTTCGTGCTGCAGTACTACGGCGGCCAGACGACGATTCCGCCGCAGCTGATCGTGGAGCCGGCGCTGATGGCGCGCGAGCGCGCGGAGCTGGACGCGCTGGCGGAGGTGCTGTCAGCGCGCCGCGGCGGCCGGGTCGAGATGAAGACCGCCGAGCGCGGGGACAAGCGCCGCATCTTCGAGCTGGCGCAGCGCAACGCCCTGCTGGCGCTGGACAGCGAGCGGCTGCGCCTGCAGCGCCGCCGGCAGAGCAGGGCGGAGGCGCTCGACGGCCTGCAGCAGGCGCTGGGGCTGGAGTCGGTGCCTATGCGGATCGAGTGCTTCGACATCTCGAACCTGGGCGGCACCCACACCGTCGCCTCGATGGTCGTCTTCGAGGCGGGAGTTTCGAAGAAGTCCGACTACCGGCGCTTCAACATCCGCACGATTGAAGATCCCGCCCGCCCCGACGACTTCGCCTCGATGGCGGAGGTGCTCTCGCGGCGCCTGGCCCAATGGGAGCGGCAGCTCGACGTCTCTCCGCACGACCGCGCCTACGACGCGAGCTTCGCGGCGCTGCCGAGTTTGATCGTGATCGACGGCGGCAAGGGCCAGCTGGCGGCCGGCATCCGCGCGCTGCGCGGGTTGAGGGAGCGGGGGGTGACGGTGATCTCGCTCGCGAAGCGGCTGGAGGAGGTGTTCCTGCCAGGGCGCGGGCAGCCGCTGCTGCTCGATGATGCGAGCCCAGAGCTGCAGCTGCTGCAGCGGGTGCGCGACGAGGCGCACCGCTTCGCGATCGCCCACCACCGCATCCGGCGCGACCGCGCGATGACGAGCTCGCTGCTGGACGAGATCCGGGGCGTGGGCCCCGCGCGCAAGCGCGCTCTGCTGGCCCACTTCGGCTCGCCCGACGCGGTGCTGTCCGCCTCGCGCGAGGAGCTGCAGGCGGTGCCGGGCCTGCCGCCGAAGCTGGGACGCGAGCTGCACGGGCTGCTGCACCGGACGGGCTGACGAGAACCGGCGGGCGATGTCCGCGTCACGCGGCACAATCGAGGAGCGATGGCGGTTTTGAAGCCACTGCGGGCGGCGCGGCTCGCGGGCGCGAAGCCCGCGGCGGAGTCGCGGCCGCCCAGCTCAGAGTCGCGCCTGCAGAACCTGGTCGTGATCACGGGCTACTCGGGCGCGGGCAAGTCGACGGCGATGAACGTCTTCGAGGACGCGGGCTACTTCTGCGTCGACAACCTGCCCCCCGAGATGATCGGCTCGCTCGTGCAGCTGTTCATGCACAGCGGCTCGAAGGTGGAACGCGCGGCCGTCGTCTGCGACGTGCGCGGAGGCGTCTACTTCGAGGGCCTGCAGGCGGTGATGGACGAGCTGGGAGGGCGTGGGATCGAGCACAGGCTGCTGTTCCTGGACGCCGCGGAGCAGACGCTCGCGAACCGCTACAAGGAGACGCGCCGCCGCCATCCGCTCGCGCCCGAGGGCAGCGTGTCCGAGGGCGTCGCGGCCGAGCGGGAGCTGCTGGAGCCGCTGCGCACGCGGGCGGAGGTGGTGATCGACACGACCGGCTTCTCGACGACGATGCTGCGGCGCAAGATCGCGGAGGAGCTGCTGCCGCGCCAGCCGAGCGGCCTCTTGGCGGTGACGTTCATGAGCTTCGGCTTCAAGCACGGCCCTCCGCGCGACGAGGACCTGGCGCTCGACGTGCGCTTCCTGCCGAACCCGCACTACGAGGCGAGCCTGCGCGAGCTGACCGGGCACGACGAGCGCGTCGTGCAGTACATCGCCCGCGACGGGCGCCTGGAGGAGCTGTACGGGCGCCTGCACGAGCTGCTCGACTTCCTGTTGCCGCAGTACGTGTCTGAGGGGAAGTCCCACCTGGTGGTGGCGATCGGCTGCACCGGCGGCAGGCACCGCTCGGTGAGCATCGCCGAGCATCTCGCGAAGCGATACTCGAGCTGGGACGAGCTGGCGGTCGCTGTGAGCCACCGCGACGTGGACAAGCGGCCTCGGGACGCCTGAGCGGCGAGGCTGAGGGACGGCTGGGCGACTCGAAGGCGCTTGATAGCCTTCCCCGCGCTCGCCGGGCCGGGGCGTGCCAAACCCCTTTCGCCCGGCTCGTTCCTTTGATCAGGAGGCTCTGAGGCATGCCCGTACGCGTCGCAGTGAATGGATTCGGCCGCATCGGCCGCAACGTGTTCAGGGCGGCCGCGGAGCAGGGGGCGGACATCGAGTGGGTCGCGCTGAACGACCTGACCGATGCGAAGACGCTCGCGCACCTGCTGAAGTACGACTCGATCCTCGGCCCCTACAAGGGGAGCGTGGAGCAGACCGACGGGGGCCTGGTCGTGGACGGCCGCGAGATGAAGGTGCTCGCCGAGCGCGACCCCGGGGCGCTGCCCTGGGCCGAGCTGGGGATCGACGTCGTGATCGAGTCGACCGGCCTCTTCACGAAGCGCGAAGACGCGGCGAAGCACCTGGCGGCCGGCGCGAAGAAGGTGCTGATCTCCGCGCCCGCGAGCGAGCCCGACGTGACGGTCGTGATCGGCGTGAACTTCGAAGAGGTCTACGACCGCGAGGCGCACGCGATCGTCTCGAACGCGTCCTGCACGACGAACTGCCTTGCCCCGGTCGCGAAGGTCTTGAACGACAGCGTGGGCATCGACCACGGCCTGATGACTACGATTCACGCCTACACCGCCGACCAGCGCCTGCAGGACCTGCCGCACCGCGACCTGCGCCGCGCGCGCGCCGCCGCGATCAACCTGATCCCCGCCTCGACCGGCGCGGCGAAGGCGATCGGCCTGGTGATCCCGGAGCTGAACGGCAAGCTGCACGGCTTCGCTGTGCGCGCGCCCGTGCCGACCGGCTCGGTCGTGGACCTGACGATCGAGGCGAAGCGGGCGACGAGCGTGGAGGAGGTGAACGCGGCGATGAAGGCCGCCTCCGAGGCCGGGCCGCTGGCGGGCATACTCGCCTACACGGAGGAGCCGATCGTCTCGAGCGACATCGTGCGCTCGCCGTACTCCGCCATCCTGGATGCGCAGCTGACGGCGGTGATGGACGGCACGATGGTGAAGGTCGTGGCCTGGTACGACAACGAGTGGGGCTACTCGAACCGGCTCGTGGACCTCGTGCAGCGAGTGCTGTGAAAACTCTCGACGGGCTGGAGGTCGAGGGCAGGCGGGTCCTCGTGAGGGTGGACTTGAACGTGCCGCTGCGCGAGGGTGAGGGCGGCGAGATCGAGGTGGCGGACGACACCCGCATCGTCGCGGCGCTGCCGACGATCGAATGGCTGCGCTCGCGGGGCGCGCGGATCGTGCTGGTCTCGCATCTCGGGCGCCCAAAGGGGCATGATCCGAAGCTCTCGATGCGGCCGGTCGCGCGGGGGCTCTCACAGCTGCTGCACGCCGAGGTGAAGCTCGCGCCGGCCGTCGTCGGGCCGGAGGCCGAGGCGATGAGCGAGGCGCTCGTCTCAGGCGAGGCGATGCTGCTGGAGAACGTGCGCTTCGAGCCCGGCGAGACGAAGAACGACCCTGAGCTGGCGCGCGCGCTCGCGAGGCTCGCCGACGTCTACGTGAACGACGCGTTCGGCGCCGCCCACCGCGCGCACGCCTCGACCGAGGGCGTGGCCCGCCTGCTGCCGCACGCGGCGGGGCTGCTGCTGCAGCGCGAGGTGAGGGTCCTGACAGAGATCCTGAAGGCCCCGCAGCGCCCGCTCGTGGCCGTGATCGGGGGCGCGAAGGTGGCGGACAAGATAGGAGTGATCGACAGGTTCCTGGAGCTTGCGGACGCGGTGCTGATCGGCGGCGCGATGGCATTCCCGTTCCTGGCCGCCGAGGGCCACGATGTGGGGGACTCGCTCTGCGCGCCCGAGGACGTGGAGCACGCGGAGGGGCTGCTGAGCCGCGCGCGTTCACAGAGCCCCGCCCGCCCCGGCGCCGACCTGGAGCTGCCGAGCGACGTGGTGATCGCCGAGCGCTTCGCCGCCGACGCGCCCTCGCGGACGCTGACGGGGGTCGACGTGCCGGCGGGCTGGATGGGGCTCGACGTCGGCCCCGAGACCGCGCGCCGCTACGGCGAGCTGATCGCGGATGCGGGCACGGTGTTCTGGAACGGGCCGATGGGCGCCTTCGAGCTGCCGCCGTTCGCCGCCGGCACGCGCGCGGTCGCGGAGGCGGTCGCGAGTGCGAAGGGCGTGACCGTCGTCGGCGGCGGAGACTCCGCGGCGGCGCTTGCGCAGTTCGGCCTGGAGGACGCGGTCGACCATCTCTCGACCGGCGGCGGCGCGACGCTGGAGCTGGTCGAGGGGCGCGAGCTGCCCGGCGTCGCCGCGCTGGACGGGGCGGGGGTGGCTTGATGGTCAGCGTGACGCTGAAGCCGCTCGGCGCGGGGGTGGCGTGATGGCCGCCGCGCGCACGCCGCTCGTGGCGGGCAACTGGAAGATGCACAAGACGGAGGCGGAGGCGGAGTCCTACATCCAGGCGCTGCTGCCCCGCGTGTCCTCGGTCGAGCGCACCGACGTCGCGATATGCGTGCCCTTCACGGACCTGCGCGCGATGGTCGACAGCGCGCGCGGCTCGCGCGTGCAGGTGCTCGCCCAGAACATGCACGAGGAGCCCTCCGGTGCGTTCACGGGCGAGGTCTCCGCGCCGATGCTGAGCGAGATCGGCGTCGACGGGGTGGTGCTCGGGCACTCCGAGCGGCGCGAGCTGTTCGGCGAGACCGACCGCGCGCTCGCGGCGAAGGTGCCGGCCGCGCTGGGCGCAGGGCTGACGCCGATCCTGTGCGTGGGCGAGACGGAGGCCGAGCGCGACGGCGGCGAGACCGAGCGCAAGCTGCGCCACCAGGTGCACGAGGATCTGGCCGCGGTCGCGGCGGAGGACCTCGCGCGGGTCGTGATCGCCTACGAGCCGATCTGGGCGATCGGCACCGGCCGCGTCGCGACCGAAGAGCAGGCGCAGGAGGCGATCGCGTTCGTGCGGGCGCTGCTGAGCGACCGCTCCGTCGTGCCGAGCGGCGATCCGGACGTGGCGGCGAGCATCCGCATCCTCTACGGCGGCTCGGTGAAGCCCGAGAACGCGGCGCAGCTGCTGGCGCTGCCGGACGTCGACGGCGCGCTCGTGGGCGGCGCCTCGCTCGATCCGGAGTCCTTCGCGGCGATCGTGGCGGCGGGCGAGAGGGCGGGGGGATGAAGGAGGTGGATCTCCTTTGATGGAGAGGGATGGGAGCGCCTTGGTGGAGAGGCCGATCGGATGACCGCCGAGGGCGACGCCCTGCTCGCGAACGCGCCAAGCGGCCTGCCGGTGCCGCAGGTCTGCCTGGTGGTGCTCGACGGCTGGGGCCTGGCCGAGCCGGGCCCCGGCAACGCGGTCTCGCTCGCCGACACTCCCGTCTTCGACGCGCTCTGGGAGCGCTTCCCGCACGGCACGCTGCGCGCGTGCGGCGCCGCCGTGGGGCTGCCCGAAGGCCAGATGGGCAACTCGGAGGTCGGGCATCTGAACCTGGGCGCGGGCGCGGTCGTGAAGCAGGACCTGGTGCGGATCGACGAGGCGATCGCGGACGGCAGCCTCGCGAGCAACGAGGCGCTGCGGGGCGCGTTCGCAGACGCGCCGCGCGTGCACCTGCTGGGGCTCGTCTCCGACGGCGGCGTGCACTCCTCGCTCTCGCACCTGCGCGCGCTGATCGCCCTCGGCCGCGAGCTCGCGCCGCAGGCCGATCTGGTCGTGCACGCCTTCACCGACGGCCGCGACACGCTGCCGCGCTCCGGCGAGGGCTTCCTGGCCGAGCTGGACGCGCTGCCCGGCACGCGCGTCGGCTCCGTGATCGGGCGCTGGTACGCGATGGACCGAGACCGCCGCTGGGAGCGGGTGCAGCGCGCCTACGACATGCTGGTCCACGGCCGCGCGCCCCACAGCGCGGGCAGCGGCGCCGAGGCGGTCGCCGCCGCCTACGCGCGCGGCGAGACCGACGAGTTCGTGGAGCCGACGCTCGTCGGCGAGGAGGCGAGGATCGGCCCCGACGACGGCGTGATCTGCTTCAACTTCCGGCCCGACCGGATGCGCGAGCTGGTGCGCGCGCTGGCGGAACCGGCCTTCGGCGAGCAGGAGGCGCTGCCCGGCTGGGAGGGCCGCGGCGACGCGCAGCCGCTGCGGCGCCTTACGACGCTGACGCAGTACGAGGAGGGCTGGCCCTATCCGGTCGCCTTCGCGCCGCAGCGCCCTGCGACGACGCTCGCGGAGGTGATCGCGCAGACCGGCGCGCGCCAGCTGCACGTCGCCGAGACGGAGAAGTACCCGCACGTGACCTACTTCTTCAACGGCGGCGAGGAGGCGCCGCTGCCGGGCGAGCGGCGCGAGCTGGTGCCCTCGCCGCGCGACGTGCCGACCTACGACCACAAGCCGCAGATGAGCGCGGTGCAGGCGGCGGAGGCGTTCGTGCGCGCCTGGCGCGAGCAGGCGCCGGAGTTTGGGATCGTGAACTTCGCGAACGCCGACATGGTCGGGCACACGGGCGTGATCCCGGCGGCGATCGCCGCCGTGGAGACCGTCGACCGCTGCCTGGGCGAGGTGGTGGAAGCGGTGCACGCGAGCGGCGGCGCCTGCGTGATCACCGCCGACCACGGCAACTCCGACCACATGCTGGAGCCCGACGGCAGCCCGAACACCGCCCACTCGCTGAACCCGGTGCCGCTGATCGTGACCGTCGACGGCCTGCGGCTGAGCGCCGAGCCGGGCGTGCTCGCGGACGTGGCGCCGACGGTGCTGGCGCTGCTGGGGCTGGAGCAGCCGGCGGCGATGAGCGGCCGCTCGCTGATCCAGAGGGAGGACGGCTGAGGATCGGCGAGCGAGCGCGCGTTGCCCTCGGCGAGCCGGCTGAGGACGGGCGAGCGGCGGCATCGCTGCTATGTTCGTGACGAAGTTCGCACGCAGGATGCGTTGAGAACCATGGCCACCGCGGCAGCAGTCAAGATCTCGCACACGGAGCCCTCGGGTCAGGAGCCTTGTGGTGAAGGACTCTCAGGGACGGCGCCCGCGGTCTCGTCCTGCGCCGGCCCGGACGGCCTCTCGGCCCCGGCCCCGCACGGCCTTGCAGGCCCGCCGGACGAGCTGAGCGAGCAGGAGCTGCGCGCCTGGCGCGGGCTGCTGCGCGCGCACGCCTCGCTGGCGAAGCGGCTGGACGCCGAGCTGGAGGAGCGGCACGGGCTGCCGATGACCTCCTACGAGGTGCTGCACCGGCTGGCGGGCGCGGAGATGGGCCGGATGCGGATGTGCGACCTGGCCGAGCAGGCGCAGATGTCGCGCAGCGGGCTGACCCGGCTGGTGGACAGGCTGGAAAGCGACGGCCTGCTGGAGCGCTGCTCCTGCGAACACGACGCGCGCGGCGCCTACGCGTGCCTGACGGCTGCCGGCGAGGCGCGGCTGTGCGAAGCCCACAGCACGCACCGCGCCGTGGTGCGGGAGCACTTCCTCTCGCGCTTCTCCGATCAGGAGCTGAGCTCGCTGGCGGAGCTGTGGGAGCGGATCGCTCCCTGCTGTCGGTCCTCCTGCTGACGCTCTCGAGGCGCGCGGAGCGGCGGAAAGCGGCGGGGAGCAGCGGCGGTGGCGGTGAAGCGCCACTGGGGGGTGGCGGGTGTATGTATCTTCTTTTTAACTGCGTGCGCGATAGTAGCGATCGGCGGCGTCGGAGCGGCGGCGGCAGTGGCGGCGGTGCGCGACGAACACGCCGATGAGCGCGACCGCGACGGCGACGAGGCCGAAGACGCCGAACGTGCTGAGCGCGTTTTCGGCCGAGCGGCCGACGAAGTAGGCGACGACCCCGACAGCGGTCGCCCAACAGATGCCGCCGAGCGCGTTCCAGAGCAGGAACGAGCGCCAGCGCATGCGCGTCGCGCCGGCGATCCAGGAGGCCCAGGTGCGCAGGCCGAGCAGGAAGCGCCCGAAGAACACCGCCTTCGGGCCGTGACGCTCGAAGAAGGGCTCTCCGATCGCGAGCACCTCGAGCCGGTGGCGGTGGAAGGGACCTGGCCGTTGCAGCAGCCAACGCCCGCCGCGCCGCCCGATCACGTAGCCGAGGTTGTCGCCGACGATCGCCGCCGTGGCCGCGACCGCGATCACGGCCGGCAGCGAGAGCTTGCCCTGGCTCGCGAACACCGAGCCGGCGATGAGCGCGGTCTCTCCAGGCACCGGCACGCCGCCCGACTCGGCCATGACGAGCAGGAGCACGAGCGGATAGCCGGCGGCTTCGATGAGGGCGTCGACGTTGACGATCGCTGCAAGCACCGGCATCCCCCTAGGATGGCGCATCCGTGTCCGCCTTCACGATCGAGATGCGCGACCCGGCCTCCGCCGCCCGCGTGGGCCTGCTGAGGACCGCCCACGGGGACGTGAGCACGCCGGCCTTCGTGCCGCTGGCGAGCAAGGCGACCGTGAAGGGCCTGCTGCCGGCGGAGGTCGCTGCGCTCGGCTACGAGATGGTGCTCGGGAACACCTTCCACCTGATGCTGAGCCCGGGCCCCGAGGTGATCGAGAGCTTCGGCGGCCTGCACTCCTTCATGGGCTGGCAGGGGCCGATCATCACCGACTCGGGCGGCTTCCAGGTGTTCTCGATGGGCCATGGCACCGTCGCCGACGAGATCAAGGGCCGCACCGGCGCCGATCGGGACGGCGGCCGCCAGCGCGAGGGTGCGATCCTCGCGATCGAGGAGGAGGGCGTGCGCTTCCGCTCCTATGTCGACGGCCGCGAGCGGTTCCTGACCCCCGAGGGCTCGATGGCGGTGCAGGCGGCGCTCCGGTCGGACATCGCGCTCGTCTTCGACGAGTGCACGCCCTTCCACGTCGACCGCGAATACACCGCTCGCTCGACCGAGCGCACGCACCGCTGGCTGGCCCGCTGCCTGGCCTGGCAGCGGGAGCACGGCCCGCAGGGACAGCTCGTCTACGGGATCGTCCAGGGCGGTGTCTACGAGGACCTGCGCCGCGAGTCGAGCGCGACGGTCGCCGAGAGCGGCTGCGACGGCGTCGCGATCGGCGGCTCGCTCGGTGCCGAGAAGCAGCAGATGTACGAGGTGATCTCCTACGCGCTGAAGGAGCTTTCAGGCGAGCGCGAGGCACTGCCGAGGCACCTGCTCGGGATCGGCGAGGTGGATGACCTGATCAGGGGCGTCGAGCTCGGGATCGACACCTTCGACTGCGCGATGCCGACGCGCCTCGGCAGGCACGGCACCGCGCTCGTGCCCGATCCGGGCAACCGCTGGCGGCTCGACGTGAAGAAGCGGGCGCTGCTCGACGAGCACGGGCCGCTGATCGAGGGCTGCCCCTGCCCGGCCTGCTCGCTTGGGCTCTCGCGTGCCTATCTCTGCTATCTCGCGAGGGCAGGCGAGCTGACCGGGATGCGGTTGTTGACCGCTCACAACCTGGCGTTCATCGCGGGCCTGATGGCGTGTTTGCGGGCGGCGATCGTTGACGGCACGCTTGCGCAGACGGCGGCGTCGTTGCGGGGTGGCGCGGTGCCCAGCGACGCGCTCGCCGGCGGCGGGGTGAGCGGGGCCGTTCCCGCGGATGCCGGGGACGGCCCTGCCGACACGCCCTCCTACTGAGTGTTTTCGTTCACGAGCTGCGTGAGCGCTTCGGAGGTTTCGCGGGCGTCTTTGTAGACGACCTGGCGCAGGTTGGGCTGCGTGGTCGAGGGGCTGGTCGCGACGAGGATCGCGATCACGACCGCGGCGAGCAGCAGCAGCGTGAGCAGCGCCGCGATCGCGCGCCGGCGTCCGTGGGCGGTCTGGGGGGCGGGCGCGCGATCTTCGAGCGGCTGCTGCGTCCGCTGCGGCCCCTGGCGCGGGCGGCGCGGACTGACGGCCGTCGCAGTCGTGCTGCGCCCCCGCCCGGTGGCTGCGCCCGGCGCGGCGAGCAGGCTCGTCGCCTGCGTGGCCCGGGATCCGCGGCGACGGCCGCTGGGAGCGACGCCGCGCATCGCCGCCTCGACCGCCTGCCCCATCTCCCTCGCAGTCTCGTAGCGGTCGCGCGGATCGAGCGCGAGCGCGATCGCGACCGCCTGCGCTAGCTCGGGGCTGACGGCCGCGACAAGCGCGTCGAGCGGCTGGGGCTCTTCCTGCTGCTGCTTGAGCGCAAGCTCGGTGAGCGAGGTCGCGTCGTATGGCAGGCGTCCCGAGATGAGCTGGTAGGCGACGACGCCGAGCGCGTAGAGGTCGGCGCGGGGGCCTGCCTCCTCGCCGCGGGCCTGCTCGGGCGCGAGATATGCGGCGGTGCCGAGCACCGATCCGACCTGCGTGATGCTCGACTGCTCGGTCGCCTTCGCGATCCCGAAGTCGGCGAGCTTCACCTCGCCGTCGCGCGAGCGCAGGAGGTTGCCGGGCTTGACGTCCCGGTGCACGACGCCGTGGCGGTGGGCGTAGTGCAGCCCCTCGCACGCCTGCTCGATGATCGAGGCGCCCTCCTCCACCTCGACCCAGCCTTCGTCGCGCAGGATCTCCGCGCAGGAGCGTCCCTCGATGTACTCCATGACGATGAAGTACTGGCCGCTCGCCTCGTCCTGGCCGGAGTCGAAGATCTGGACGATGTTCGGGTGCACGAGCCGCGCCGCCGCCTGCGCCTCGCGCTGGAAGCGCGAGACGAACGTCGGATCCTCGGCGAGGTGCTCGGCGAGCAGCTTGACGGCGACCTTGCGCTCGAGCCGCGTGTCGAGCGCGAGGTGGACGGTCGACATGCCGCCGAAGCCGAGCCGGCCTTCGAGCCGGTAGCGGCCCGCGATCGTCTCGATCGCGCTCATGGCACGGCTCCGCCGTGTTCGAGGTGACCGGGCGGGCCTTCGCCGTTCGGCCCGACCCCGCCGGGGTTCGATTCTTCGCCTTCCCCTTCTTCGGCGGGCGTGCCGCCGCTCGGCGCCGGGGTCGTGCTCGTGCTGGTGCTCGTGCTCGTCACGGTGCTCGTGCTGGTGCTCGTGCTGCTCGGCGGCGAGCTGCTCGTCGGGCTGCTGGCGGTCGCGGTCGTGCTCGTTCCCGCGC
Organism: Solirubrobacterales bacterium; assembly: GCA_037915935.1. GTDB lineage: Bacteria > Actinomycetota > Thermoleophilia > Solirubrobacterales > Solirubrobacteraceae > Palsa-744. The sequence goes on along the minus strand of JBAIYK010000048.1, from coordinate 28,053 downwards.
CGCTCGGCTGCGTGCAGGCGAGCAGCGCCTGCGAGCGCAGGTGATCGATGCCTTCGGAGAGGCGGGCGCGCAGCCTCCTGTCGACGCTCGAGGGCAGGCTTTCGAAGTCGCGTTCGGTCTTGCCGATCGCCGTCTGGGTCTGCGCGCAGTGCCCGTTGCCGTTTTCGGCCGCGTGCGCGATCGCTTCGAAGTCGGCTCGCAGCGGGCCGGCGTTGCCGGTCGGGATCAGCCCAGAAGAGCCGCCGCAGCCGGCGAGCAGCGCCGCCGCGATGCCTGACGCCGCGACGCAGAGAGGGAGCCTCCTGTCGTATCTCATGCTCATTGACCGTACCCCAAGCGCTCGGCGAGCGAGTCCGGCAGGCGTGCCGCCCGGATCGCGGCGGCGGCTCCGGCGACGTCGTACTCGGTGCGCATGAACCTCGCCTGCCAGGCGTCGAGGTCGAGCAGCATCCAGGCGGCGCGCGCATCGCCGTCGCGCGGCTGGCCGACGCTGCCGGGGTTGATCAGCCATTCGTCGGCGGAGAGGTCGAGCTGCACGCCGGCGCGCCTGGGCTCGCCGCTTGCGAGCTCCCCCTCTGTGCGCGAGAAGGAGAGCGCGACGTGGGAGTGGCCGACGAGGCAGACCCGGCGGCGCTGGGCGTCGAGGCACAGCTGCGCGAGCAGCGCCGAGAGCACGTACTCCCAGACGGGATCGCGCGGGCTGGCGTGGTAGAGGCCGACGGCCTCCTCCTCGCAGGAGGTCGACAGGCTCTGCAGGAAGGCGACGTTCTCCTGCGCGATCACCTCCCTCGTCCACTCGGCGGCGAGGCTCGCGCCGCGGGAGAACTCGTCGAGCGGCAGCTGTCCGATCACGGCGAGGTCATGATTGCCGGCGAGGCAGACGGCGCAGTGCTCGCGCGCGAGCTGCACGCAGGCGTCGGGGTCGGCGCCGTAGCCGACGAGGTCGCCGAGGCACCACATCTCCGCCGCCTCGGAGGCGGCGATCGCCTCGAGCACGGCTTCGAACGCGTGGCGATTGCCATGGATGTCCGAGATGATCGCGACCTTCATCGTGCTGGAGGGCGTGACGCCGCGAAGCGGCCGGCTGCGCGGGGCTGCGACCTCCGGCGTCGCCGCGACGCTCCGGCGCCGCTACCGCCGGCGGCGGCGCCACCGCCCGGCGCCGCTACTGCTCGCCGTCGGACTCTTCGGTCTCTCCGCCGTACTCGGGCAGGTTCTTGATCCCCTCGCGGGTGCGCCACTTCGAGTAGTTGTCCTCCATCGCGCTGATGAGCTCGCGCATGAATCGCGGCGAGAGGTTGACGCGGGAGACGACGACGCCAGGAACCTCGTCGGCTTCGACCTCGTGGTCTACGCGCGCGAAGGTGATCGTGAACTCGTAATCGGAGTGGCTGACGTTCGCGAAGTTCGCGTATACGCCGCCCATCACCTCCGGCGAGAGGTGGATGTTGATGTGGCGCTCGGCGCCAGGGTCTTGCTCGTTCACGGGGGCTAGTATCGCAAGGCGTGCAGGAGGGGGCGGCGAGGTGCGCGTGAGGGGAGCGGAAGGTTGCGCGTGACGGAGGCGCCGAGATGCGCCTGAGCGTGATCGGCGAGGCTCGCCTGCGAGCCCCCTACCTCGACGACGTCGAGCACTACCGGAAGCTGCTCTCCCGGTATGCAGAGCTGGAGTTGCTGCCGCTGCGCGACGGCGATGCGGTCGCGAGGCGCGTGCGAGCGCAGGCGTTCGTCTGCCTGCTCTGCTCCGATGGGGAGGCGTGCGACAGCGTGGCGTTCAGCCGCTTCGTCGAGCGGCGACGGCTCGAGGGGCGCGATCTGGCCTTCGTGATCGGCGGGGCCTTCGGCGCGCCGCAGCTGCCACGTGTCGATCACCGGCTCTCGCTCGGGCCGATGACGCTGCCCCACCAGCTCGCCTGGGTGCTGCTGCTCGAGCAGCTCTACAGGGCGCATAAGATCCTCGCCGGCGAGCCCTACCACTACTGAGTCGCCGCCCCGACGATCACCGCGCCAAGACGCCGCCCGATGAGCACAGACTCCGATTCGCGCGCCGCGGCCGCTCCGCCGCCGCTCGCCGCGCTCTCCGCCGCGGTGCGGGCGGTCGCTTGCGGGCTCGCGCCGGCGGGCGCCGATCGCCCGCTGACGCTGGAGCGCCCGCCGAGCGCCGACCTCGGCGACTACTCGACGAACGCCGCGCTCGTGCTCGCGTCGGCCGCGCGCCAGTCCCCTCGCGCGCTTGCCGAGCAGATCGGCACGGGCCTCGCGGAGCGCCTCCGCGGTCGCCTGCTGAGCTTCGAGGTCGCGGGGCCAGGCTTCCTCAACCTGCGCCTCGATGACGCCTGGCACCTGCAGTCGCTTTCCGCGGTGCTCGCCGCGGGCGAGCGCTTCGGCGCCGGCGGCGCGAGCAGCGAGCGGATGCTCGTCGAGTTCGTGAGCGCGAACCCGACCGGGCCGCTGCACGTCGGGCACGCCCGCAACGCCGCCTACGGCGACTCGCTCGCACGCCTGCTCAGCTTCCACGGGCATCAGGTGCAGCGCGAGTTCTACGTGAACGACGCAGGCACGCAGGTTGGCAAGCTCGGCGAGTCGATCGCCGCGCTCGCGCGCGGCGAGGAGGTGCCAAAGGACGGATACAAGGGCGACTACGTGCAGACGCTCGCGCAGCGGATCGAGGGCGCGGCCTGCAAGGACCCGGCGGCGCTCGGGCGCGAGGCGGTCGCGGCGATGGTCGCACAGGTCGAGGTCTCGCTTGCGCGCTTCAACGTGCTCGGCTACGAGCGCTGGCAGTACGAGAGCGAGCTGCACGAGGCGCGCGCGGATCTGCGCGGCCGCGACGGCGAGCCGGTGAGCCCCGTCACGCACGCTTTGCAGATGCTCGAAGACGGCGGCCACACCTATCGCAGCGAGGGCGCATTGTGGCTGCGCAGCAGCGACTTCGGCGACGACAAGGACCGCGTGCTGATGCGCTCGAGCGGCGAGCACACCTACTTCGCCTCCGACATCGCCTACCACGAGGCGAAGCGCGAGCGCGGCTTCAATCGCCAGATCGACGTCTGGGGCGCCGATCATCATGGCTACCTGCGGCGGATGCGGGCCGCCTACGCGGCGCTCGGCGGCGACCCGGAGGAGCTCGAGATGCTGATCATGCAGCTCGTGCACCTGCTGAGGGCGGGCAAACGGGCGCAGATGTCGAAGCGCTCGGGCGAGTTCGTGACGCTCGACGACCTGGTGCAGGAGATCGGCGTCGACGCCGCCCGCTGGTTCCTGCTCTCGCGCTCGCACGACACGACGATCGACCTCGACCTCGATCTCGCCGTGAGGCAGAGCAGCGAGAATCCGGTCTACTACGTCCAGTACGCGCACGCCCGGATCGCCTCGATGCTCGCGAAGGCCGGTCCCGAACGGGTGGAGCGGGCGCTCGCGGAGGCGGAGGAGGCGTTTGCGGGGGGACAGGAGGAGGCGTCAGCGGCGGGGCGAGAGGCGTTCGCCGCGGGCGAGGAGGTCTCCGCTCCGGCGCAGGAGGCATCTGAGGGGCCAGCGGAGCCAGACAGCGACGGCGGCATCGCGCTGCATCCCTCTGAGCGCGCGACGATCAAGCAGCTGCTCGACTTCCCCGACGAGGTCGCGGAGGCGGCGGCGCGTCGGGCTCCCCACCGCATCGCCGCCTACGCGCTGGAGCTTGCCCAGGCGTTCACCGCCTTCTACCGCGACTGCAGGGTCGTGGGCGCGCAGCCGGCCGCGGTCGAGTCAGAGCGGATCGCGCTGTGCCTCGCGGTGCAGCGCGTGCTCGCGCGGTGCCTGGACCTGCTTGGGATCAGCGCGCCGCAGGAGATGTGAGCGAACCAGGGCGAGCGGTCCGCTCTGGCATCAGCGTTCCGCAGAAGGCGGATAGCGGCGAGCGGCACCGCATGAGAGGCCGCGACGGAGGTCCATCGGCGCGCCTCGATCAGTCGAAGCGCTGCATGTCGCGTTCGAGGCGCTCCGCCTCCGCGCTGCTGAGTGCGGGCGGCGGCGTGTGCGTGCGCTGCTGGTCGCGCGCGGCACGGCGCCAGCGCGGCAGCAGCAGCGCAAGCAGCGCGAGCAGCGCAAGCACGACCGCGATCGGCACGAGGTAGGCGGAGAGCTGGAAGCCTTTCGTGCTCGGCAGGGCAAGTACCGCCGGGCCATATTGGGCGACGAGCGCGCGCTTGATCTGCGCTTCGTTCCTGCCTTCGTCGATGAGCTGCCTGATGAGGACGCGCTCCTGGGTGGCCTCGGCCGACTCGGCGACGTTGAGCGGGATCTTGCAGGTGACGCACATGACCTGCGGTTCGATCTGCGGCAGGCTGGGGCGCTGGGCGGCGGCAAGGGCGGGCGAAGGGGACAGGAGCAGCGCGCCTGCGGCGAGCGCGGGCAGGGTCATGCGCAGGCGGCGGCTGGTGGACGCGAGACCTGAGATGAGTGCGGGCAGCGTCGCGTCGAGCCGTTGTGCCAGGGAGGCGAGGCGTGCGGTGAATGCGGGGCTCGTGGTGATCAAGACCCCTCTGCGAGCGTGAGCGCGCGCTTCACGAACGCCGCGTCGATCGGCCCGCGCGCGATCGCCTCGATCCGCCCGTCGCGGTCGATGAGGAAGCTCTCAGGTACCTGCCTCGTGCCGAAGGCGCTCGCGAGCTGGCCGCTCGGGTCGCGCAGGCTCGGGAACGTGAGCCGGTAGCGCGATGTGAACCGGCGCGATTCTTGCGCCGCGTCCTGGTAGGTGACGCCGAGCACGGTGCCGTGGTTGCGTTCGAGCTGCCGCTGCGCGCGCTCGAGCAGCGGCGACTCTTCCTGGCAGGCGACGCACCAGGAGGCGTAGAAGTCGAGCAGCACGACCTTTCCGCGATAGGCGGCGAGCGAGCCGCTGCGAGAGCCCGCGAGGACCGGCAGCGCCTTCGCGGCGAGCGGAGCGGGTGGGTGCTCGCCGTGCGCGAGCGCTTCGTCGAGGCTGCGGTTCGGCGCCTGGTTGCTGACGCCGTAGACGAGCAGGCCGACGAGGGCGGCGCCTGCGACCGAGGCGAGCGCGGTCGGGACGGGCAGTTTCATCGGCCTCCAGGTTAGTCGTCGGCCGCGAGGCGAGGCTTCGGCACGATCGCCTCTGCAGCGCGTAGAATCGAGCTCGGCGCAAGGCGCCGCTGCGGCGGTAGCTCAGTTGGTAGAGCGTCGGCTTCCCAAGCCGAAGGTCGCGGGTTCGAGACCCGTTCGCCGCTCTCTCTACGAAGCCCGCCTTGCAAGGCGGGCTTTGCGTCATTCGACGAATCGCAATGCAGCCGCTCACAGCACGATGAACTCGTCGATTCGGCGGCTCGGATACGTGATCGTCGCGATGTTCGCCGTGCTGCTCGCCTTCACGTCGCGCTGGACGATCTTCGACAAAGCCTCTCTGAACGCGAATGCGAACAACAAGCGTCGCATCTTGGAGGGCGAATACTTCCATCGCGGCGACATAGCGACGGCTCACGGAGCCGTGATCGCGCGCAGCGTGAGGGGCGCCGGCGGCGCCTACCACAGGGTCTACCCCTACGGCCCGCTGTTCGCAAACGCGATCGGCTACTCCGCTTCGAGCATCGGTCAGGCCGGCATGGAGGCCGCCTGGGAACCGGAGCTCGCCGCCGCCGAATCCGGGACGCTCGCAAGCCTCTTCAATCGCCTGAGCGGGCAGGCTCCCAACGAGGGCGACGAAGTCGTCACGACTCTCGACCCAAGAGTCCAGCAAGCGGCCGTAGAAGGTCTCGCCGGACATGCAGGGTCCGTGGTGGCGATCGAACCTGGCACCGGCGCGATCCGGGCGCTGGCGAGCTCGCCGTCGTTCGACCCGAACCATCTTGCGAGCACCGCCTATCGCAAGCAGCTGAACTCGGCGACGGACGCTCCCCTGTTCAACCGCGCGACGCAGGCGAGCTACGCCCCCGGCTCGACGTTCAAGGTCGTGACCGCGATCGCCGCGATCGACTCGGGAATCGCGAGTCCGTCGTCGGTCTTCAGCGGCCGCTCGCCGATCGAAGACGAAGGCCGCCCCCTGTCGAACTTCTCGAACGAGCAGTTCGGCGAGATTCCGCTGACGACGGCCCTGACGTTCTCGGTGAACACGGTCTGGGCGCAGGTCGCAAAGCGCGTCGGCAAGGATCGATTTGCGCACTACATGGCCGCCCTCGGCTTCGGCCGCAGGCAGGCAGTGGGGCTTCCCGCGGACGAAGTGCGCGCGAGCGGCGAGTACGCGAACGGCGCGGTGATCCCACCGACGAGCGACCTCGTCGACGTCGGGCGCATGGGCATCGGCCAAGACCGGCTGGAGGTGACTCCTCTGCAGATGGCGATGGTCGCGGCCGCGGTCGCGAACGGCGGGAGGCTGATGTCACCGCGACTCGTGAGCGAGATAGTGGAATCCGACGGTCGCATCGCGAGGAGGTTCGCGCCCGCGACGTACTCTCAGGCGTTCTCGAGCCACACGGCCGACGAGGTGGCCGCGATGATGTCGAAGGTCGTGCAGGAAGGCACTGGCACGGCCGCCGCGTTGGCGGGCGTCGAAGTCGCGGGCAAGACCGGAACCGCCGAAACCTCGAGGCCCGGACTGAACCAGGCGTGGTTCATCGGATTCTCGCCGATCAAGAGTCCGCGAATCGCGGTTGCCGCCGTCGTGGAAAACTCGCCAGGGCAGGGAGGGACCGTGGCGGCGCCGATAGTGAAGCGCGTGATGGAAGCGGTCCTCAGTGGCCGCTGAGAAGCAGGCGCGTCGAGGGCGCCTGCGACCCTGACGGCTGGTCGATCACCTCGAGGTCTTGGCGTCGCCGAGGTTGACGGCTGAAGGCGCAAGGCTTTTGTTTGGTTAGCCAGCCAGTACCGGCGCGGGCCAGCGGTATGAGCGCCCGGAGAAACGTTGGAAACAAACGTGCCGGCGCCTTTTCCCGCTTGTACGGGTGGATCTGCCGGTGGGCTTGCAGCGCCTCGCCGGCCGGGCCCTCGCCGGTGTATTCGTTCGCCGGTCACATCCACAAGGCATCCAGCCACGAGGAGGGAATCTGGATATGAAGCGATTGCTATTGATGGCGACGGCGCTCGTGCTGCTCGTCCCGGTCGGGGTGGCCCAGGCGCATACGCCGATCCTGTTCGTCCACGGCTACAAAGAGTCGGAATCGCTATGGAAAACGATGATCGAACGCTTCGAAAAAGACGGTTGGGGCAAGGCGGAACTGAACAACTGGAAATACAACACCGCCCAGTCGAACGTGATCACCGCGAAAGAAGAGGCGACGAAGGTCGAAGAAATCAAGAGAAAAACTGGGGCCGCGAAGGTGGACTTCATCACCCATTCGATGGGGGGCCTCTCCTCGCGGTACTACATAAAGAACCTCGGCGGCACGAGCACGATCGAACAATGGGTCTCCCTCGGTGGGCCGAACCACGGAACGACGACCGCGGAACTCTGCGCGGGCTTCGAAGTGTCCTGCAAGGAGATGGTGCCTGGCTCCACGTTCCTGACGGAACTGAACTCAGGCACCGAAGTGCCAGGCTCTCCGACGGTGAAATACCACACCTGGTGGTCGCCGTGCGATGAAATCATCAACCCGCACACGAGCGTGATTCTCACCGGCGCCGAAAACACCGAAACCGAATGCATCTCGCACGTCGCGCTGACGACGAACGAAAAGGTCTACAAAGAAGTGCGCGAATTCGTGCGCTAGCAGCGTCGTGCTGAAGAAGTGACGTCCGGCGAGGAGGTCGCGACCTGCGGTCTCCTCGCCGGCAGGTTGGTCTCATCCCCACAGCGTCGCGATCGGCAGGGCGAAGACGCGCCCTGAGAGTTGGAACGGGCGTGGCCCGGTGTGCAGGACTGCACCGGCGAGGAAGCGCTCGCCGAGCAGGTGTTGAGCGATTGATCTTCGCGGCGCCGTAGATCCTCTTCTCCGTCGCGATGCGGAAGCCACCCTCATGCGCCTGAAACGCGACGATCGGCGCGGTCGCAGGCGCTGGCGGCGGCTCGCGTGCCGCTAGATTGTGCGGTCATGCCCGCCAGCGCCAAAGCGCCGCGCCGGCGACGCGCCGGGGAGACCGGCGGGAGGCGTGCGAGGGGGAGCGATGGCGAGTCGGACCGGGAGCGGGTCGGCGGAGCCGCAGGCGAGCATGGCACCCGCGACCGCGGGACCCTGTATCTGATCGGGACGCCGATCGGCAACCTCGAGGACGTGAACGCGCGTGCCCTGCGCGTGCTCGGCGAGGTCGAAGCGCTCGCCTGCGAGGACACGCGCCGCACCCATCAGCTGCTCTCACGGCACGGGATACCGCGCCCGCGCTTTCTCTTCTCGCTGCACGAGCACAACGAGCAGCAGGCGAGCAAGCGCGTGCTGAGCCTGCTGGGCGAGGGCGTCGACGTCGGCCTCTGCTCGGATGCGGGCACGCCGCTGATCAGCGACCCCGGCTTTCCGACGGTTCGCGCCGCGGCGGCAGCCGGCTTCGAGGTGGTGGCGATCCCCGGGCCGAGCGCCGTGCTCGCGGCGCTCGCGGTCTCGGGGCTGCCAGGGGCGAGCTTCACCTTCAAGGGCTTCGCCCCGCGCAAGCAGGGCCCGCGCCGACGCTTCTTGCAGGAGGACGCTGAGCAGCCGCACACGCTCGTGATCTTCGAGTCCCCCTATCGCTTGGGCGCGCTGCTGCGCGACGCGCTCGGGGTGCTCGGCGACCGTGAGGCGTGCGTCTGCCTCGAGCTGACGAAGCTCCACGAGAGCGCGCATCGCGGCTTTCTCTCAGAGCTCGCGCAGCGGTTCGCGCAGCCCCCCCGCGGCGAGGCGACCGTCGTGATCGCGGGCGCGAACCCGAAGTTCCGCAGGACGTGAGCGAGCTCCGCAGGACGTGAGCGCGGATGGCTGTGCCGCCGCCTGCGCTGCACGCGTCCGCTATGCGAGATCCTCGGACGCTGCTCGGAAGCGCTCCATCTCTTCGCCGAGCGACTCGCCGGTATAGGCGTTGACCACGCCGACGCCATCGACGACGCTCGCGGCGCGCGCAAGCAGCCGCTCGAACTCGTCGCTCGAGCGGATCTCGTCGAGCTTGGCGCGCTCGCCGCGCAGCAGCACGAAGCCGCCGAGGTCGCCGCCGTGGGGCGCGACGAGGACCGGCTCGAAGCTCTCGATCCTGCCCTCCTGCTGCAGGCGGCCGTAGTATTCGATCGTCTCCTGGAAGACCTGCAGCGCCTTCTGCTCGCGGCCCCTGACGACGGGCCCCCAACCGATGAACAGCGCTTCTCCAGCCATGCCTCCACCTCCTTGCTCGGATCGCTCGAGGCTACTCCGGGCTTGACGGACGCGGTTGCGTAGTTCGCCCGTTGCCTCGTGCGGGCAGATGCGGATGTATCGCGCGAGGCCGACGGGAAGACTGCGTTGCGTACGAGCGCATCGACGCGGCGAGGCGCCTCGACGAAGGGAGTCAGCGATGTCAGCGATGCCAGAGGGTCCGACGTATGCGGATCAGATTCGCGAGCTGGGGCGGATGTGGTGGTTGCCGCTCGGGGTGGGCCTGCTGAGCATCGCGGCGGGAGTCGTCGTGCTCCTGAAGCCGAGCGACAGCCTGACGACGATCGCTGTGGTGGTGGGGGTGTTCGTGGCCGTCGACGGCGCGCTCGCGCTGATCGCCTCGCTGCAGCGGAGGACCGAGAACAGAGGAATGGCCGCTCTGATGGGGGTGGTCGGCCTGGTCGTGGGCGTGTTGCTGATCCGTCATCCGGTGACGGGCGTGACGGCCGTCGCGGTGCTGATCGGCATCTGGCTGATCGCGGTCGGAGCGGTGCGGTTCGTGCTCTCCTTCGAGGCGCAGGAGCACCGCGCCTGGCGGCTCGTGATCTCGGTCGTCGAGATGGCCGCCGGGATCGTGATCGTCTCGGTGCCTGACGTCGGCCTCGCGACGCTTGCAATCCTCGTCGGAATCTCGTTGATCGCGAACGGGGCGAGCCTCGCGGTGCTCGGCGTGCTTCTGCGCAACGCGACGCGCGACGAGCTGACGACGCCGCACCGGCCGGCGCCCGCCGTCTGAGGGCGGCCTACGCCAAGGCGGCCCGTGGGTGCGGCGCCGTCCGGCCGCGTAATGCAGCAGAATCCCGCGCTATGCGCGTGACCGCGAAGGCCGACTACGCCGTGCGGGCGGTGGTAGAGCTCGCCGGGTCGGACCAGCGGTCTCCGCGGAAGGTGGACGACCTCGCGCGCGCCCAGGCGATCCCGCCGTCCTTCCTCGAGAACATCCTCACCCAGCTGCGCTCCGCCGGGATCGTGCGCAGCCAACGCGGGCCCGAGGGCGGATACTGGCTCGCGCGGCGCGCGGAGGAGCTGCCGCTCGCGGAGGTGATCAGGGCGGTGGAGGGCCCCTTGGTGGGTGTGCGCGGGCAGCGCCCTGAGGAGGTCGAGTACGAGGGCACGGCCGCCTCGCTGCAGCAGGTTTGGATCGCGCTGCGCGCGAACCTGAGAGCGGTGCTCGAGCGCGTGAGCGTCGCGGACGTCGCCGCCGGCAGCCTGCCGAAGGACGTGCTTGCGCTGACGCGCGACGAGGACGCCTGGCAGACCCGATCGCGTTAGGCGAAGACCCGCGGGGTCGGCAGCCGTACGGAGACGACGTCCCCCTCACGCAGCTCGAGCTGCTCGGCGAGGTCTCTCGTCACCTGTGCCCACACCTCTGTGCCGTCTTGCAGCGTGAGCTCGACCCTGACCTCGAAGCCGAGGTGGACGATCCGGCGCACGAGCGCCTCGACGCCCTCCTCGTCGCGGTGCTCGAGCAGCTGGATGTCGTGCGGCCGCAGCAGCGCGTCGCCGATCCTGCTGACGGGGCCGACGAAGGACATGACGAACTCGTTGCGCGGCCGCTCGTAGAGCTCCTTCGGGGTGCCGATCTGCTCGATCCTGCCCGCCTTCATGACGACGATCTCGCTCGCGATGTCCATCGCCTCCTCCTGGTCGTGGGTGACGAAGATGGTCGTCATGTGGATCTCCTCGTGCAGGCGCCTGATCCACTCGCGCAGCTCTGCGCGCACCTGGACGTCGAGCGCGCCGAACGGCTCGTCGAGCAGCAGCACCCGCGGCTGAGGGGCGAGCGCCCTCGCGAGCGCCATCCGCTGCAGCTGGCCGCCGGAGAGCTGGGAGGGGTAGCGCTGTGCGAGCCCCTCTAGGCGCACGAGGCGCAGCAGCTCGGCGACCCGCTCGCCTATCTCGCGCTTCGGCCGCTTGCGCACCTTCAGCCCGAAGGCGACGTTCTGCTGCACGGTCATGTGCTTGAAGGGGGCATAGTGCTGGAAGACGAAGCCGACGCCGCGGGTGCGCGCGGGCATGGCGGTGATGTCGGTGCCGCCGATCGACACGCTGCCGCTGTCAGGGCGCTCGAGCCCTGCGATGACGCGCAGCAGCGTCGACTTGCCGCTGCCGCTCGGGCCGAGCAGCGCGGTGAGGGCGCCGTCCGCGACCGCGACGCTGATGTCTTCGAGCGCGGCGAAGGAGCCGAACTTCTTGCTGACGTGAAGGACTTCGATCGCCATCAGGCGCTCACCTCCAGGGTGTTGGTGCGGTCGAGGGTGTCGAGGCCGGCGCGGCGTGCGAGCAGGCTCATCGCGAGCAGCGTGAGGAGCGCGAGCAGGGCGAGCAGCGCCGTGGCGACGTAGGCGCCGGTGAGGTTGAAGTTCTCGAACTGGTCCGAGACGTAGAGGGGCAGCGTCTGGGTCTTGCCCTCGACGTTGCCAGAGACGATGCTGACCGCCCCGAACTCGCCGAGCGCCCGCGCGGTGCTGAGCACGACGCCGTAGCTGACGGCCCACCGGATCGCGGGCAGCGTGACGCGCCAGAAGGTCTGCCAGGGGCCGGCACCGAGGGTCGCGGCGGCGTGCTCGGCGTCGCTGCCGATCTCGCGCAGCACGGGGATCGTCTCGCGCGCGACGAACGGCAGCGAGACGACCGCGGTCGCGAGCACCATTCCCGGCACGGAGAAGATCACTTCGATCCCGTGTTGCGAGAGCCAGTCGCCGAGCCAGCCGGTGCGGCCGTAGACGAGCACGAGCGAGAGCCCGACGATGACCGGGGAGATCGCGAACGGCAGGTCGACGAGCATGCCGACGAGCGCCCTGCCAGGGAACCGCCGCCGCTCGATCAGCAGCGCGATCCCGATCCCGAAGGCCGTGTTGAGCGGCACGACGATCGCGACGATCTGCAGCGAAAGCAGCAGCGCGTGCAGCGCGTTCGGCGCCGTGATCGCCTGCCAGACGGGGGCGAGCCCGTGCTCGAAGGTGCGGTAGAAGAGCATGAGCGCGGGCGCGAGCAGCAGCGCCGCGAGGTAGCCGAGCGCGAGCAGGCGCAGGCTGAGCCGGCCGCTAGCGGACATGCCTGCTCCTCGCATGCGTCGCGAGGGTGGCGGCGCCGAGCACGATGAGCGCGGCCGCGAGCAGCACGACGGAGACTGCTGAGGCGGCGGGGAAGTCGCTGTTCGAGACCTGGTTGAAGACATAGACCGAGCCGACTTCGGTCCTGAAGGGCAAGTTGCCCGAGATGAGCACGATCGAGCCGTACTCGCCGACCGCCCTTGCGAAGGACAGCGCGGCGCCGGAGAGGATCGCGGGCGTGAGGTTCGGCAGCACGATCCTGCGAAAGACCGTGAAGCCCTTCGCGCCGAGCGAGCGGGCGGCCTCCTCCATCGAGCGGTCGAGCTCGATCAGCACCGGCTGCACCGAGCGCACGACGAAGGGCAGCGTGACGAACAGCAGCGCGAGCACGACTGCGGCGCGTGTGAAGGCGACGTCGATCCCGGTCGGGCCGTTCTTGCCGTAGAGCGCGAGCAGTAGCACGCCGGCGACGATCGTCGGCAGCGCGAACGGCAGGTCGATGAGGGCGTCGACGATCCGCCTGCCAGGGAAGCTGTCGCGCACGAGCACCCAGGCGAGCAGCGTCCCGAACAGCGCGTTGACCGCGACGACGATCGCCGAGCTCGACAGCGTGAGCTCGATCGCCGCGACCGCCTCCCTGCTCGAGATCTCCGGCCGGAAGGAGGAGGCGCCGCCGTGGCTTGCCTGCGCGAGCAGCGCCGCGACGGGCAGCAGCACGAGCGCGGAGAGGTAGAGCGTGAGCACGCCAGGGCCGAGCGCGAGGCCGGCGCGCGCGCCGAGCTGCCTCGCGGAGCCCCCGAGAAGGCGTGGCCGAGGGCTCCCGAGGGGCGGCGCCGCGGAGGCCGCGCCAGCGCCCGCGAAGGCCGGGCGACCGCCGGCGGGCGCTGTGCCGCCGCCCGCGGGAGCTGCGCCGCCGTTCGCCGGGGCGCCGCCGCTATTTCGAGGTCGAGACGCCAAGCGATTCCTCGATCTTCGTGACGATGCCGCTGCTCGGTTCGAAGAACTGTTCGTCGATCTTGCTCCAGCCGCCGAGCGAGGCGACGGTGAAGAGGTGAGGCGGTGTCGGGAACTTGCTCGCCCCTTCAACGCCGCTGATGACGGGGCGGTAGCCCTGCTGCGCCCAGATCTTCTGGCCTTCCGGCGAGAGCAGGAAGCTGACGAACTTCTGCGCGGTCGCGTTGTCGCCGAGCACCGCGATCGGGTTTTCGATCAGGACCGTCGAGCTCGGGATGACGTATTCGATCGGGGCGCCCTTCTTTTCGTCGGCGATCGCCTCGGACTCGTAGTCGAGGAGGGCGTCGCCGCGGCCGGCGAGGAATGTCTGCAGCGCTTTGCGCGCGGAGCTGTCCTGGCTTACGACTTTCTTGAACAGCTGCTTCAGGTATGCCGTCGCTTCCGCGGGGCTGTGGCCTTCCTTTATCTGGGCGCCGTAGGCGGCGACGATGTTCCAGCGCGCGCCGCCCGACGTGAACGGGTTCGGCGTGAGCACCTGCACGCCAGGCTTGACGAGGTCGCTCCAGCCGTGGATGTGCTTCGGGTTGCCCTTGCGCACGATGATGACGGCGACCGAGTCGGTGACGATGCCGTGGGTCGCGTTCGCGTTCCAGGAGGAGGAGACGAGGCCCGCCTTCTCGAGGCGCGTGACGTCAGGTTCGAGCGAGAAGTTGACGACGTCCGCGTGCAGTCCGGCGGCGACCTTGCGCGACTGTTCGCCAGAGGGGCCGTAGGACTGGCTGAAGCCCACGCCCCTGCCTGCGGAGGTCTGCCCGAACGCGGAGATGAGCGAGGCGAACGCCGACTGCGGCGTCGAGTAGGCGACGAGCGTGACCTGCTTGGAGCCGCTTGCGGACGAGGTGGAGCCGCAGCCGCTGAGCAGCGCGAGTGCACCCAGCGCTATGGCCGCCGCGCCGAGCAGGCGCGCGATCGTCTTCTTCGAGGGGGTTTTCTGCATCGTCACTTTCTCCATCTGCAAGCTGATGAACAGGGTCGGCGCGCATTAATACCACAAATCTCATCGACATTGCTGAATTTGTGCGATTCGTCTCCGACATGCGCAGTGTGGCCGGCGCCCGCCTCGCCTTTGCGACAGGCGTCGGTTACGCTTTGTGACGGTCCTCGCAAGGCATCACACCCTGCTGCGCCAGGCCCGGGCCCGCACCCGGCCTGCGATCGTCCACCACCCCGAGAAGAGAGGCTTTACGATGTCATCCAGCACCGTCGCGAGCGCCGAGGCGGCCGACGCACAGGCGGCCGGCGCGCAGGCAACCGAGACACAAGCAGCCGGCACGCAGGCAGCCGACGCCGCGGTCGCGGCGATATCCAACGCAGCGGGTCAGGAGGCGTCTTTCTCGCTCGCCCTGAACCAGGACCAGAAGGACATCAGGGACTGGGTCCACGGCTTCGCCGCCGACGTGATGCGTCCCGCGGCGCACGAGTGGGACGAGAAGGAGCAGACGCCCTGGCCGGTGATCGAGGAGGCAGCGAAGATCGGCCTCTACGGCTTCGAAGCGCTCGCCCAGTTCTTCGCGGACCCGACGGGGCTGACGCTGCCGATCGTGAACGAAGAGCTGTTCTGGGGCGACGCGGGCATCGGGATGGCGATCATGGGCACCGCGCTCGCGGTCGCGGCGATCTTCGGCCAGGGCTCAGGCGAGCAGATCGGCGAGTGGATCCCGCGCTGCTTCGGCACCCCGGACGACCTGAAGGTCGCCGCCTTCTGCTCCTCGGAGCCGAACGCGGGCTCGGACGTGAGCGCGCTGCGGACGACCGCGAAGTTCGACGAGGCGGCGGGCGAGTGGGTGCTGAACGGCCAGAAGGCGTGGGCGACGAACGGCGGCATCGCCGACGTCCACGTCGTGATCGCCTCCGTCGACCGCGAGCTCGGCGCGCGCGGCCACGCCGCGTTCATCGTGCCGATGAGCGAGGCGAAGGGCATCTCGCAGGGGGCGAAGGTGAGCAAGCACGGTCTGCGCGCCTCCCACACCGCCGACGTCTACCTCGACGACTGCCGCATCCCCGTCGGCTATGTGCTCGGCGGCAAGGAGAAGCTCGACGAACGGCTTGCCCGCGCGAAGGAGGGCAGGAAGAGCAAGGGCAACGCATCGATGGCGACCTTCGAGGCCTCGCGCCCGACGGTCGGCGCGCAGGCGCTCGGGATCGCGCGGGCCGCCTACGAGTACGCGCTCGACTACGCGAAGGAGCGCGAGCAGTTCGGCCGCAAGATCATCGAGAACCAGGCGATCGCGTTCACGCTCGCGCGCATGAAGATGGAGATCGACGCCGCCCGCCTGCTCGTCTGGCGCGCCTCCTGGATGGGCCGAAACCAGGTGCCCTTCGAGAACGCGGAGGGCTCGATGAGCAAGCTGAAGGCCGGCGAGGTCGCCGTGTGGGTGACCGAGCGCGCGATCCAGATCCTCGGCGGCAACGGCTACACGCGCGAGTTCCCGGTCGAGCGCTTCCACCGCGACGCGAAGATCTACGACATCTTCGAGGGCACCGCGGAGATCCAGCAGCTCGTGGTCGCGCGGGCGATCTCGGGGATGCAGATCAGGTAGCTGCCGCCGGTCACCGGGGCCTGTGCGTACCCGTTCCTCCCTGTTCGCACGCCTGTGCGTGCTTGATGGCTGGGGATTGACCGCGCACCCAGCGAACGCGGCGCCGCTTCCCAGAGCGAGGCGCGGGAAGGACTTGGCGCATCGCTCAGGAAGCTATGCGTGAGAGCAGGGGCTCGACCGTGGTGGGCGGTTCCTTCACTGGCTTGATCTCGGGGCCGGTCTCCGTCCAGGTTGTGAAGTCGTATATGAGCGTGCGACTGCGCGGCTCGCGAGACGCGAGCTTGCGGCTGAACAGCGACGCGAAGCGGCGATCGTGCGTCGTGACGATGAGCTGTCGCCGTTCGCGCAGGCGCCGGCAGAGGTCGGCGAACCCGAGGACGCTGATCACGTCCATGGATTGGAGGGGATCGTCCAGGAAGATGAAGGGAAGCGCCCCGTCGCCCGCGTTGAGCGCCATGCCGAGGAAGTACGAGAGCGCGACGACGCTGAGATGACCCTCACTGAGCAGTACGGAAGGGTTGCCGGAGACGTTGCGCTGCGGGTCGCGGATCTCGGGCACCACCTGGTTCTTCTTGTAGTAGATGTCTTGGACAGCGCCCAGTTCGGTGAAAGTCGGATGGGGGGCGAGCCGGTCGAACACCTCGGCGAAGCTCGGGCCGAGGCGCTGCAGCGCGCGATCGACGATTCGCCGCGCGGCACGGTGCGCGTCTCGGTCGAGTTCTTGCGCCCGCTTCACGCGGTCGCTCAACTCGTCGATGGCGGTCTGGGCGCGGGCGATCTCTGCATTGGAGGCCTCGACGACCGCCGAGAGTCGAGCCACCTGCTCGCCCGCGTTGCGCTGCGCCTCCGCGTGGACCTCGCGAAC
Organism: Solirubrobacterales bacterium; assembly: GCA_037915935.1. Lineage (GTDB taxonomy): Bacteria > Actinomycetota > Thermoleophilia > Solirubrobacterales > Solirubrobacteraceae > Palsa-744. Next base: position 11,282 of record JBAIYK010000048.1, on the reverse strand, counting down.
GCGGCTCTGCAACTGCTCGAGCGCGACGACGAGAGCCTCGGCTCTCTCCGGCCGCTTCCAAGCAGGCCCGACGCGAAGCGCGGTGCTCGTAAGCCGCCCCTCAAGCTGTCCGCTCGCGTTCGCATACCGTTGATGGGCCGCTTGCAGGCGCGTCTGGGCGGTGCGCGCCGCCTGCAGCCGGAACTGCATGTCGGCGACGACCCGCTGAGCATCGGCAGCAGCGCCGGCCTCGGCCTGCGCGCTCTGGAGCAGCTCCGTCAGGTGCTGCCGTACCGAGGCCGCGTCGATCGGCTGTCCGCAGACCGGGCAGTCGTCCCCGAGGAGCTCGAGAGCGGCTCCGGCAAGCTGCACCTGCATCGGGGCGCGCCGGACGGCCTGGTGAGCCTTCGCTTCGAGCGATACGAGCTCCTCCTCCAGCTCATCGACTGCTCCGACACTTGCGGCGCGAGCCACGGTCACCTCTTTGGCGGCGTCCGCCAGGGTACGTGCAGCCGCCGCCAGCTCGCCGATATCGCGCCCAAGTGCCGCTAGGGCTTCAAGCGAGTCGGGCCTGCGGGTCAGATGGACATCCTCGGGCAGCGTGGAGGCGAAGCTCTCGACGAGCGCCATGAGCCGGTGGCTGGCATCGGGCGTCTGCACCGCCTGCCGCTCGGCCTCCGTCAGCTGTTCCTGTGCCTGATCGCGGCGGTGTCGAAGGGCTCCGAGTGTCTGCTCGGCCTCTCTTCGCTCGCGAACCAGACCATCTGCGGTCTTCTTAGCGCTGTCGGCGAACAGCGTGACGCGCTCCAAGCCGATGACGTCCGCGAGGCGCTTGTGCAGTGCCTCGCCGCCTTCGAGCGCGGCGAGCAGCTTGTCCTGCCGGAGCACGCCCCAGGACTCGACGGCCTGGGCGAGCTGATGCGCATGTATGCCGGTGAGCGAGTCTGCGAGCAGCTCGTCTGCGTTCTCCAGCAACGTATCGCCCTCTCGCGCGGTGAGCTGGGACCTGTCCGTTCCGCCCTTGCGTTCGAAGTCGAGTCGCCGCTCGTCTGGAAGTCGCAGCGCGAGCCGTACACGGGCGGGGTCCTCGGGCCGATAGCGGCTCACGATTGGATCGTCGGCCTTGCGGAGGCTCTTGGCTCGTTCCCTAAGGCGTGGGACGGTGCCCGTGACGAGCCAGAGCAGCGCGTCGGCGACCGAGCTCTTGCCCGTGCCGTTGTCGCCACGGATGACAACCACATCCGCATCGAGATCGAGGCGTTGAGGCTTGGCGAAGCCGCGGAAGGCCTCGAGTTCCACCTCGGCGAGCCGGGGGCGCTCCATCACGACACCTCCACGGAGTCCGTGCTGGCGAAGGCGACCAGCGCCGCATCGGCGACCTCGTCTGCGACCGGGAGAGCGTGCAGCTCTTCGCGCAGCTCGTCGAGCGGGTCGGCGACTTCGAGTCCTACCGGATCGCGAAGCGGCAGCAGAGGTCGCAAGGCTCGATCGAGCGCTTCCCGCGGCACGGCGGCGCGCACGAGCTTACGGGCATATCGGGTATCCGCCTCGATGGCCTCGCGGAGGGCTGTCTGGTCCGCGTCCGCGGCCGGCGCATGGACAAACGCGACCACGTAGATATCCCACACGCGCCCCGCGGAATCGCCAGCGGCAATTCGGGTCATCTCCGTCTGCACGTCGAAGACGGTCTCCTCCAGCTTCTCCCAGCCGTCGGCCTCGAAGCAGGCAACGAGCGCATATGGGCTCTCGCCCAAGAGGACCTCGGTCTTGGCCAGATCCCGACGCCGCACGTCGTACCCAGCCGCGCTGAGCTGCTCTTCGAGATCCGATAGCTGTGCCAGCTGGCTCGCTGTCATGGCGCAAGCCGTCCCTGCACGCCGGCCTCTGCGCCGACGAAGCGCAGCTGGACGGACTCCACGCCCGATGCGATGTCGGCCCCAGTCTCATCGCCGGCGGCGATGTCGAGAGGAGCGACCCCTGATGGAAATCTCCCCACTGCCTCCGGCACCACAACCGTAATCGGCCTCGTCACGTCCGAATAGACGCCGGCAGCGAGCCGGCGTTCCAGATGGGCTCGCGCGACACGCTGCACTTGGTTGATGTGCTCCCCAGGACGCGCCATGATCTCGAAGTACTGCTTGCCGGAGGCGACCGTCTGCCGTCCGCTCGTGCCACGAACCTCGATCTCGTCTTCGTCCCGACCCGCGAGGTAGGCCACCGTCATCAGGCTCTGTTGGCCTGGGATCTCGGTCACGAATCGGCCGTCCGCGGTCGAGGAGACGACCCCGTCTCGCCACCAGCGCAGCACACGGTCCGCCGTGGAGGCGTCGAATCTCCTGCGCAGCTCTGCAAAACCTGCGACCGAAGTGGCCGCCCAGTCGTCTTGGTTGGCGAGCTGTCTTATACGCAGCTGCACGTCGTTGAGCGCGTCGCGAACTACCGCTCGGAGTAGTTCGTCTAGAAACTCATCGGCGCGACGACCGATGTGCACGTTCTGAACGATCTCGGGCGCGAGCGCTTTCTCCCAGAGATCAGACAGCTCTAGGTCCACGACGCAAACGTTGGTGCCTGCGCAATCCACGTATCCTTAAGCTCCGCGACCGGCTCCTGGACGTACGCGCCGGGCGTGCCGAGGCCGATGAAGACGACGGAACCACTCGTGAGGGCGGCTTGCGCGCGACTGATGGCCCATGTTTGCGGCTCATCGATCTCATTCTGGGTAAGCGCGATCGTCAACGGCCGCGTGGCACAACCATGCACCTTGTAAATGGGCAAGCCGGACAGCGATTGGATGCTTTCAGGTAGGCGCGCTACGCCGTCGATTCTGATTTCCACCAGTAGGCCGGCTCTCTCTACGCCACAATCCCAGTTCGCCGACACGACCTGCGCCAGACCCTCGCGCAGCAGCAAGGCAACGGCCACGTGACCGAAGTTGGGCTCTATGCGCTGGAAGTCAAACACTTTTACCGCGTGCGAGCGAAGCTCATCGAGACGTTCAGAGATCTCGTCGGCCACGCGCTGCGCCATTTTCTCAAGGCTGGCTCCATCCAGCTCGTCCTCGTCGATACCGAGCATTTCAGCCACGAACGGACGCACAGCTTTCGCCACATCTTGCCCCTTGGGGCCGCCTGCGGGCTCCGCGACGCTGACTCCCGCCCCGAGATACAGCACGAGCCGCCCCTGCTTGGCGGATTCGACCAGTTGGACGCATCGCGCATCCGGAATCTTGGAGAGCGGTGCTGGCTTATACGCTGCCACGGTCGTGGAGCGTAGCGAGTCGAGGAAATTCAGGTCCGTCTGTTGTGGGCTGCTCAGGCCCATAGCCCGGCGTATGGGACGGCCCAGAGTCTGTCCCCGAGTGGGATGGTCTGCTCGCCGGAGTAGATGACAATGCCGCTCTTGAATTTGGCACCCCAGGCGTCGCGCAGCGTGGCCAGCCATCGCCAGTCCGCGGAGCGCAACGATGCCGCGGCCTTGACCTCGATCGCGGTGAGGTCGCCAGCGCGGTTCTCGAGGATGAAGTCGACGTCCTGGCGCTCGCGCTGGTAGTGGTATGCGCGGATGGATTGACGAGACCATGTGGCATGCTTGAGCAGCTCGGTGGCAACGAGCGTCTCGCAGGCCTTGCCGGTCACCTGGTCGTCACGTTCGATTCGCTCGAGGTCTGCTCCGAGCAGGTGCGCGAGCATGCCGGGGTCGCAGATGTAGAGCTTTGGTCTGCTGCGCTCGCGGGCACCGAGGCCGGGACGCCACCCGGGCAGGCGTTGGATCAGGAACATCTGCTCAAGCAGCGTCACGTACGCCTGGACGGTGTCGTGGTGCATCTCAAGGCGCTGGCCCACGGCTCGGTACGAGAGCAGGCTCGCCGATTGGGATGCGAGCAGCCGCAGCAGGCGGCCCATGTCGTCCATGCGGCGTGCGTCTGCGATCTCGCGCAAGTCTCGCTCCAGTGCTGTGTCGATGTAGTTCTCGAACCAGGCCTCACGGGTGCGGCCGGCCGGCCGCAGGCGCGCCTCGGGGTAGCCGCCCTCGGCGATAGCGGAGACGAATGCCTGGCGCCCGACTGGAGCGCCGCTGATCTGTGGCACTCGCCCGGCGAGTAGCTCATCGACGATGCTCAGCTCGCCGCCGAGGATCTCCGAGCGGGCCAGGGGCCACATGCGAATCCGATCGATCCGCCCCGTCAACGCGTCGATGACACGCTTGGAAGAGAGCACGTTCGCCGATCCGGTGAGCAGGAAGCGACCCGGCGTCGCGTCGCGATCGACGACCCGCTTTATCTCTAGCAGCAGGTCGGGGGCGCGTTGGATCTCGTCGATCATTGTCGGTCCCTCGAGCCCGGCGGTGAACCCGGCGGGATCTTGTAGCGCGGCCTCGCGCGTGGGACCATCGTCGAGCGTGAGTGTGCGCATGGGATGGTTGGTCGTGGCGATCTCGGTGCCCAGCGTGGTCTTGCCGACCTGCCTGGCGCCCGAGAGAAGCACGATGCGGGCATATCCCAGCGCGCGGAGGACGACCGGGCGTATGCGGCGTGGGAAGAGGGGTGTCGTTGTCATGCTAACTTGGGTTGCACAAATGGCTGTTTCGCGTTGCGTAAATGGCTAATCGGCTAAGCGTAGATGGCTGATAGGACGGCATGCACCTACGTGCTCGCCACGGCCGCGCTCCGCAGGTGCGCCAGTCGCTCAAAAGCGCGACGAGGATCGTCGAGCTGAAGGAGTGGGACGCGGTGCGCGTCCCGCCCGGTACGTAGGCCGGGCCGGAGGGCCTCGCGATCCTCGTGATCGGCGCGCTGAGCCTCGGCGAGGCTCCGCGCGAAGACGTCGAGGCGTGCGCGACTGGTGGGGTGACCAGTAGCGCAGGCACCTGTCAATGTTTGGCCTGCTCGCGCAGTGCGCGGGCGGCGTGACGCTGGGGCGCTCAGTAAGGGGCGCTGAGCCCATGCACGGCCTGGAGGGGCCGCACATGTGCGGCCCCATCCATCGAAGGATGACTCTCTACCAGGCCTGCTCGCAGCCGCAGTGCGGGCAGGCGACTGTCGTCGAGACGGGCGCGCTGAAGAGCATGCCGCAGCTGCAGGTATAGGTCGCGACGTCGGCGGGGCCGCCGGCGGCACGCGCGCGGCCGACCGCAATGTCGGCCTCGGAGCGCTGTGTGCCTGCTACGGCCTGCTCGGCGTCGGCCTCGCCGGCGCGGCCACCCGCGACGGAGGTCCGGTCTCCCGCGGGAGGGGGCCCCGGCGTGGCCGAGAGGCGCCGCGTCGCGCCTCGCCGCAGGCGTGGCAGGGGACCTGGGCGGCGTCGGCGCCGCGGCTGCGTGCGATGGAAAAGGCTTGTTCTCATCCCTCTGATCTGCAGAGACCGTCGTTGGCAAAGACCCTCTTTGCGAGGAATTGTTTCGCCGCTGGACGGATTGTTCCTTGCCTGCGGATGCCTACACCTGCTCTGCCTTGGCTTGGGGGGAGAGACCTCGGTGCGCGTCGCCCGGTGGCGGCAGCCGGGCCTGTGGGCTGCGAAAGCCGGGTCCGTGGGCTGCAGGCGTCTGTGATACTTGGACCCGATGAGCCCGCACAGGAAGCGGACCGTGCGCCTGATCGTCGCGCTGACCGCGGCGGTGACGCTCGCGAGCGCGCTCGTCTACACGAGCTTCGGCGCCGCGAGCCCTGCGCTGAGCCCAAGCGAGCTGATGCGCGAGGCGGTGGCGGGCCGCAGCTATCAGCTGACGGGCACCGTCGTCGCCCACTCGGTGCGCCACGAGGGCGACGTGCTCGCCTTCGCGGTGAGGGACCGCTCCGGCGGCTCCTCGGTGCCGGTGCGCTACGTGGGGGAAGTGCCAGACCCCTTCAGGGAAGGCCGCGAGGTGATCGTGACCGTGACGAAGCAGGGGTCTGAGTACGTCGGCGAACGCAACTCGCTGATCACGAAGTGCCCCTCGAAGTACAAGGCCGCTGCGCCGCGCCGCAAGCGGACGTACTGATGCCTCGCAGCCTGCAGCGGCCACGTTGGATCTCGCCGTGCCTGCGTCGGCCACGTTGCGCGTCGCCGTGCCCGCGACGAGCGCGGAGGCGCGCCTAGATGCCTTCGCTTGGCACCGGCGCATTGCTGCTCGCGCTCGTGATCTGCGCCTACGGGATCGGCGCCTCGATCTACGGCGTGAGGATCGGCGACGACCGCTTGATCGATTCGGGGCGGCGCTGCGTCTACGCGCTCGCGCTGACGCTGGCCTGCGCGTTCGCGGTGCTCGAGGGCGCGCTGCTCTCGAACGACTGGGCGTTGAACGCGGTCGCGCAGACCTCGAGCGTGACGACGCCGCTGCTCTACAAGGCGGCGGCGGTGTGGGCCTCCCAGGAAGGCTCGCTGCTGCTGTGGGCGCTGCTCTCGGCGCTGTGGTCGAGCCTCGCGCTGTACCTCGTGAAAGGCCGGATGCGCGAGGTCTCCGCCTATGCGACGGCGGTGCTGCTCGGCTTCGACGCCTTCTTCGTCGGTCTGATGCTGGTCTACGCGAACCCGTTCGCGACGACGAGCCCAGCGCCCGTCGAAGGCGCGGGGCTCGACCCGCTGCTGCGCTTTCCGACGATGGTGATCCACCCGCCGATGGTCTACTCGGGCTACACGCTCTGCATCGTGCCATTCGCGTTCGGGGTCGGCGCGCTGGTCGCGCGCAAGCTCGACGCGCAGTGGCTGCGGGCGATGCGGCGGTTCGCGCTGGCGGCCTGGATCTTCCTCGGCGTCGGCATCATCCTCGGCGCGCGCTGGTCCTACGCCGAGCTCGGCTGGGGCGGCTACTGGGGCTGGGACGCGGTCGAGAACGCCTCGCTGATGCCCTGGCTGGCGGCGAGCGCCTTCATCCACTCGCTGATGATCCAGGAGAAGCGGGGGATGCTGAAGGTGTGGAACGTGAGCCTCGTGATGGCGATGGGCACGCTCGCGATCATGGGCACCTTCCTCGTGCGCAGCGGGGTCCTGAACTCGATCCACGCCTTCGGCGGCGCGACGCTCGGCGTTCCGTTCGTCGCCCTGATCGCGGCGATGATCGCAGGCTCGATCTACCTGATCTTCTCCCGCCGGGCGATGCTCTCCTCCGATCACCGGCTCGACTCGCTGCTCTGCCGCGAGTCCGCCTTCCTGGCGAACAACCTGGTGCTCGCCGGGCTCTGCTTCGTGATCTTCTGGGGCACCTTCTTCCCGCTGATCTCGCAGGCGCTCTCCGGGCAGCAGGCCTCCGTCGGGCCGCCCTGGTTCGACCGCTACACGGTCCCGCTCGCGCTGCTGCTCGTGCTGCTCTCCGGGATCGGCCCCGTGATCGCCTGGCGGCGCGCGAGCCTTGCGAGCATGAGCCGCAACCTGCGCGCGCCGCTGCTGGGCGGGCTCGCCGTGCCCGCCGCGCTGATCGCCGCCGGCGTGAGCGGCAAACCGCTCGCGCTGACGATGTTCGGCTGCGCAGGGTTCGCGCTGACGGCGCTCGCCCAGGAGCTCTGGCGGGGCACGATGGTGCGCGCGCGCGGCTCGGGGCAGGCGCCGCCGCTTGCGATGCTGAGCCTCGTGCGGCGCAACCGCCGCCGCTACGGCGGCTACGTCGTGCACGCGGGGATCGCCGCCCTCTTCATCGGCGTCGCCGCCTCCTCCTCCTTTCAGCACGCCTCCGAGCCGACGCTGAAGGTGGGACAGAAGCTGAGAATCGACGGCTACACGATGCGCTACGTGAAGGCGACCGCGACGGTGACGCCAAGGCAGGACGCCGCCCACACCGGCGCGACGCTGAGCCTCGGCGCGGTCGTGAGGGTGAGCAGGGGCGGCAGATACGTGACGACGCTGCGCCCGAGCGAGGGCTTCTACGACTCCGGCGAACCGGCGCAGGGCTCCGTCGGGCACCTGATCGGCGGCCAGCCCGTGAGCCACGTGAGCATGAGCAGCAGCCCGATGAGGGACATCTGGTCGGCGATCGCCCCCGACATCACAGCGCCGCGGCTCGAAAGGATCCTCGCCGCCGGCAACAAGGCGATCCCGTTCTCCCAGCCGCAGGACGCCTGGATCGTGCTCGGCTACCTCGCGGGCTCCTACCTGCGCAATCCGCCGCCGGCGAGCTTCCACTTCATCGTCTCGCCGCTGGTGATGTGGATCTGGATCGGCGCGGCGGTGATCCTCTGCGGCGCCTTGATCGCGGTGCTGCCGCCGCCGAGCGCGCTTGCCCGCCGCGTCCCTCGGCGGGACGCGAAGCTCGCCGACCTGCGGGCGCGGCGGGAGGCGAAGTACCAGGAGATCAGGGACGCGCAGCTCGACTACGGCATGGGCAAGCTCTCGCGCTCAGACCACGAAACGGTCGACACCGCCCTGCGCCGGGAAGCGCTGCAGATCCTCGACCGGATCGCCGAGCTGGAGCGGACGGGCTCAGACGGCTTTCTTCAGCAGGACGATCGTGTTGAGCACGAACACGATCGCAAAGAAGACGGTCCAGCGGTTGAGGTTGCGCTCCACCATTGAGCCGCCGCCAAGCGGCCCGGTGCCGGTGCCGACGCCGAAGGCGCCTGAGAGGCCGGAGTCCTTGCCCGAGTGCATGAGCACTAGGAAGATGAGGACGACGGCGATGACGACCTGCAGGACCGAGAGGATGATTTCCATAGCGTGAGGGTACACGCGCGCGGCCGCCGATGCGAGCGGTACCGTCGCTGGACGCGCTGCAAGGCCGGTTGCAGCTTTACGATTACCGGACGTTTACGACCTCCTGCAAGGGTCTGTGGTTGGCTACCGCGACTTGGGAGCCTGGAGAGCAGTCAAGGGAGCGTCCGCTCCGCGCCGATACCTGCATGAGATGAGCGAGAGCCACGGAGCATGCCGATGAGCGTGCCGCGCCGCTGGGCGCGGCGCGCGGCGCTGTCCGCGCTCGCCGGAGGGGGACTGACGGCGCTCGGCCTCGGCGGCCAGCTGCCGCCGCCGCTCGACGCGACGCTCTCCTACGACGGCCCCGAACGCGCGAGCGCGGCCGAAGGCGAAGGCAGCACCTCGACCGTGACCCAAACCGCGAACGGGTCGAGCGAAGGCTCCTCGAGCACGACCTCGACGACCCAGACGAGCGCGGGCAGCGAATCGAGCACGCAGAGCTCCTCGAGCTCGCCGACGACGAGCTCGAGCTCGACCCAGACCGGCTCGACTGAAACGGGCTCGACCCAGACGGGCTCCAGCTCGACGCAGACCGGCTCGCGCTCGACGCAGACGAGCTCGACGCAGACGAGCTCGACCTCGGGCGGCAGGAGACGCGGCTCGCACCGCTCGCCCGCGGTGCTTGGCGAACACGGCCAGCACGGCAGCGGCGGCTCGCGGCCTTCGACCGGGGGGACGCGCAGCGGCGGCCGCAAGGGCGGCGCGGGCGCGTCTTCGCCTGGCGGCCCCTCCTCGCCGAGCGAAGCGGAAGGAAACGTCGCGCCGCCGCCGCAGATGGTCGCCTCGCAGGCGGAAGCGCTCGCCTCGCTGCTGGGAGCGCCCGCCGTCTCGCTGCAGGCGCTCGACTTCTACCGGATCCCGATGTTCCTGCTGCCGATCTACCAGGCCGCCGCGGTCCAGTACGGGGTGCCCTGGCAGGTGCTCGCGGCGATCAACGAAGTCGAGACCGACTACGGCACCGACCTGAACGTCTCGAGCGCGGGCGCGATCGGCTGGATGCAGTTCATGCCCGAAACGTGGCTCAGGTACGGCGTCGACGTCCAGGAAGCGGGCTACGCCGACCCCTACAACCCGATCGACGCGATCTTCGCGGCCGCGCGCTACCTGCGCGCGGCGGGCGCTTCGCACGACCTGAAGACCGCCGTCTTCGCCTACAACCACTCGCAGGCCTACGTCGAATCGGTGCTGCTGCGCGCGAAGCTGATCGCCCACTACCCGACGGCCGTGATCGCGACGCTGACGGGCCTGGCCGAGGGCCGGCTGCCGGTCGCGCACGCGCTCGCGACCGCCGAAACGATGCTGACGCCGGGCGCGAGCACGCCGACGATCGACTCGGTCCGAGCGGCGAAGGCGCGCGCGACGAAGCGGCGCTCGAACGCCGCGACGAGCAGCTCGACCGCGGCGCCGGCGGTGGGCGGCGAAGTGCCCGGATCGGTCCCCGCGCCGACTCCGGCCGCGAGCGCCGCGAGCGTGACCGGCCTAACCGCCGCGCCGCAGCGCTTCGGCGAGCTGGTGGGACGCTCCGGCGCGCCCGTGATCGCGGTCCAGGACGGCAAGATCGTCGGCCTCGGACGCTCGCGCAAGCTCGGCCGGTACGTGATCCTGCGCGACGTCTACGGCGACGTGTTCACCTACTCAGGGCTCGGCAGCATCGCGCCCACCTATTCGCCGCCGCGGCTGATCGGCTCCGGCGAGGTGGCGGGCATCGTCGCGGCCGGCGCTCAGGCGGGCAAGGACGAAGCGCCCGTCGAAGCCGCGAGCGCGGGCAGCCAGGCGTCGGGCAGTCAGGCGCCGCTGACGCTGCACGTGAAGGCGCCCGCGCGCAAGGGGGCCGAACCCGGGCCCGCGGAAGCCGAACCGGAAGCGAGCGAAGGGCTCGGCAAGGTGCGCGTGTTCGCGCACCCGGGCAGCTCCTACTCGAAGGCGGCGATCGCGCGCGCCCGCGCCGAAGGCAGCCTGCTCGGCGAGCGCCGGCGGCTGCGGGTCGGCTCGGTCGTCTCGCAGGGGACCGTGCTTGGGCAGGCGGCGCCCGGCCCCGGCCACGGGCAGGCCCACCTGCGCTTCGCGATCAGCCCCGCGGGCGACGCGGGCACCGTTCCGGTTCAGCCGGTGCTTCAGAGCTGGCGCCAGCTCGGCGCCGCGCTGCATCCGCGCGGCGCGCGGCGCGACGCTGGCCTGATCGGCGCGACCGCCGGCGACGCCTTCCTGCTTCAGCGCGCCGCCCTGCAGCGCGCGGTGCTCTCCGACCCGGGCATCGGCCTGCCGGCCTGCGCGAAGCGAGACGTCGCGGGCGGCGTGATCGACACGCGCGCGCTCGCGACGCTCGTGTTCCTCTCGCGCAGCGGTCTGAAGCCGGCGATCGGCCCGCTGCCGTGCGCGAGGGCCGTGAAGGGCGGCGTATCGGTGCCAGGGTCGCCCGTGCAGCCGCCGCTGCACACGCTGCAGGTCGTGAAGGTGAATGGCGTGAAGATCGCCGGCCACGAGGGAGCGGGCTCGATCACCGACCTGACGATCAGGACGCTCTTGACGCTGCAGGGCAGGTTCGCCCCGGCCGAGATCGAGAGCCTGATGCGCTATCCAGGCTCGCCAATCACGGTCGCGAGCGGGGCCCACTGGCGCACGATCAAGATCGCCTTCGCGGCGGGC
>JBAIYK010000134.1:0-18518 GCA_037915935.1 Solirubrobacterales bacterium | reverse complement strand
CCTTCATTCGCCTCAGATCGACCAGGGCCAACAGATTTGTCCCGTAACGGCCCCCGAGACGACCTTTCTAGGGTGGGAGGCCCGTCGAAATATCGGGGCGAACGGTTCAGATCGGCTTTCTGATGCGTGGGCATAGGTCTCGGGCCGTGCGATTGCACTTTCCAGGCCGGCGCGATTGCGTAGCTGGTCGGCCGCCTCGGCGGCAGTTGCTCCGATGATCAGAGCGTGCAGCTCGAGGACGTCTGCCAGCGTGAGATAGACCGGCTCGAACTCGCCGGACAGACCCTCAGCCATGAGGTTGCCCTATCGCTTTGGAGCGTCGGGGTCGTGGTTGGCGAGGATCTCAAGCGCCTCGCCATGCTCTGCCACCAGACGGCCTCCGATGTCGCGGATGCGCTCACGAACCCTCTCGGTGGACACGATCCGCAGATCGCCGCCTGGAAGCTCCTCCACGAGCACCGAGGAACCTGGGGCATAGCCGTGGGCCTCGAACTCCCGCGGGATCGAGATGACGTTGCTGTTGCCGACCCGACGAACCTTGACGACCTTCACGCGATCAGTATATACAAGGATAGCCAGACATGCGCAACGTCTGGATCGCCGTGGCTCCTAGGCCCGTCCCGCCTTGCCTCCCGCCAAGAAGTCGAAGCGGACCAGCAGTCCTGAGAAGGAAGTACCGTGCTCTTTCCATACCGCGAAAAACCCTAGGCTATCGGCGTGCAAATGATCCGCTCTATGCCCCGGATTTTTGGATTGACGGCGCTCTCGACTTGGTCGCTGGATCGTGCCCGTGGTCATCGTGAATTAAAAGACCGCCAAGAACAGCGAAACCTAAGCGTACTTCATGCGTTCCGGATCGTCCATGACGATCTTTTGGTTTCCGAGCGCCAGCTTCGGCAGTGCGCAGTTTCACAAAAATGGCCAACCACAAGCGCCGTCTTGTCGAAGGATTCGTGGCCAGACTGCCGCGCCGCGATTGCCGTAAATGTCGATTGGCTAACGTGGCGGCATCTTGCCGATGCATTCGACCATATGATAGGGATCGGTGCGTTGGCGGCGGATGCCAAAGACAACGATATCGGCCAAGTCGATCTGGTGAAGCTTCTTGATTGCTATCGACTTGTGCGCACCGCTATTGACTCACTGGAGCAGCATCTTGCGTTGATGCCAGAGGAGCGCGTACTTCTCATGACGCTCGAAGAAGCCGAAAGCCGCATATGGCCGTCTGTTTCTGACCAATGAGCTGACTCCTACCGATGAACGGAACTAGGGGGATAGTAGAAGCCGCGTCGCGACTGCGGATAAATTCGGAAGCGGTGCGCCGCGTCGTGCCTACGCTTCAGGCATGGCCTTTGGGCAGGGGTCGAGTCGCAATGGTCGACATCAGCGCTGGGTGGGCAGGCTGACGATCGGGCTCGCCCTGTCGGCGCCCCGACCCCCCCGCTTGGCGGCCGGTCTGTTGCTCGCGGCGGGCGCAACGATCCTCCTGCTCAGCACGAGTGCGGCAGCTCACCGGTCGGGTCGCCATATGGCGCACGCCTGCCTATCCGATCACCACACGTATGTGTGGCGTTATGGTGGACGGAGCTACAGCTGCGCCGCGCCGGCGGCGCGCGAGTACGACCCCGCCCGCGACACGGTCCGGATCCGCTACGGAGGGCGCACCTACTTCTGCCGTCTCGTCGGGAGCGCCGCGCCGGAGCGCTGGCGGGTGCAGCCGCTCGCCGCCTCCATCCCCGAGCATCCGTTCCAGCTCACCCTCGATCGCAAGCCGCTCGCCTCCACGCGGCTGGTCGCGATCGCCGCCCGCGTCCGGGCGACGGCACGTTTTCCGCAGGTGCTCGTGATCGCCGCCTCCGGCTACCTGCGACTCAAGGCCGGCGCGGACCCCCGCCCGCCGCTGCCGTTCGGGCAGAGCCTCGTGCTCGGGCCGGCGATCTTCGCCACCGCCACCTCATTCGCTGGTCCGGCGCGGCTGTTCTTTCATCCCCAGCTCCAGCGCGTCGAAATCGCCCATGCGCGCGACGGATCCCTGCACATCCACATTGAGGCGCTCGACCGCGACCTGGCAGCGAGCAGCACGGTCACGAACCAGATCATGAACCTGCGGTGGAACCTCGTCCTGCACCGGCCGAGCAGCGGTCAGACCCGGCTCGACGTACACGGCAGCTACACGTTCACCAAGCGCGTGGTCCCCGACCCGGCCCGCACGGCCGAACTGCAGTCCTTCCGGCTCGTGCAGATCTCCTCGATGTACATCGACCCGCAGCGCCACGATGTCAACGCGATCCGCTACCGCGCCACCGCCGGACCGGTGAGCCTCGCATTGAGCCCTGCGCTGACCGGCATGCTCCTACCGATGAGCCCCGCCGCGCTCGCGCCCGGCCGCCGCGTCCTCGACATCGTCCACACCGACGATGTCGGCCTGCCCAATGGCAACACCCCCAGCTATCGCATCGCGTTCGCGACCGTCCAAGGCCCAGCCAGCGGCCCGCTGACCCCGCGCGCGTTCATCACCCCCAGCCAAGACCTCAACGACGACAACCTCGGTGTCTGGGTACACCAGCGACCCCCCGCCGTGTTCCCCCGCGGCGCCCACGGCGTCATCGCCTACACCGCGCTCGCCACCACGAACCCGCTGCGCCGGCCATGAGCCGCCGGCGCGCGACCTCAAGCCAAGGGAGGTATGTCATGCGCATCGCATCGTTCAATGTCGAGAACCTCTTCCAACGCGCCAAGGCGCTCGACCCGGAGGACTGGGAGGCGGGACGTCCGGCGCTGGAACAGTACGCGCGCGTCAACGCGCTGCTCGAGGAGCCGGTGTACACCGAGCAGATCAAGCAGGAGGTCGCGACGCTCCTGATCGCACTCGGGCTCAGCGAGAAAGACGACGGCGGCGAGTACGCGATCCTGCGCCAGAACCACGACCATCTCGTCCGCCGGACCGACGGGCAGCTCGAGATCGTCGCCTCCGGCCGCGCAGACTGGATCGGCTGGGTCGAGCTCAAGACCGAGCCGATCAACGAGCCCGCGGCGCGCCACATCGCCATGGTGCTGCGCGACGTCGGCGCCGACGCGCAGACTGTCGTCGAGGCCGAGAGTCGCCTGGCGCTGTCGGAGTTCTCCGAGAGCTGGATGCCCGCCGTCGGCGGCAAGCCGTTCGCGCACGCGATGCTCATCAAGGGACGCGACACGCGCAGCATCGACGTCGGCCTGCTTACGCGCGAGGGCTATGACATCACCGACATGCGCTCGCACGTCGACGACGCCGACGAACACGGCCCGATCTTCAGCCGCGACGCGCTTGAGTGCACGATCGCAACCCCCACCGGCGGGCAGCTCGTCATGATCCTCAACCACTTCAAGAGCCGAGGCGGCCCCGCCACCGACCGCAAGCGCGCACGACAGGCCGCGCAGGTCGCGCGTATCTACCGGCGCCTCCACGAGGAAGGCGTCGACCACGTCGCTGTCCTCGGCGACCTCAACGACGCACCCACCTCGCCCTCGCTGCAGCCACTGCTCGCCGAGACCGACCTGCGCGACATCAGCACCCACCCCGCCTTCACCTCCGACGGCCGGATCGGAACCTGGAAGAACGGCACGGCCAACGACAAGCTCGACTACGTCCTGCTCTCCCCCGCGCTCTTCGAGAAGGCCACCGGCGGCAGCGTCATCCGCAAGGGCGTCTGGGGAGGCAAGAACGGCACGCTCTTCGAGCACTACGAAACCATGCATGGACCCGATGATGCCGCCTCCGACCACGCCGCCGTCTACGCCGACATCGCCGGGATCTAGACGGGCAGCAAGGGCAGTATGAGTGTGGTGAACCTCCGACGGTCGTTTCCTCGCTGGTGCTGATCTTCGGCGGCCATACCGGCGGCCCGGCTGCGCCCGTAGCAGCCGGCGTGAATCCGGGCAGCGGCTCATGGCGAAGGCTCCACGCGTTCGACGCCCTCAAAGGACTTCCGATGGTCAACGGCGCGGTCTGGAACGGCCGCGAAGCGTTCATCGCGGGCGACCTGACGGCCAGCGTGCCGCAGGTGGTTCGACCCATCCTGCTCTCTTTCACTCCCGCCAGCCACCGCTTGCGCCGAATCGATCTCGCCAGGTCTCCAGTGGACGCCAGTGAGCGGCCCCGGCTCAGGCCGGTCGCGTGGACGGGCACAGAAGTCCTCTTCACAGCAGGCGCCTCTACGCCCGTCCGCTATGACCCGAAGACCGGCCGCTGGAGGAGGGCTAAGCACGCTCCGTGCAGCGCCGTTTCCCAAGTGGCATGGATCGGTGACAGGCTCGCGTCGGCCTGCGGCAAGGACCGTCTGGAGCTCTACAGCCCTCGCACCAACACCTGGCAGACGATCCCGACCAGACCGTCGCTGTTGAACACACGCGAAGGCAGCGCAATCGCCTGGACCGGCCACCAACTCATCGTATGGAGCGGCACCGCGCACGCCACACACAACCCAACCCCGCCCGACGGCTCGTCGATCCGCTTGAAATGACCGGAAGCCGGATCAGTCGAGCAGGAACGTGACCTTGAGGTCGACGCGGTAGCCGACGATCTCCCCATCCTCCAGCGCGACGCTCTGCTCCTTCACCCAGGCGCCGGTGATGCGCCGGACTGTCTCCTTGGCCTTGGCGAGCCCCTGCCGGATCGCGTCCTCGAACCCCTCGGGTGACTGGGCGGTGATCTCGATGACCTTCGCTACGGACATTTGTGTCTCCCTTCGACGCGTGCTCTGTGTGAATCATCGATCCTTGAGCAGGCGATCAGACGATTCATCGGTAGCGCACGCGGAGGCAAAGCCCGCAAACTACGTAGGACGTTCGAGGCTCGCCGACGCCTGCCTTTCAGATGGCTGTGCGGTGTCGTCGCTCATCGCCCGCCCACCCTACTTCCCACGGGCGCAGACGCCGGCGCCGGCCCAAGCCGAGGAGCGGCAGCAATGGCCGCTGGATCGCAAGCCCGCGATCCTGGACTGGTTTCGGGACGCCGATCGCGCGACGGCCGGCGTCCGTAGTAATCCCGACCTGCGATGGGGGCGCGTCCCCGATGCTGGGCCTCGCGGGCGACTCTAGGTTTCAGCGGCGAGTGGAGTTTTCACATATCAAAGGAGCGCAGTGATGCCTGGAGTGTTGACGCGTTGGGAGCCGTTCGCCGAGCTTGGCGAGCTGCGTAGCCGCTTCGACCGGCTGTTCGGCGAGCTTGGAGATGGCGGCGAGGGCGCCCGGTCGCTGGCGATCGATGTCGTACGTGACAATGGCAATCTCGTTGTCCGTGCCGAGGTGCCGGGGATCAAGCCTGAGGAGGTCGAGATCGAGGTGCAGGACGACGTCCTCACCGTCTCAGGCTCGCATGAGGAGACCAAGGAGGAGAAGGGCAAGCAGTATCTGCGGCGCGAGTGCCGCTACGGATCGTTCTCACGCTCCTTGGCGCTGCCTGCCGGCGTCGAGGCGAAGAAGATCAAGGCGAAGACGCATGACGGCATCGTCGAGGTGACGATCCCGCTGCCGAAGGAGCCCGAGAAGAAGCGGATCGAGATCAAGCCGATTGCGGCCTGAGCTTGTATGCACGGGGCCGACCATTTCCAGGCCGGCCGCGGGCGATCATCCCCGACCAGGAGAGGCAAATGCCAACACGCATCGTCTTCGACGGCGGCGGCGAGGTGATCGCCGCGCAAGCCGAGGAGGAGGTCGTGCACGCGATCCGGCGCGACCATCCAAACCCGGTTACGCTCGAGAGCGTCACCGGCGGGCCGCTGCACGTCAACTGGGATCACGTCGCGTTCGTGACCGAGGTATTGACCACGCCCCCCGAGGAGGAGTGAGCGAGATGCAGCACAGCCATCTCGCCCCGCGCAGAACCGCGCTCACGCGCCTCGCCATGAGCCGTTTGAGCAACCTCGACACGCAGGGCCACCGCGTGCTGAGCCTCTATCTCGGCTTCGACCCCTCGGAGATGCCGAACCTGCGCGAGCGCCGCATGGAGCTCGACTCGCTGCTTGCCGAGGCCGAGCGGCGTTGGGGCGGCGACGATCAGATCTCGCACGTGGACCGCATCGCCCTGCGCGAGGACATCGAGACCGCGCGAGCGCTCTTCGCCGACGAGCGAAAGCTGGCGCCCGAGTCAGCGCGCGGGCTCGCGATCTTCCTCGCAGCGCCCGTCGGCCTGTGCGATGTGGTGAGCCTGCCCGAGCCCGTGGATCCGGCTGTCGTCTTGGAGGAGCGGCCGTTCATCGAGCCGCTGATCGAGCTCGCCTCGCCGGAACGCTGGTGCGTCCTGCTCGTCAGCCATCGCGCGAGCCGCATCTTCACGGGCACGCGCGAGCGCCTGCTCGAGGTCGCAGACGTGCTCGACGACGTGCACCGTCACCACGCGCAGGGCGGCTGGTCGCAGGCGCGCTATCAGCGGGGGGTCGAGATGGAAACCGACTGGCACATCCGCGGGACATGCGCGCTGCTGTTCGCTCGCTTCCAGCGCCGTGCTTTCGACCGCCTGCTGCTCGCGGGGCCGTCCGAGCTTCACCACCGGGTCGAGCACGAGCTTCACCGAGACCTTCGCGGGCGGCTCGCAGGCAGCTTCGAGATCGACGTGGAGCGCGCCACGGCGGACGAGGTCCACCGCCGCGCGATGCCGCTGATCGAGGCGGAGGAGCGCCGTCGCGAGGAGGATGCGTTGGCGCGCCTCGAGGAGGGCCTCGCGCCCTCCGGTCACGGCGCCGTGGGCCTGGACGAGGTGCTCGAGGCGCTGAACGAGCGCCGCGTCGGGACGCTCTTGCTCAACCACGGATTCATGGCGCCGGGCTTTGCGTGTCCCTCCTGCGGGCGCCTTGCCACGGATGCGCCGACCTGCCCGCTCGACGGCGCGAGCCCCGAGTCCACAGAGGACCTCGCCGAGCACGCGGTCGAGCTAGCCCTGGAGCAGGGCGCAGAGGTGCTGATCGTGCGCCATCTCCACGACCGGCTCGCCGCGCGCGGCTCGATCGGCGCGCTGCTGCGGTTCTAACCCATGCCCGCCAGGGGCCGGTCGCATCCTCACAGCGCGCTTGGGTAGGTCTCGGGGGGCTCGCCGAGCTCCCACTTCGGCGTGCGCTCCAGCGGCTCGACGGCGCGCGTGGAGTCGATGTGCACGAGCGCGTCGTACTGTCGGGTGACGCTCGCGCCGAACCAGTGGCTCTGGCGTTCGGTCTGCGGCCTGTAGATCACGCCGATCGCCCGCTCCAGGCGCGGGTCTTGCAACGCGCGGCCGCTCTCGCCGGCGGCCAGCGGGCAGAGTAGGAAGGCGGGCGAGTGCGTGTCATGCAGGAGCGCCTCGTAGCTGTCCGGCAGCGCTCGGCGCACGCGCTTGCGCTCAGGGTGGGCGCCCCAGTCGGACGCGGCGGTGACAGTCCCGGAGTAGGTCGTAAAGCCGACGCTGACGACGTCGCGGCCGTGGCGTTCGCGCAGGAGTTGACCGATGTTGAGCTCACCGCGGCCGCTCATCTCCGTAGCGCGCGCGTCGCCGATGTGCGAGTTGTGCGCCCACACCACCACGTGGGCGCTGCCGCCATGACGATCGAGGTGTGCGAGCAGGTGGTCGAGCGTATCCGCCATATGCCGGTCGCGCTGGTTCCAGGAGCCGGCGCGGTCGCCGAACATCGTGCGGTAGTACTCCTCCGCGTTGGCGACTATCGCGGCGTTCTGCTCGGCGAAGAAGTACTCGTCCTCAGCGGCGATGCCGTCGCGCGCGAGATACCCGCCGGCGCGGCGGCGCAGCTCCACGAGCTGCTCGATCACCCGCCGCCGGCACGGCTCGCCGACGCCGAGCAGCACCGCCTGACCGTAGTCTGCGCCCTCGCCGCCATACGGTTGCAGGCACTGATAGCGCGCGCGTGCGCGCTTCGCGGCCTGCGGATCCTGCTCATCCAGATAGGCGATCACCGCCTCCATCGAGGCGGTGAGACTGTAGAGGTCGAGGCCGTAGAAGCCGGCCTTGCGCGCGGTGTGGTGGCGGCGCTCGTTGAACGTGCGCAGCCAGCCGACGAAGTCGAGCATGTCAGCGTTGCGCCACATCCACGTGGGGAAGCGCGCGAAGGAGCGCAG
This sequence comes from Solirubrobacterales bacterium, assembly GCA_037915935.1. Lineage (GTDB taxonomy): Bacteria > Actinomycetota > Thermoleophilia > Solirubrobacterales > Solirubrobacteraceae > Palsa-744. The sequence continues at coordinate 10,439 of JBAIYK010000134.1, read as the reverse complement.
CGCCTCCTCGGCGTCGCGGTCGGCGCCCTGCCCGTGAACGTAGCGGTTGACGCGGTAGGCGTCCGGCCAGTCGCCCTCGATCGCCACCGCGGTGAAGCCGCGCTCGGTGATCAGCCGCCGGGTGATGCGGGCGCGCTCGCGGTAGAACTCGTGCGTGCCGTGGCTCGCCTCGCCGAGCAGCACGATCCGCGCGTCGCCGAGAAGCGCCATCAGCGCGTCGTAGTCGCGGCTGTCGCCGCTCAGCGGATGGGCCTCTGCGCGAAGCGCCCCGAGCACCTCGCGCTCGCCCAGCGGGAGGGTGAGCGCCTGCGGGCTCACGCCTCGCAGATGTCGGCGACTTCGGCGGCCGTGAGCCTCACCACGTCGCGGGGATCGAGCAGCACGGAGTGCCGATGGTCGCCTGCCGGGCAGAGGATGCGCGGCTGGGCGGCAAGCGCGCTGTCGATCACCTCCGCCGCGGGCACCATCGGGCCGAGCGGCGGCACGGCGCCGACATCGAGCGATGGGAAGTCGCGCGCGATCTCCTCCTCGGTGGCGAGTCTCAGCCGCCGGCTGGCGCCAAGCAGCTCGCGCAGCTTGTGCAGGTCGAGGCGATCGGCGGCGCTGATCGCGGCGATCGCGTACGCGCTGCCGTCGTGCAGCACGATCGTCTTCGCCACCTGTTCCGGCAAGATGTGAGCGGCGTGAGCCTCCGCCACGGCGCTCATGGCGACTTCGTGCGCGACGAGCTCGAAGGCGACGCCAGCGCCCCGCAGGAAGCCAGCGACCGCATCTGCATGCGTTGGGGCGATCGCGCCCGCCGGGCTCTCAAGCGACATTCACGTCCTCCTTGCGGTTCTCGCGCGGATCCACGAATCACACGCTACGCCCGCCGACAGGCCGCGTCATTGGGGGAAACCACGGCCCTCTCCACGGCTTTCCACCCGGCCGCCACGAAGCTGGGATCAGTCGAGCAGGAACGTGACCTTCAGCAGTGGTAGACCTTTGCTGAGCAGGTCAGCTGCCTGGCATCGACTGGCTGAGGCAACGCATCGCGGAGTCATTGCGTGTGGTCACTGCACCTGACGCGATACGCCAATCAGCTCTCTGCGAACACGGTCGCGCCCATCATGCACGACCAGCTCGCATGGCTGAGTGTGTGCGCCGCACAGGAAGGCGACGCGGCGAGCGTCCTCGAAAGTCTCGCACGAGATCGGCAGGCGATTGCCGGGCAGCACGACCTCCCAGCCTTCGCCGCCTCTGTTCACCTGCACGACGATCTTCTCGCCCGGCGAACGCGGCAGGCGCGCCTCGCCGCTCGCCCCGTCCTTGCGCGGCGAATCCGACGATCGCATTCGCGCTTTCGAGGTCGATCCCACTCTGCTGCTCAACCTGCCGACGCGCGCACGGTCCGTAGCCTCATGGCGCTCAGCTCACCTGATGAGTACGGTCGCACCTCAAGCGTCAGACAGTCCTCGAGCGACGCGAACACGCTCTTAGCGTCCGCCTCGAAGCGAGACACCACGCGCAGCAGATGCTTGCCGTCGGTCACGTAGCTGTCAGGAACGAGTCGTTCCGACGGCAAGCTGACCAAGCGGTGACGCAGTGAGAGTTGCATGCTTGCAAGTCTCCCTCGCTCGCAACGGCTCGACATCCGCGCCACCACCGGGTTGACGCAGGGAAAACTACGGAACGAGGTCGTGCCTGCAGCAAGGAGAGCGCCCGAGATGCCCAAGCCAGTCATCGTCGGTTTTGACGGATCGGAGCATGCGCATGACGCGCTTGCGCTCGGGCGCGCCCTCGCGGCGATGCTCCAAACGCGCCTGATCGTCGTGAATGCCTACACCCCACGGGACTTGCTGTGGGCGTCAGGCACAGCGCAACCCTTGGACGAGCAGGAACGCAAGCGCGTGATGGACGCCGCCGAGGCCGAGCTGTCGGAGCAGGATCGCTACGAGTTGCGCAGCGTCGCCTCACCGTCGGCCGCAGGCGCGCTTCACGCCGCCGCCGAAAGCGAGCAGGCACAGATGATCGTCGTCGGATCAACCCATCGCAGCACCATCGGGCGCGTCGTGCTCGGCACGGTGACCCAGGAGGCGCTGGATGTGCCCCGTCCTCGTGGTCCCACGCAGGATCGCGACGCTCGATGAAAACCCACTCGCGGCCCAGGCCGGCGAGAACGCCACGGTGTCGGAGCGCCTCGAGCAGCCGTTGACCGCCGGCTGAGCGTTGGACGCCACTTGCCCCGCGGGTTGCGAGCTGCGGGGTCTGTCGGCGTTGCGTAGGTTGCGTAGGTTGCGACACTGTGCTACTGTGTGGTCATGGCATCGACGGTTACCCCAGAGGCTGAGCGCCTGGCAGACGAGCTCGTCAAGCGGTTGGGTGAGCGTCCACTGTCGCCCAGGAAGCTCGCCGTCGAGCTCGCCGGGCAGGACGCGTCACCGGCGCTGATCGGGGCGTTCGACGCCGCTCTGTCGCGGACCGCTGCTGAGGGTGAGACTGACAGCCTCGACGAGGCTCTGTGGGGAGCAGCGCCTACCGACCAGGAGCTCGCGCACGCTCGGCATCTCACCTATCCAGCGCTCCAGGACGCGATGCGCGAGGCGTTGTCTGCTGCCTTGACGCGTGAGCAGGCGGCGCAGAGGCTTGGCGTCACACCGCAGGCGGTGTCCAAGCGCATCACTTCCGGCGGCTTGGTAGCGCTGCGGCGTGGGCGCGTCAACCGTCTGCCGGCCTGGCAGTTCCATGAAGATCGGGAGCTGCCCGGCCTAAAGCAGCTGATCGCCGCCTACCCCGGCGGCGCGCTGTCGCTGACGGTGTGGGCCACCTCGCCCTCGCCGGACCTCGACGGCGCCACGCCAGCACAGATCCTGGCCCGCCGCAGCGGCCTCACACGAGTGCTCGAGGCCGCCGAAGCGCTCACGCCGAGCGCGTGGTAGCCAAGCTCGGCGATCCGCCGGCCACACTGCCAGCGGACCCCCCGACCTGGCAATGGACGGCATCCAAGCCGATGGTACGTATCTATCACGAGCAGCCCGGACACGACGGCATAGCCTCACGCACCTTCGGCCCCCTGGCGCGCTTTGACCCGCATGTGCGCGACGCTCACCAGCACCCACGCGAGGACCCGCAAGGACGCGGCGTGCGGTATCTCGCCGCCGACCTCGCCACCGCGCTTGCCGAGTCCCATCCAGGGCAATGGCCTGAGGTATCGATCTGCCCACACACGCGCGCCGCCTGGGTATGCCCGCCAGCGCCAGTAGCACTGCTCGACCTCTCCGGCGAGGGCGCACTTGCGATCGGAGCGACGGGCACCCTGCAATGGGGCAATGAGCCACGCAGGCGCACCCAACGATGGGCACGACGCATCTACGAGCAGTACAGCCACCTCGAAGGCATCCACTACCAGGCAGCCCACCAAGGCGGACAGTGCGCAGTGCTGTGGGAGCGAGCACCCACGCTCCAGCGACTGCCAGGCGGCGATCGCAGACTATGGGCAGTATGGAGCCGAGTCGTAACCGCGCTGGCGGGCCAGCGCCGCACCCCACAGCGGATCGAGGCCGCAGAATGCAGGCGATGCCGAGAAACCGGACTCAGCACAAAGAAATCTGGAAGGCAAAGACGCACGCAAGCTCAATAGAGGAGCATGAACAAACATCCCAGCCCGCCGTAACCAGAACAACCCCCGCAAATCGCGAGGGTTGAGGGCTCTCCACGAAGTCTAAATTATCGGGGCGAACGGTTAGATTTGGCTTTCTGATGCGGTTTTCGGGTCGTTTGCGGGGGATTTGCGGGGGACGATACCGGCCTCGTACCGACCTTCTCGCCACCGAAGCCGCGTGTATGCCATCGTGAACAAACGCTCGCAATGCCACAGGGATAATTACGGGAGCGACTGGCGTCAAACCCACGTTCGGGCACCACCCATCGAGATCAGACCGCGAGGGGGGCGCAGATCCAGCGGCGCGGCTTGAAGCCGAGATCCTGGGCTCGCGCTCGCAGCTCGACGGCGGCGCGCTGTGGCGAGCAAACCGCCCGCAGCGTGGTTCGTAGCGAGGGGCGGGGTTCAGTAGCAGCGGGCGGTCAGCCACCGCAGCCGGGCGGGGGCTTCTTACCGGAAGGCTGGCGGAAGCCTGCGCGAGGCCAGCTCGTGGCTGAGCGCGCTCCCGAGCGCATCTGCCGCTGCTACCTTCATGAATGTCTCGATCCAGCCGGCGATGGCGGCGATTGCGAATAGCGCTTGGCGGCGTCGGTCGCTGTGGGCGCCGTGGCGCAGCGGGTTGCCCTTGTCGCCGAAGACGCCGCTGCAGACGAAGGTGCGGAACTCTTGCATGGCCGGCAGCTTGCGCACGACGTGCTCGACGCGGTGGATGACGCCCTTGCCGGGACGGTCGAGCAACCGCCGCTCGTCATCGATGACGGCAAGCTCGCGGCCCGCGCTCCACAGCGCGCCCTCCAGCCCAGCTGTGAGCGGCAGTGCCGCGCGCGAGAACTCGCCCCGCTGTGCGTGCTCCAGGCCGTGGAGGAGGTCGTCGCGCTGGTCTGCGGAGACGTAGGGAGCCTTGGTGAGCGTGCCCATCAGCGCCGCCGTATAGGCGCCGCTCACGACCACCGCCTCCAGCGCGTCGAGGAGGACGGCTTCCACGTCAGCGCGCTCCAGGCGCGCTAGGGCGGCGAGCTGCCCGACACTGAGGATCGAGAGGAGAAACCAGAGCGCGCTCGCTTCCCACCTCTTCGCGGCGCGTTCGATGGCCGCGTCGATCTCGCGCTCCCGCTCGAAGGCGTCCAACAGGCGGTTTGGTGCGGTGATAGCTCCGAGGGAGGCGATGTGCTTCGCCAGCGGCGCTGTCACCGCCTCCGCCAGCCCGGCGAGGGCGCGCGACTCGCCGAGTATCGACGCCAGCCTGTCGCCCATGAAAAGCCCCTTGGCCGCGAGCGGCGAGCGCATGAGTTGCCGGTTGGCGGCGGCGGCCAAGAGGCCGATGCGCGCCATATCTTCGAGCGGCGTCGTGACCTCGGCCATCATGCGCTGGAACCGCGTCGCCCGTGTCAACGTCTCCTGGAAGGCCGTGATTGCCTTGAGATGTCGGCCCGTCCACTGCTCGGCGAGGCCCACGCCGTTCGTCACAGTGAGCTGGCGGGCGATGCCCTGTCTCACGGCTTTTATGCGCTCGGTGTCCGCCAGCATAGGCAGGCGCGCCTGCGCGAGGCCGGTGCTCGCCACCGTCTCCTGCATGCGCTTGTTGATGGAGGGCGAAAGCCCGGCGACACGAACGACGTCGGCTGCCTGGCTGTGCTTCAACCCCTCGGCCCACCCCTTACCTGCCTGCCCGGCGACGCGCTTGCCGATCGCCTCGATCTGCTTGACAAGGCGCCCGCTGACGGAGGCGTCCTGGAGCGCCGTGCCAAGGACGCCCTGCGCGTGCCTCCCGGCGGCGACCCGCGCCGACTCGGCGATGGACGCCAGGGAGCGCTGTACAGCGTCGGCGCCCACTTCGGAGACAGAGCGCGGGGCGCGCTCATCGGCGCCGCCCGCGCCGTCCCTGGCCGCGCGCTGTCGGGGTGGCTGAGGCGGCTTGCGATCCGAGTTGGGCGGTGTGCTCGCGTCTTCTGACATAGGCATCCAGTGTATGCTGGCGGCGGACGCTCTCGTAGCTGCTGGCGATCCAGGACTAGGGACGCTCTTCGATTTGAGCGGGCAACGGCGCATATAGCCGCACGACCAGCCCTTGAACTTCAGAACGAAACGCGAGTGTCAGCGGCACGCGTCTGCCTTCTAGCCAGTCGCACGCACGGCGGGCCGCCCAACGCTCTGTTGGACGATCGATCCATCGCATAATCATCCCGGCGAGAACGAGCCCCAGGACCAAAACAACGCAGAACCCTAGGATCGCGAGCGCGACAAGGCTCGTCGTTCCCGCCGCGTAGCCGGCCGCATAGCCGGCCACGCCGAGCACCCCCGGAAGCCCCCACTTAGCGACGGCCTTGGCCCCCTCAAATGGATTTGGCTGCGATAGATACTCTCGTCTTGCCTGCAGATCAGCGCGGGCGCTGTCGGTGAGCTGAAAGCGATCGGCCTCATGTGCCGCTAGCCATCCACGTCGCCGCGCATACTCCCACCACTCCTGGATGGTTTCGGCGGACGCCCGACCCTTCAGCGGGCGATCGGTCAGCGTGATCAGTTCCTCACATGAAAGCGCACCGGCCCAGCGGATCTCATCTGCCAGTACCGGGTCCAGAAACCGCAGCCACTCACGCCGCTCCCGAGGATCGGACCTTGGAGCAGCCTGCGTGTCGCTCGCGATGTCCGCGGCGGCGACTCCAGTAGATGTTGGCGCTCTCATTTGCATCTCTGGTCGGACCAGCTCCCTCGGCAAGTTCTTAAGAACCCGAATGCTCACCTATGACCAGGCGTAGGCCGCCGTCGTAGGTGGGTTGGGTGCGCAGGTGGCCGTGGCGCGCATCCCACGCGCCCGAGGCAAGGTCGGCTTGGAGCGCCGCGAGGGCGCGTTGCTCGACGCCCTCGGGCAGGCGTGGCCAGATCGACTGGGCGGCTCGCAGAGCCGGGTCGAGGTACGTCTCCGGGCGGGCGTAGTGCGCCTCGAAGAAGCCGTCCTGGCAGTCTGCCGGGATCGGGATCTCCTCGACGCGGGCGGCGCCGAGAATGTGGGCTATCGCGTCGATCGTCGGGAACCGCTCGCGGTCGTCGGCAAGCGCCTCGGGCAGGTAGTCGCTGATCATCCAGTAGTCGGCGAGCACGTCGACGTCGAAGGTAAGCACGACGACCGGGCCACGAGCGATGCGGCGCAGCTCGCGCAGGCCCGCGGCAGGGTCGCGCCAATGATGCAAGGTGATGATCGCCATTGCCGCGTCGAAAGCGTTCTCGTCGAGCGGCAGCGCCTCGGCGTTCGCGATGATCGCCGGCGCCAGATCGGGCGGGCGCTGAGCGCGCATCCCGGCAGATGGCTCGACGGCGAGCGCGTAGCGATCCGTCGGCTCATAGGACCCGCTGCCGGCACCGACGTTCAGGACGGTGCGTGCGTCCCCGAGCGCCGCGTGGACGCGGGCAGCGATCCGCGGATCGGCGCGTCGGTGGCGCGGGTATGCCGGGGCGTGCTGGTCGTAGTCGATGCTCGCCTGACGCACTGAACCGGAAACTCTACGTCGAACCTCACCGGCGATGACGGGCTGCAGCGATCGGGTTGCCGATGCCTTCCTGCCGAGTCACGCCGGATATGGTCAAAGCATGGCTGCGACTCCTGAAGGCTGGCTCGTCCCATCGCCACCGCAGGCGCTTGAGGGCACAGATCGCTTCGTTGGTGCCGATGCGACGGTGCTGGACTTCTGGCGTTGGGCGTTCTCCGACCTGCGGGACAACACACAGCGCGGAGTGCTGGCGGAGTTCCTTGTGGCACTTGCGCTCGGCGGCACCGAGAAGCGACGGAGGCTCTGGGACAACCATGACGTGACCACTGGCTCGGGTCTGCGGGTCGAGGTCAAGGCGAGCGGATACTTGCAATCGTGGGCGCAGGCCACGCACTCGCGGCTGAGCTTCGGGCGCGTGACCGCACGCACCTGGGATGCGAACACCAACGAGTTCGGCGCCAAGCCGGAAGTCCGTGCCGACGTGTTCGTGTTCTCAGTCCAGACCTGCACGGACCCGCAACGCTACGACGTGCTCGACATCTCGCAGTGGGAGTTCTACGTCGTAGCGGCTGAGCGCGTGCGCGAGTGCGCCTACAAGAGCGTGAGCATCGCCTGGGTGCGCAAGCACGCCGATCCTGTGCCCTTCAGCGACCTCGCGGCGACTATCGAGCGCGTCGGGCATGACGGTGCCACTGGCGCGTAGTGCGCGGCTCGTAGTCGCCCATCGCCCATTGTGCGCGGGTGGGCTTCCGACGCCAGCAAGTCGTAGGGTCTGGGGTTATGCGTTGGCATCCGACCGCTGATGACAAAGGGCCGTGGAGCGCGATCGGGATCTTTATCGCAGGCGCGGCCTTGGTTACGGGTCTGGCGGGGCTTTCATGGCCATTCGTAGCCGCAATAGCCGTTGTGGGCGTCTATTTGATGCTGGCACCTCTCCTCAGGTGGCCTCCGTGGAACGATGCCGGTAAGCCTTGGGCCTCTAGCGGGATAACTGCCGGTCACGAGATCAGGGCCGGGGGCGACATCGACTCAGCCGGACCTATACAGGCCGGTCATGGTGTTCATGCAGGACGGCATATACGGTCTTCCGGCAGTAGTGATTCCCTGCTCGCTGCGATGGTTAAGCGAAAGGCCGACCTCGCGGAGCTTGGCGTCACAAACCCGCTTGTTAACAAGGTTCTCATACGTCAACACGCAGCTCCGCTCAGCTACGGCGAAGATGGGTGCGTCCTGCGTGCTGTCGTTGCGGGAGCTGACTCGCCATCTGACGCAGAATTGAACTCGTCCATCAAGGACGCGCTGCAAAGCTCACTTGCCACGTCTAGCATCGAGAGGTGGATGGCTGCTCATGGGAACGACCATTCAAAGGACGTATTCTCTGCGTGGGAGCGTGTGAGCCCAAACAGCGGCCGACTCGCGACCCTAAAGCGCGATTGGGGGACCATCAAAGGCACAGACTCTACTTTGAAGGCGCAGGTTACGCTTCAGCTTCCCCCATATCTCACGCTTGGTTCCTGCGTCTTGCTGATCTTCGATCTCATAGAGCAACGGGACGACCCTGGTAACGAACGTGACGAGACTCGCATGCAGCTATCGCTCGTGCAGCTTCACTGCTTGTTGCATATGATCGCTAAGTCAGCTGTGGATGAGGTTGCCGAAGCGGTCTTTCCACTCATCTACAAGGACAGCGTTCCGCCGATGTATGGACCGAACTACGAGATCCAATTCGGCGATCGATCTCTTGAGAACCTGGTCAGAATGCCATCCGGCTTTACCCGTCCAAGGGATGCGCGCAGCAACGGCTGGGCCGAAGTCAACACGCCTGAAGACAGTGACCCGCATGATCTCGCTGCTCGTGATTCTGTGATTTGTGGCGGCATCGAGAAGGTTCTCGGTCGCGTCTCGTGATCCGGGGGATTTGATGCGGGCGTAGCCTCCGCTTTGACCTGCAAGTCGAAGCGTTGGAGGTACGCCCGCAATGAGGAAGGTAGCCCCGAGCGAGAGGTTTCGCTGCGAGCTGGATGAGGCGCTGGCCGGTATGGCTGGCGAGCAGGACCCGATCGAGATGATCGGCAGGCTGGGAGCACGGCTGATTTTGCAGCAGGCGCTGGAGGATGAGGTCACGCAGTTCCTTGGCAGGGCGCGCTACGAGCGTGCTGGGGAGCCGGTCAGCCACCGCAACGGATACGAGCCGAGAACGGTCAAGACGACGAGCGGCCCGGTGCGGTTGGAGCGCCCAAGGGTCCGTGACGCGGGCAAGCTCGCCTTCGAGAGCAAGGTGCTCGGCAAGCGCGTGACGCGCACGCATGCTCTGGAGTCGCTGGTGATCAGCAGCTTCCTGCGGGGCCTCTCGACCCGCGACGTGGAGGCCGCGCTGGAGGAGGTCTTCGAGGAGCAGGTCGCTTCCAAGAGCACCGTCTCGCGAGTCTGCCAGGACACCCGCGAGCGATATCGGCAATGGTGCGAGCGGCGCCTGGAGGAGCACGACATCGTCTACCTGTTCTTGGACGCGATCTATTTGAAGCTGCGTCCCGACGACGCCCCGGCGGAGGGCGTCCTGGTCTGCTGGGGCGTGACCCTGCAGGGCTCAAAGGTGCTGCTCGGCCTGGCGCTTGGATCGCGTGAGAGCTATGAGAGTTGGCTCGCATTCGGACGCGACCTGGTCGATCGCGGCCTGCGCGCCCCGGCACTGGTGATCGCCGACGGCGCTCCTGGCATCTGGAAGGCCGTGGCCGAGCTCTGGCCCAGCGCGATCGAGCAGCGCTGCACCGTTCACGCGCTCAGAAACGTGAACAGCAAGCTACCCGAACGCCACCACGCCGAGGTCAAGTCCAGATGGTGGAGGATCTTCGACGAAGCCCGCTCGGCTGGCGAGGCCCGCCAGCAACTGCAAGCGCTGGCCGGCGAGTACCGCGGCGCCTACCCCTCCGCGATGGCCGTGATCGAACGCGACCTGGATGCGCTCGTCGCGCACCTGCGGTTCCCCGCAGAGCACCGCAAGCGCGTCAGGAGCACAAACCTGCTGGAGAGAACATTCGTGGAGGTCCGCCGCCGCACCAAGGTGATCGGCCGCTTCCCCGGCGAGACCTCCGCTCTCTCGCTGATCTGGGCGGTGCTCGAGCTCTCCAGCCGCGCATGGCGCGGAGTGCAGATGACACCGAAGACCGTCGCCGAGATCGAACGGCTACGCCACGAGCAGCATCACACCCAAACCCCGCCCATCACCACCGACACCGAGGAAGCAATCGCCGCATAACATCCACCCCAGCGGAGCTACGCCCCAAGCAATTTCACCCGGAACCTGAGACGCGACC
>JBAIYK010000108.1:0-13072 GCA_037915935.1 Solirubrobacterales bacterium | reverse complement strand
GATCCGCGGGTACTTGTAGGGCGCGGTGACGGACTTCACATGGTCCTGCAGCTCACGGGCCAGCTCACCGCTCGGCACGTAGCCATCGCGCAGCACGACGATCGCGCGCACGACCTGCCCCCGCTCGGGGTCGGGCGCGGAGACCGCCGCCGCCTCCGCGACGGCCGGGTGCGCGACGAGCGCGGACTCGACCTCGAAGGGGCCGATGCGGTAGCCGGCGGAGATGATCACGTCGTCCTCGCGGCCCTCGAAGAAGAGGTAGCCGTCCTCGTCCTCTCGCACGCGGTCGCCCGTCCGCCACATCCCCTGCGGAGGCTGCTCGCCGAGGTAGCGCAGGAAGAAGGTCGGGACGGTCTGCGGATCGAGCAGCAGCTCGCCGTCCTGGACGAGCAGGCGCACGCCCGGCAGCGGCAGGCCCATCGACCCCGGGCGCGGCTCGCGATCCGGCGGGTTCGCCGTCAGCTGCCCCGTCTCGGTCTGCCCGTAGCCGTCCCTGATCGCGAGGCCCGTCGCCTCCCGCCAGGCTCGCAGCACCTCTGGATCGAGCGCCTCGCCCGCCGCGACGAGCTGCTTCACGCCGGGCAGCGCCCCGAGCGTCGCGCGCTTCGCGAGGATCCTGTACTCGGTCGGGGCCATGCAGAGCACGTCGACCCGCTCCTGCGCGAGGATCTGCAGGCGCTCGTGCGGATCGAAGCGCGCGTCGTGCAGGAGCGCGCTCGCGCCCATCAGCCAGGGGGCGATGAACGCGTTGCGGGCCGACTTCGACCAGCCGCTCGACGCCGTGCACCAGACGAGGCCGCCACGCGGCGGCGCGAGCCAGCCCTCCGCCTGCAGGCGCTGGCCGAACAGGTAGCGCTGGGCGTGCAGCACCGCCTTCGGCTCTCCAGCGGTGCCGCTCGTGAACGTGATGAGCGCAGGGTCGTCTCCCTCCAGCGCGACCGCCGCAGCGGGCGGCGAGTCGAACAGCCTCTCGTCGGGGACGAGCAGGACCAGGGTTCCGTCCTCGCGGCCGGCGCCCGCCGCCTCCAGCTCGGCGCGGTTGCGCTCGTCGGCGAGGATCACGACAGGGGCGGCCGTCTCGATCCGCAGCCGCAGGTCCTTCGCACGCAGCTGCTCGGTGCAGGGCAGCACGACGGCGCCGATCCGAAAGCAGGCGAGCATCGCGAACACCCACTCGCAGCGGTTGCCGATCAGCGTCATCACGACATCGCCGCGCTTCACTCCGAGCGAGGCGAGCTTGCCCGCGAGCGCCGCAGAGCGCTGCGTCACCTCGGCGAAAGTCCAGCACCGGCGGTTGCCGGCGCGCGTCAGCTCGACGAGCGCGACGCCGTCGGCCGGCGCGCGCTCCGCGATGTCGGTGGCGAAGTTCAAGAAGAGGCGAAGGTCGGACTCGCGAGGTTATCGACGCGCCGAGAGCGCTGCTTGCCGACTACATGACGCTGCAAGCGGGCCCGCGGAACGGGCAGCTTAGCTCGAATTGCGGAAGAAAACCACCTCGAGAAACGGATCCTAAGAGGCTCGTGATGCGTAAAAAAGCGCCCTCGTGTTGCGGAATTCGTATATGCTCCCACCGTGCCAACGACGCTCTCGAAGATCGTGCCCCGCCGACTGGCCGACGTGATCGGAGAGCAACTCTCGATCGAGCCCGTCATCGTGCTCGAAGGTCCCCGCACGGTGGGCAAGTCCACACTGCTGCGAGCATTGGGAAGCGCTCATCGCCGAGAGATCGTCGACCTCGACGATCTGCCCACGCGAGACGCGGCACGAGCCGATCCTGCGCTCTTCGTCAAAGGCGATGCCCCGGTGCTGATCGACGAGTTCCAACATGTCCCCGAGCTCTTGGACGCAATCAAGGCCGAGTTGAACCGCGACGGCGCGCCGGGCAGGTTCGTCCTCACCGGGTCGACGCGCTACGAGACGCTGCCCGTCGCAGCCAGGGCGCTCACCGGCAGAGCGCATCGCGTGAGCGTCCTGCCGCTGTCGCAGGGCGAGGTTGCGGAAGCGCGCGAGGATTTCGTCGAGGTCCTCCTGAACGACCCTTCCGCGCTCGTGGACCCGCGAAGTCCGGCCGTCCGTCGCGACGAGTACATCCGTCGCGTCCTCGCCGGGGGATTTCCGTCGGTGCTGCGGCGCAGCCGCCCGAGCGAACGCGCGAGCTGGTTCGACGACTACGTCGATCTCGTCGTCGAACGCGACGTCCTCGAGCTCACGCGCGTGCGTCAACGTCGGCAACTGCCGTTGTTGCTGCGTCAGCTTGCGAGCCAGACCGCACAGTTGCTCAACATCGCGAAGGCCGCCGCGGCGATCGACATGCAGAAGTCGACGGCCGAGAACTACACGAAGCTGCTGGAGGCGGTCTTTCTCGTCTATCAGCTGCCGGCCTGGGGCACGACGCTCGGCTCGCGTGTCGGCGCAGCGCCGAAGCTGCACGTCCTCGACAGTGGACTCGCAGGTCGCCTGATGCGCGTCACCGAGCCGAAGCTCGCGCAGGCGACGGCGACGGCGCTCAGCGAGTTCGGGCACCTGCTGGAGACGTTCGTGATCGGCGAGGTGTCCAAGCAGGTGGGTTGGCTGCAGTCGCCGGTGCAGCAGGGCCACTGGCGCACTCACGACGGCGACGAGGTCGATCTCGTGCTCGAACGCGAAGACGGCCACGTCGTCGCCGTGGAGGTGACGGCGGCCTCACGCATATCCACCGACAAGCTGCGCAGCCTGCGCAACTTGCGTCGCAAGCTCGCAAGCCAGTTTCTCGGAGGCGTCGTCCTCTACACGGGCGCACGCGCATTCACCTACGGCGACGATGTTCATGTGGTGCCCGCGGCACGGCTCTGGCAGGGGCGAAGCGCAGGCAATTTGCGCTAGCCGATCCTTCGTTCTGATTCAGTCGCCGGGGACGCGCTCCAGCCTCGCCCGCTCCAACCCCGAACCGCTCAGGCCCGCTTCCGGCCGCCGAGGCTCCTGCGCTCGAGCCCGCGCTGGTTTCTCGGCGTCCAGCGGCCTGCGGCCGTTGCCTCCCTGCGCGGGCTCAGGCACGAGTGGTCGCGTGCGCTGCGGCGCGCCGCCGGCCTCCTCGTGCACCTCCTGCCGGCGCAATCGCTCTTCCAACAGCGCCTGGCGCTGCGCGAGCGTCTCGGTCTGGTCGCTGAGGCGCGAGAGCACCGAGGAGAAGTGCAGCAGCAGCAGCACTATGCAGGTGATCGCGATGAAGAAGAGCGCGTTCGGGGGATAGATGATCCCGATCGCGTGGCTGATGCGGGCAAGCGCGCCGCTCCAGATCGAGAGCCCGAGCACGATGACCGCGGAGAGCAGCCACAGCAGCGCGTAGCGCTCCATCAACCGCCGCCGTCGCACCATCTCGAGCACCGCCAGCAGCAGCAGCGCAGCGCCGACGATCGTCACCAGCTGTACGCGCGCCTGCATCCCCTCAGATCGCCTGCTTCGGTTCTGCCACCGCGGCCTCGAGGTTCACGGCGACGCGGCGGCGGCCGAGCCCCACGAACAGCGCGAGCAGCACCTTCACCATGTAGTAGGCGGCCCGTCCGGCGCCGATCGAGGAGATCCCCCCGCCGCGCACGTACATCCTCACCGGCACCTCGCGCATGCGCAGGCGGTGATGGTGGAGCAGGAGCACCGCCTCGACCTCGGGATAGTCGTGCGGATAGTGGTGGGCGAAGAGCTCGATCGCCTTGCGGTTGTAGAGACGGAAGCCCGACGTCGGATCGCTCACCCTCGCGCCGACGATGCGCGAGAGCAGGAACGAGAAGATGTGGATGCCGGTGCGGCGGCTGAGCGGGGCGGGATAGTGGTGCTCGTCGTTGAGGAACCGCGACCCGCACACGACGTCGACCGGCTCCTCGGACATCGCCGCGATCAGCCGCTCGAGCTCGATCGAGTCGTGCTGCCCGTCGCCGTCGACCTGGGCGAGGTAGTCGTAGCCGTGTTCGCGCGCGTATACGAACCCCGTCTGCACCGCTCCGCCGATGCCGACGTTGAACGGCAGCCTGACCACCCGCGCCCCCGCCTCGCGCGCGAGCAGCGCCGTGCCGTCGGTCGAGCCGTCGTCGACGACGAGGGTGTCGAACTGCGGCGCGTGCCTGCGCAGCGCGTCCACGACGCTCGCGATCGTCGCCGACTCGTTGAAGGCGGGCACGACGGCCAGGTATAAGGATGGCTCGCTCACAGGTGGCTCCATCTTGAGCGCAATCGGGCCTTGGCGCCAATCGGCGGCGCCGCTGCGCCAGCGCCGCTGCGTCCAGGCTGCTCGCAACGTCTCCGACTCCCGCGCCCAGGAGCGCTCAGCCGTAGTAGCGGGAGATCAGCTGCAGCTGGCTGAAGATGTCGTGTCCGAGGAACAGGACGACCATCGCTGCCCCGGCGATCGGGACGAAGCGCCTGCCCGCGCCGCGAACAGCGAGCGTGATCACGACGCCGAGCAGCGGGATCACCTCCAGCAGGTAGCGCGGCTCGCCGATCGCGAGTTCTTTCGTGACGATGTCCTCCTGGTAGGAGGTGATCCCGAGCATCACGAGCACGGCGAGCGTGATCACCGCGTAGCTCGCAAGCTCCGGCCAGCGCGCCCTGATCGCGGCACGTCGCCGGACGAGCTCCCTGCCGCACAGGATCAGGATCGCGCCGGCGAAGAACAGCGCGACGTTGTCGACCCATTCCGGAAACATCGTGTCCATCCAGCCATAGAGGCCGACGGAGCGGTCGAACCACACTTCCCGCCAGGTCGAGATGCCTTCGAAGTAGTGCGTCATGCCGGGCAGGCGCGGCAGGAAGACCTGCCAGACGTAGCTGATCACGCTGAAGAGCGATGTGAGATGGACCGTGCCGCCGACGGTCGAGGCCTGCCCGAACGCCGAGCTTTTCGAGAGGGTTTTCGCGACGAGGTCGAGCGCCGCCGGGCTCACGCCGATGCCGAACGCAAGCGCCGGCGCTTTCCAGGCGGCCCGGCCTCGCGCCCTCGCGTCGCGCCAGCCGAGCACGGCGAGGCCGACGAACGCTCCGACCGCGACCCCGATGAAGCTGTAGTAGGTGAGGAACCCCGCCACGATCACGAGCCCGAGCGCGACAGCGACGCCGTTGGTCAGCCGCCTCCTGAAGCCGATCGCGAGGCACAGGAACGTCGCGGCGCAGAGCGGGTAGAGCAACGCGTCGGGATTGAGGCTGCCAGTCGTGAAGGCGAAGGTCGGCTGCAGCGCGACGCAGAGCGCGCCGACTGTCGCCGCCCAGGGCACGCCTGGCAGCACCTCGCGCAGGAAGAAGAAGACGAGCAGCGCGGTGACCGCTCCCATCAGCGCGTCGAACAGCCTCATCAGCTGGATCTGGGCGAGGATGTTCCCCGAGCCGAGCGCGTAGGGGATCGTCTGCAGCGCGTAGAACAGCGGCGGCTCGGACGACGCGCCGCCCGCTTCGCCGTCCTTCAGCGAGAGTTTCTTGTTCACGGCCGCGATCAGCGCTTTCTGCTGGGCGACCGTCTTGATCGACTGGTTTTGAGGAGAGAACCGCACTTCCCCGTAGTGGAGCGCTTCGCTGACGGTCTGCTCCTGGGGAGAGTAGGTGTACGGGTTGGCCGGGTTGCGGTGCGGCAGCGATCCCATTTCGGCGAGCGTCTCGACGTAGGCGTAGTGGTCGATCTCGTCGCGGCCCTGGAAGGCCGGCGTGATCACAGACCATGCGGTCGCGTTGAGGAACGCGATCAGCGCGCATATCCAGGCGGCCTTCGGCACGCGCCTGACCAGCGTGCGCAGGTCGACCGGCTGCCTGCTGCGCCGCTGCGCGGCCCGTCTGCGACTCGCACGCTCGCGTTCCAGCTGCTGGCGGCGCGCGAACGACCTCGACGCCTTGCCCGGCCGCGGCCGCTGTACCGGAGCCCTGCTCATTTCAGCTCCTGTAGCGACACCCTAACCGCGAGCACCGCGACGGCCGCCATCATGAGAGCGATCAGCAGCGCGATCCACGTGCCGCTGTAGGCGCGACCGAGCCCGAGGCGGCGCGCCACCGAGAGCGCTTGCGACCACCAGGAGCGCCGCCCAGGCGCGAGGTATTCGATCGACTCCCTGCCTTCGAGGCGCTGCGCGCCGGCCTTCACGGCGCCGCCGCGAGGGATCCCGCCGTTCGTGAACGTCGCGCCCTGGGCGCTCGGGGTGTGGCCCCCGAGCAGCAGCATCGGCTCGCTCGTCGGCCCGATCGCGACGCAGACGGTCGCGTCAGCGGCCCGATGCGCGAGCGGCTTCACCGGCACAGTCGCCACCGTCCCGGTCCAGGATGCGTTGTGCGTGCCTTCCGTCAGCAGCCGCGAGCCTTCGTACGCCGCGACCCGCAGGCGCGAGCCGTAGAACGCCCAGATGCCGACGCGGAAGTCCGTGATGCCCGCCGGCAGCGCTTCGTGCTGCTGGCATACGGTGTGATAGCCCGTCGTCTGGAAGAGCGCGTTCGCGCCGCTGCCGTTCACGGCCGGCGCCCCGGGCGCTGCGATCTTCACGAGCCGCGGCGGCGCCTTCGCGAGCGTCACGGCCGCGACCGCGGCGATCAGCGCGAAGCCGAGGGCGAACGTGACGATCGCCTTTCTCATCGTCCCTTGCCGCCCCGCGAATCGAAGCAAGACGATCGGCCGAAGCAAGACGATCGGCCGCTCGCGGGCGCCCTGCGGGCAGGTGCGCCAGAGCCCTTCGTTCGTGGATCTCTCTCGTGCATGGCTGCGAGCTCGATGCGGTTGGAAACGTCTGTATGACCTGGTGGACGCAGCCCATCGCCTGGGACCGAAGCTCTCCCGCGTTCGCCGAGGCGGCTGAATGCGACCGTCCGCTTGCGGCGGCCCGGGCCTGCCTTGCGAACATATCGCGAGGTCTGAGCCACGCTCGCACACGGCCGCCACGCTCGTGCCGCGGGCCGCGGAACCCCAGCGCCGGCAAGGCTTCTGCGCCGAATCGAGGTCGACCTGCGATGTCTCCGACTCCTCAGGTGCGCCGGTGCCGCAAGCAGCGATCCATCGGCTCGGACGTGGAGGCCCATCGGCTCGGACAGGAAGGCGGCCTGCTCGCGGGCCAGGGTCGCGCCAGCCGTCCTGCGCCTTTCCGGCGCCGCTCGCGCGGCGCATGCGATCGAACTATCTTGGGCCGCCGATGGCCGTCGCTCCACAGACCTCGCTCGGCTCCGGCGCCTCCTCCGCCCACGGCAGCTGCCTCGCGTGCGAAGGCGCGCTCGCCTCAGCGCCGACGCTGCGCGGGCGCGACCGCATGCACGGCGTCCCTGGCAGCTTCGAGGTCTACAGCTGCCTCGCCTGCGGGTCGGGGACGACCTTCCCGCCTGCGGAGGCGAGCGAGATCGCCGGCTACTACCCCGACGCCTACGCGCCGTACGCGCTTCCGCGGGGGCCGCTCGCGGCCGTGATGCGCAACGTGCAACGCGGCCGCGACCGCCGCTTCCCGCTCGCCCCGTTGCGGCAGCGGCCCGCGGGCGTACTGCTCGACGTCGGCTGTGGGCGCGGCGATCTCGCGGCCGCATGGATAGAGGCCGGATGGCGCGCGATCGGCGTCGAGCCCGCGAAGGAGGCCGCCGCGATCGCGGAGCTGCGGGGCGTGCAAGCGCGGGTGGGAACGCTCGAGACCGTCCCGCTCGAGCCGCAGTCCGTCGACGCGGCCGTCTTCCGGCACTCCCTCGAGCACGTTCCGAGCCCGCGCCTCGACCTGCGGAAGGTCCATGCCGCCCTGCGCCCTGGAGGGCGCGTCGCGGTCATCGTCCCGAACTTCGACTCCTGGCAGCGGCGCGCGTTCGGCGGACGCTGGTTTCCGCTCGAACTGCCCCGCCACCGCACGCACTTCAGCGTCGCGGGCCTGCGCGCCGCGCTGCAGGGAGCGGGCTTCGCCGAAGTCGAGACGCGGGCGGGCACCCCGTTCATAACGACGACCTGGAGCCTGCAGTACCTGCTCTTCGGCCGGTGCTTGACGAGGAGCGGCCTCGCCCTGTGGGCCGGCTACCTCGCGTCGGTCCCGCTCTCGCTGCTCACCCGCTCGCTCGATCTCCTCCTGCGAAGCGGGGACTTCCTGCACGCCGTCGCTGCGAAGCCGGCGGGCGGCGACTGAGCGAGGCGCTGCGTTCCCCGCTCAGGCGATGGAGCGGCCGAGCTCTTCGCCGCTCAACCCCGCACGCGGCCTCGCAGCTTGCGCGAGCGGAATGCGGCGCGCAGCTCCGCCGGCAGCATCCCGATCAGCTGGCCGAATCCGAGAAAGAACGCGCCCGCGAGCGCAGCGGCGAGCAGGTCCGGCAGACCGGGGAGGAGCAGCAGCCCGGCGGCCAGCGCAGCGGCAAGCAGCACCCTCGCGATGAAGCCGGCGCTCACCTTCACCCCCCCGATCGCGGCATGCAGCCTGCTGTAGATGAGGCAGGCGAGCAGCACGTCGCCGAGCACGCTTGCGAGCGCGCCGCCCTTCGCGCCGAGCAGCGGCACGAGCACGCTCGCGAACAGCAGCACGCCGAGCAGCCCGGCGACGTTCGTGAAGATCAGATCGCGCTGGCGGCCGACCGCGACGAGCGCCACCGTCCATATCTGGTAGAGCGCGATGAACAGCAGCGCGATCACCTGGATGCGCAGGACCTCCCCCGAGGGGCGGAACTGGGCGCCTCCGATCAGCGCCATCACGGGCGCGGCCGCGCGCGCGGTCACGATTATCACGAGCACGCCGGCGACGATCGCGCCCTCGCTCATGCCCCTGATCGCATAGCGCAGGCGCGCGCGATCGTCGCGCGCAGCGGCGGCGAGCACGGGCAGCGCGACGCCGGCGACGAGGATCGGGACGTTGACGAGCGCCTCCATCGCACGCAGCGATCCGCCGAAGTAGCCCGTCTGCCGCGCATTCGAGATCAGCGACATCAACACGATCACGATCCGGAAGTAGACCTGCCCGAGCACGAACACCGTCGCGACGGGCAGCGCCGTGCTCAGCAGCGAGCGCTGCTCGACCCGGTCGAGGCGCGGACGCAGGAACGGCTGCGGGCCGACGAGCGCGGAGGCGAGCGCGACCACCACCGCCCCGACGACGATCTGGACGGCGAAGAACGGCGCAAGCCGCGCCCCGAGGGCGACGAGCGCCGCGACGCCGAGCAGCGTCACGGCCTGCTTGAGGAAGTCGACGAACGCGAGCCAGGCGTTGCGCAGTTCGACCGTCAGCATCAGCAGCACTCCGTCCGCGACGGAGACCATGTAGAGGCCGGCGCCCGCGAGCACGGTGCCCAGCACCATCCGTTGGGGATAGCCGGCGAGCACGGCGAAGAGCACGAACAGCGCGATCACGAACGGCGTCGTGATCATCCGCTGAGCTGCGAGGTTCGCGAGCAGGGCGGGACGAGCGGCGCGCTCGCGCAGGGCGAGGGTACGGCTAGCGGTGATGTTGGGCCCGTTGTCAGTGATGCTGCCCGCGATCGCGACGAGCGACATCACCGTCACGTAGTGCCCCGATTCCGCGACGCCGAGATATCGCAGCAGCAGCGCCGCGGTGCCAAGCCCGACGAGGATGCCGGCGCTGTTCGCGATCGCGCGTGCGGCGCTGCCGCGGATCACCCTCCCGCCAGCCTCGGTCGAGGTGAGGATGTCGTCCGTTGCCGCCATGCGCGGGACAGCCCATCAGAGCGCGACGATCGCGTCCATCTCGACCTGCGCGCCCTTCGGGAGCGCCGCGACGCCGACCGTCACCCGCGCGGGAGGCTGCGCGGAGAAGAAGGACGCATAGACCTCGTTCACCTCGCCGAAGGCGTCGAGGTCCGTCATGTAGATCGTGATCCGCAGCGCCCGCTGCAGCGACGTGCCCGCCGCATCGCAGACGCCGCTCAGGTTCTGCAGGCAGCGAAGCGCCTGCTCGGCGGCGGTCGCGCCGACGAGCTCGCCGGTGTCCGGGTGCAGCGGGATCTGCCCCGAGCAGAACAGCAGGCCGCCGCTGCGCACCGCATGGCTGTAGGGGCCGACCGCGGCCGGCGCCGCGGGGGCCTCGACGATCTCGCGCTCGACGCTCACAGGCGCAGCCTACTCGGGGCTCACGGCGCCCTTGCCTGCCAGAGCCGCAGGACCTGTCTTCAGCGGGCCTCAGAAGCGCAGCGTCGCCGCGATCCCGCCAAGCGGGCCGAGCTCGGGGCGATCGCGCAGCGGGAGCGCCTCGGCGGCCTGGCTCACGGCCGCCTGCCGCGCCTCCTCGACGATGTCCTCGCGGTCCTGCAGCCGCTCGCCGTCGGCCGGGCAGCGCTCGCCCGCGGCGCCCATCCAGCCGCAGCGCGGGCAGAGCACGCCCGTCGCCTTCAGCCCCGCGTCGTAGAGCAGCGCCCGCACGCGCCGCTGCACGAGCGCCTGCAGCACGCCCTCGAGACCGGCGACCGCGCGCTCGTCGCCGTCGCGCGCGCGGTGCTCGCGCAGCTCCCGCAACAGCGCGTCCTCGTAGGCGCGCCGCTCTGCCGCGAGCGCGGGCTCGGCGGCGCGCTCGACGTCGCTCACGCTCGCATCGCTCACTTCGATCGACAGCCGCTCCTCGCGCAGGCGCGCCTGCACGTCGGCGTGGAGCTTCGAGACCATTCGCGGCCACAGCGGCTCGGCGCAGGCGATCAACAGACGGTCGTAGGGTGCGATCCTCAGCAGGTCGTGCAGCAAGCGCGCGACGCGGCGCAGGTGGGCATCGACGTCCTCCTGTATCGAGCGCTGGTAGCGCGCCTGCGACCAGCCGCCCTGATCGTGGCGGCCGTGGACGGGGTCACCGAAGGAGATCGCCTCGCGCAGGCGCTCGGCCGACCCGCGCAGGATCCGCGCGAAGCGCTCGTCGACGAGCGCGACGCACACCCGCCCGGCGGGGCCCTGCTCGACGAGCGGGGCGATGAACGGCGCGTCGGAGATCACGACCGCGCTCGCGGACGGCTGCGAGAGCCGCAGGACGCGCATCAGCCCCAGCGGCTCGCACACGAACAGCGCGAGCGCGCGAGCGCCCTGGGCGAGGGAGCTGACCGACTTCAGCGTCTCCCGGGCGCGCTGCAGCGCGGCGCGCAGCGCAAGCCGCTCCGAGCGCGGCCGCTCCCCGCCCTCGATCTCGCGATGGGCCCGGTCCAGCAGCGAGTCGATCTCGCTCGCGCGCGCCGGCGCGGTCGCGAACTGCGCCGGATCGAGGTCGAGGTAGAGGCTGAGGACGGTCTCGTCCTCCGCGCGCAGCTCCGCAAGACCGCGAAGCGTCTCCTCGGTGACGTCGTTGAACGTGCCCATCCAGCAGGAGAGCTACCCGCATGCCCGCCGGACGAGTCCCCGTTCCTCAACGAGGCGGTCTCCGTCCGTCCGCCGGGCAGGTCCCGCTCGTGCTCCGGGCAGTCCCTCCTCGTGCGCCGGCCGGTCCCAGTTTGTCCGCAGCGCCGGAGGGTAGGTGAAGCCTGGATCTGATCCCTGTGGAAGGAGGTGATCGAATGGCGTCCCAGGTGAGCGAGCTGATGGCCACCGACGTCGCGACGGTAGATCAGCACGCGTCGTTGCGGAAGGCTGCACAGCTCATGCGCGAGAAGGACATCGGCGATGTCGTCGTCACGGAGGGCGACCGGCTGTGCGGAATCCTCACCGACCGCGACATCACGGTTCGCGCCGTCGCCGACAACTGCGACCCCGAAGCGATGGAGGTCGGCGAGGTGGCGAGCAAGGAGCTGCGCACGCTCAGCCCGAACGACAGCGTGGAAGAGGCCGTCTCGCTGATGCGGGAGGCGGCGGTGCGGCGAGCGCCGGTCGTGCGGGACGGGGAAGTGGTCGGGATCGTCTCGCTCGGCGACCTCGCCCGCGAACAGGACAGCAGGTCGGCGCTCGGACAGATCAGCGCCGCGCCGTCGAACCGCTGACCCTTGGCCGGACGGCTCGGCGCGATCCGTGGGCAAAGGCCGCGAGGCCGGGCGCCTGCCCCGTCGCCGAGCCGCCGGCCACTCGCGGACCTCGATAGGCCCACGAGCCTCGATAGGCCGCAATGCGGCCTATCTCAGGCCGCGATATGACCTATGGCAGGTTCGTGCGCGGGAAGGGCATCTGATGCGCGGTCTCTTCTGTTCGGCGGGGCGCGCGCTCGGCCAGCTCGGGAGACGGTGGAGGGCAGAGAGTCGCCGTTCCCCTTCACGAGCGCTCGCCGCAGTCGCAGTCGCTGCCTCCCTGCTGTGCTTCGGACCGCTGATCCCGCTCGCCGCTTCGAGGCCAGCTGATCCGCGCGCCGGGGAGCGCAGCCCGACCTCGACCGCCGGCGGAGCGGGAGCGGCCCTGCAGCCGGCTCGTCCGATCACGCTCGACTGGGTCGGGGACATCGCGCTCAGCACGCAGCGGGGGCTGCCGCCTGGTGGTTTGGCGCGCGCGCTCGCGCCGGTGCGAGGACTGCTGCGCAACGCCGACCTCACCGCTGGCAACCTCGAGGGGACGCTGTCGACCGGAGGAGCCTCGAAGTGCGGAGGGATCGGCGGCGGCGAGTGCTTCGCCTTCCAGGCGCCGCCGTCGACGGCAGGCCAGCTGCGGGCGCTCGGCTTCGACCTCCTGAACCAGGCGAACAACCACTCTCTCGACTACGGCCCCGCAGGCCGTCGACAGACGATCGCGGCGCTCGACCGCGCGGGGATCGCGCACACCGGGCTGCCGGGCGAGATCAGCGTCCTGCGCGTAAAGCACGAGCGGGTCGCGTTCGTCGGCTTCGCGCCCTATCCCTACGACGCGAACCTGCTCGACATCCCCGCGGCGCAGGCGCTCGTCAGGCGAGCGCGAAAGAGAGCTTCGCTCGTCGTCGTGATCATCCACGCGGGCGCCGAGGGCGCCGACGAGCTGCACACGCCGCGCGGCTCCGAGCACTACCTCGGCGAGGACCGCGGCGATCCGAGGGCATTCGCGCATGCCGTCATCGACGCCGGCGCCTCGATCGTGCTCGGATCGGGACCGCACGTGATTCGCGGCGTCGAGCGCTACGGCGGACGGCTGATCGCCTACTCGCTCGGCGACTTCGTCGGCTATCACACGCTCGCCGACGGCGGCGTGCTCTCGGAGAGCGCGATCCTGCGCGTCACGCTCGGCCGCGGCGGGCGGGTGCTCTCC
>JBAIYK010000047.1:0-90634 GCA_037915935.1 Solirubrobacterales bacterium | reverse complement strand
CGACGGCAGCGATCCCGCCGCCTGAGCTCAGCCCGCGGCCGCGCCGCCGGCGGTCGCGGAGGGAGGCGCCGTCCGGCTGGCCTCTGTGCCCGAAGCCGTCGGCAGTCCGAGCCTCGGCGAGTTCGCGATGTGGCCGACGATCGCCGCGGCGACCCGAGAGGTTTCGGTCATGTGCAGCTTGCCTGCGGCCGCCTGCGTGAGGTCGAAGCTCGCGTGCAACGGGCCATATGGGCCGCGGTCGACGACCGGGATCGTGAGCGCGTGGCCGCGGAAGGAGACCTTCACGAGCGTCCCGCAGGGAAGGGTCCTGTTTGCGAGCCCGACGAGCCTCTTCGTCAGCACCTGGCCACAGGCCGTCCGGTTGCCGAAGAGCCCAGGCCCGAACCAGGTCGCAAGCGCCTTGCCTTCGCGGGAGCCCGAGGCGCTCTGCTGGCCGGACGCGCCCTGCCGGCTGGTGTCAGCCGTCTCCGTGGGCGCGGCAGTCGCGCCGGTGGCGGTCGCAGCAGTGGAGGCCGCCGCGTTCGCCGCCTGCAGGAAGAACGTCGCGCAGGCTGACGCGATCGCGCAGAGCAGCGCAGCTGAGAGCGTGATCTTCTTCACCGTGGCTTGCATCCTCACAACGCCTGCGGGGTGAGCTGACGGGCTCGCGCTGAAGAGGTCTCCAGCGCTACGGTCTCGATCGACCGATTCGCCCCCGCGACCGCTCTGCCGGCCGCATTGGGTCCCCCGTCCCCCGCGATCTGCGTCGCAGGAGCTCGGCGTGAGCGCCAGTATACAGGTCAGGATCCGGGCAGCCGGGAGACTGCGCCCTTCAGCAGCCGCCCGCCGGCCGCGATCCCGCTGTTCGCGAGCTCGCCTGCGAGCTCCGCGAGCGCGCCGAGCAGCTCGATCCCGCTCGGCGGCGCGACCGGGGTGTTGGCGAGCTCGACGTCGATCTCGTAGCCCTGGCGAGGCGCCTCCTGACGCGCCGACGCGTCAGGCTGCTGCGCTCCGGCGGCGCGCTGCGCCCGAGATGCGCTGCGCCGGCGCAGCGCCGCGGAGGTCTCGGAGGCCGCCTTCGCTGCGCGCTTGCGGGCCGTGCTCCTCGCTGCCGTGCCGGCGCTTGCCTGTGACGGGGCGGTCGTCTTCGCCGGCCCCTTCGGATTGGCCGAGCGCTTCGGCGTCGCCGAGCGCTTCGGCTTCGCTGGGCTATCCGGCTTCGCCGGGCGCTCTAGCGTCACTGAGTGCTCCTTCGCCGGTCGGCGCGGCTCGGACACGCGCGCACGCGCGTCCGCGCGGCGGCGGCTCGGACGCTGCGGACGCGTGTGAGGAAGCTCGGAGAGCACGCTGCGGCGCTCGTCGAGATCCTCGCGAGGGCTGTCGTCTCGGCTCGGATCGCTCACCGGACCATCATCGCCGAAATTGCGTCACCTGCGCGTCGAGGCGCCGACATTCGCCGGAAACGGCGCGACAGCGCGGTAGCATGTGAGCGCAATACGGTCAGGTGTCGTGAGCGTCCTGTCAGGTTGGGGGGCTCTCGGCCGTAACCGTTGGCTGGATTCGCTGTAGTCGCTACCCGGGCCCCCTCGCCGCCGGGGTACGCGGGGGCTCGTTCGAGGAGACGAAACGGAAGGCAACATGTCAGTGGTCGAACTGCAAGAGCTCGAAGAGGTCAAGAACCTGCTGTCGAAGGGACAGCAGATCGGGGTCCTCACCTTCTCCGAGATATCGTCCGCGACCTCCGATCTCGATCTCGACGAGGCCGACATCGAGGAGCTGCACGGCTTCCTCGAGAAATCCGAGATCGAGCTCGTCGAGGACATCGATCCGGCGACCGCGGCCGCCCTGCAGGTCGAGCGCGCGCCGGACAAGCGCTCCCGGCGCAAGGCGAGGACGCAGCTCGACCTGAAGCCGGACATGACGACCGACTCGCTGCAGCTGTTCCTGAAGGACATCGGCAAGGTGCGGCTGCTCACCGCCCAGGAGGAGGTCGACCTCGCGAAGCGGATCGAGCGCGGCGACCTCGACGCGAAGCAGAAGATGGTCGAGTCGAACCTGCGCCTCGTCGTCTCGATCGCGAAGAACTACCGCAACCAGGGCCTGCCCTTCCTCGACCTCATCCAGGAGGGCACGCTCGGCCTCGTGAGGGCGGCGGAGAAGTTCGACTATCGCAAGGGCTTCAAGTTCTCCACCTACGCGACCTGGTGGATCAGGCAGGCGATCGCGAGGGCGCTCGCGGACAAGGCGAGGACGATCAGGATTCCCGTCCACGTCGTCGAGAAGCTGAACAAGATCGGCAGGGCGGAGCGCAAGCTCGTCACCGAGCTCGGCCGCGAGCCGACGCCCGACGAGATCGCCGAGGTGACGGGGATCGACCCCGAAGAGGTCGACGCGATCAAGCGCTCGGCGCAGGCGCCCGTCTCGCTCGAGAAGCCGGTCGGCGACGAGGAGGAGTCGGAGTTCGGCCAGTTCATCGCCGACGAGCGCGCCGAGTCGCCGTATGAGCGCGCGGCCGAGATCCTGACGAAGGAGGCGCTGCGCGAGGCGCTCGAGAACCTCTCCTACCGCGAGCGGCGCGTGCTCGAGCTGCGCTACGGCCTCGGCGGCGAGCATCCGCGCACGCTCGACGAGGTCGGCCGGACCTTCAATGTGACGCGCGAGCGCATCCGGCAGATCGAGAACCAGTCGCTGAAGAAGCTGCAGAGCCTCGCCGAGGCGCAGAAGCTTCGCGATGTCGCATAGCCGCGCCGCAGCGGCCGATCGAATCCGATCTGTGGACTCAAGCGCGACGGCTGCCCTGCCGATGCGAGGTCTATGTTCGACGTGCAGGCCGCGCTGCGTGAGCTGGTCGAGCGCAACGGCTCCGATCTGCATCTGAAGGCCGGGGCGCCGCCGCTCTTCCGGATCGACGGCGAGCTCGGTCCGAGAGAGGGAGACCTCCCGCTGCAGCCCGAGGACACCGAAGGGGCGGTCCATGCCCTGCTGCACGACGAAGTCAAGCTGCACGAGTTCGCGCTGGAGCACGAGGTCGACTTCTCCTTCGAAATCGCGGGCGTCGCCCGCTTCCGCGTCAACGCGTTCCGCCAACGCGGCTTGATCTCGCTCGTCTGCAGGGCGATTCCGCACAAGATCTCGACGATCGACGAGCTCTCGCTGCCGCCGGTCGTGCGCGACCTGGCTCAGGAGGAGCGCGGCATCATCCTGCTGACGGGCACGACCGGCTCGGGCAAGTCGACGACGCTCGCCGCGATGATCGACCACATCAACGTGACGATGAGCAAGCACGTCGTGACGATCGAGGACCCGATCGAGTTCGTGCACGAAGACAAGCGCTCGGTGATCAACCAACGCGAGGTCGGCATGGACACGGCCTCCTTCAAGCGCGCGCTGCGACGCGTGCTGCGCCAGGACCCGGACGTGATCCTGATCGGCGAGATGCGCGACGAGGAGACCGTGCAGACGGCCCTCTCGGCGGCCGAGACCGGCCACCTCGTGCTATCGACGGTCCACACCGTGGACGCGACCGAGTCGATCAACCGCCTGCTCGACTTCTTCCCGCCCCACCAGCACCAGCAGGCGCGCTCGATGATCGCCGGCACGATCAAGGGCGTGATCTCCCAGCGCCTCGTGCCAGGGTCCCACGGCGGCCGCGTCGCCGTGTGCGAGATCCTGCGGATGACCGGGCGCGTGTCCGACATGATCAAGGACCCGGAGCAGACCGGCAAGCTCCACGAGGTGATCTCGACGGGCGCCTACTACGGCATGCAGACCTTCGACCAGGCGCTGTTCGGGCACCTGAAGGCCGGGCGCGTGAGCATGGAGGACGCGCTGCGCGCGGCGACGAGCCCTCACGACTTCAAGCTGCTCGTCCAGGCCGATGGCCGCAAGGGCACGACGATGGAGGACGTCGAGGCCGCGAACAAGCAGCGCGAGCTCGAGACCGCGGGTCGCTGAGACCTCGCACCGCTGAGACCTCGCACCGCTGAGATCGCGGGTCGCTGAGACCTCGTCTCGGGCGCGAGCTCGAGACCGCGGGTCGCTGATACCTCGCGGCGGTCAGACCTCGCGTCGGTCCCTGGCCGACGCCTGCCGATCTCGCTGCTGCTTCCGGCGGCTGGCGGCGTGCTGTTAGAGTCCTCCGACTCGCTGGAACGCTGCTTGGGAGATCACCGGCGAGCCTTGGCCGGCGCGGACTCGCCTCGCGGACGCGCCTGCGAGAGTCCACGGAAAGGGGATATAGATGTTTGGATGCATCAAGCGTGGAGCGGCGATCGCGGCCGTTCTCGCACTCACGTCGGGCGGGGCTGCCTACGCAGCCGCAGGCGGCGCCGGCACCGAAACGTTCACCGAACATCAGCACGGCGTGGAACTGTTCTCGTTCCCGACGGAAAACCCGTGCACGGGCGCGAAGGGCACGCTCGCGGCGATCGCCTCGAACGCGGTCTTCCACGTCACGACCCAGGCGGACGGCAACTTCTGGGTGACCGGCACGGCGGAGGGCACCGCGACGTTCACGCCCGAAGAAGCGGGCGGCCTCTTCTACAGCGGCCACTTCGCGAGCTGGTTCGGCGAAGCGCTGAACGAGAAGAACAGCGTCAGCCACGACACGGGCACGTTCGTCCTGAAAGGGAGCGACGGCTCGCGGGTGATCGTGCACATGACGAGCCATCTGAGCACGAACGCCCACGGCGCGATAACCGTGCAGTTCGAAAAGTTCAGCTCCCGCTGCGGCTGAGCCGGCGGATCGGCGGAGGGCGGGCGCGACCATGCGCCCGCCCGATCCGTTTGCCTACTTCATTTGGTAAAGCGACCGAGTATTGGCAGCGAGGGACGAGCGGTCGAGCATCAACGGATCGCGCGTGGCCTGCTGCGCACGCTGGAGGACGCGATCAAGGCCGCGAAGATCGAGGTCCGCGACCCGGCGCGCTGCTGATTGAAGCCGAGGGCGCAGCGCCTCGGCGTAAGACACGGACGCGCTAGCAGCTCGTCGCGTAGGCGAGCGCACGGCAGACTTCCGACATCCGCTCGGGACCAAGCTCGGTGATCTGCTCGGTCAGGAACATCTTGTCCGCAGTCCCAACATGGTCGGCGTTGAGCACACAGCTGCGGGGCATCCCGTCCTCCGGTCCCAGCTCTACCTCTGTGGCGAGTCCGCGAACCGTGGTGGTCGCCAACATCACCAACAGGTCGTTCAGGCCGTGCGTGGCCTCCGTGCGGGTCATCACCAAAGCCGGGCGACGCTTGGCGTCTGGAGGCTCATACCACCAGACCTCTCCTCGGCTCACCACGGGTCGTGCCCGGCCTCGCGCTCCTGCTCGTCCAGCGCTCGCATCGAGCGCGAGGTGGAGTCGCGCAGCATCGTAGACACGTTGCCCCAGTCGTCTACGACATCTCCGGGGCGGCCGCGCGAGGCTATGAAGTCGGCCACAGGCTCAAGCTGCGACTCCGGCAGCTCATCGACCAACCTGTGGATCTTCTCGCGGGCGGTGGCCATAACAGAGTTATACCGCGCGAACTTGCCGACGCGGCTGCGTGTGGACGCCGCTGATCGTCTGCTCGGGCGCACGCGCGAGCAGGAGACGACCTGGGAGCAGCGCATCGAGCGCTATGAGAGCTACGCACCCGAGCCCCTGACAGAAACGCTTCATTTGGTAAAGTAAAGCGTGAAGTGGCTGTTGACGAGACCTGTCCGGTATGCCGCACGGCGGAAGTCGTGTGCGGCAAGTGGACGCTGTTGCTCGTGCGCGACCTTGCCGAAGGGCGGGCGCGCTTCTGCGAGCTCGAACGCTCGCTCGCGGGAATCAGCCCCCGCACGCTCTCTCTGCGGCTGCGGGCGCTGGAGGAGGAGGGCATCGTCGAGCGGCACACCTATCCCGAGGTGCCGCCGCGCGTCGAGTACGCGCTCACCGAGAAGGGCAGGGCCTTGCTGCCGATCGTCGACGACATGCGCGACTACGGAGAACGGTGGCTCTCGGGCGACTGCGAGCAGGTCGTCCCGATCGCGCTCGCCCCCAGGGTCGGCGCGGCCGCGTAGCCACGCCCGGCGCAACTCTCGCTGCGCCCGGCAGGAGCGCCCGCCTCGGCGGCGAAACGCGAGCTGTGCACCGCAGGCTGCTCGAGGAAGCGCTCGCCGACTTCGCCGTCGAAGCCTCGACGAGGCTGCAGACGGAGATCGCCGGCGGCGCGGAGATCCCGTTCGAGCTCGAAGCGCCGACGGGCGGGCGGGCACGGATCGGGCGCAGCCGCGCGCGCGAAGGCGGCCTTCAGCTCTACAGCCCGCTCGTCGGGAGGTTCATCGCCGATCGCTGGCCGCTGCTGTCGCGGCTGCAAAGCTGCGAGCGCGCGGTGAGCGAGCTCGCGGCGTTCCCCGGCCTCGAGCGCTACCTCGCGTCGCTCGAGCTGCGCGGCGGCCTGCGCACGCCGATCCGCAGCGCGCTCGCGGTGCAGGCGCTGAAGGGGTTTCTCGGCGAGGTCTTCGACGGGCAGAGCGACTTCGCGCTGCACGAGCCTCGTCTGCGCGCCGCGCTCGCGCGCGTGGAGGCGGCGTCGCTTGCGGAGGCGGGCATCGTGACGCTGATCGCGAGCCTGAGCGGCCTCGCGATCCTCTCGCCTCGGATCCAGATGATGGACACGCTCGCGATCTCGAGGCCGCAGGCGCTCTCAGGCGTGCCCGAGCAGGCGCTCGCGCCGCTCGCCGCCGGCGCCGAGCACGGCGGGCGCGCGGGCGCGGGTGAGGCAGAGTCCCTGCTCGTCGTGCTCGAAGTGGCCGATGAGGACGGCAGGGTGGATCGTGCGCTTCACGATGCCGATCGGCTGCTGCGCGAGCTGCTGCGAGCGCTCCGCCTCTACGGCGACGGCCGCATCGCGCTCAGCCCGCTCGCCTCGGCCTGCGCGGGCGACGGTCCCTTCGCGCCGGTCGCGCTTACGTGCGGCGGCGGGCGCTCGCACGGCATGCTCGTCGTACGCCCCGAGCAGGAGGACGAGCTGCGCGCCTTCTGCAGCCTGCTCTGCCGCCGGACGCCGCGCGAGGACGCGCTCGCGTGGGCTCTGCGCCGCTTCGAGCTCGGCTGCGAACGCGGCGGCGAGCTGCAGGCGCTGAGCGACCACCTGCTCGCCCTGCAGGCACTGCTCGAGCCCGATCGGCTCGCTCCTGGGCTGCTCGCCGCGCGCACCGCCGCGCTCTGCGCCTCGCCGGAGGCGCGCAGGCAGACGGCCGCGAGGGTGCTCGCCGCGCTGGAGCTCGAGCGCGACCTGCTGCGCGGCGAAGCGGAGCGGAGCGCCGCCGCGATCGAGCTCGAGCACGAGATCGAAGGCCACGTGAGGGCGCTGCTGCGCGACGTGATCTGCGGCCACCTGCAGCCCGACCTGATCGCGCTTGCCGACGAGCTGGCGATCGCCGGCGACGAGCCGCTGATGACCGAGCCGCAGGCCCCGCGACGCGCCCAGAGGCGGCCCTCCGAGACGCGGACGGTGCGCGTGCGCCGCTCGCGCCGCACGCTCACCGCCGAGGACACCCAGCTCCAGGACGCGCTGCCGATCTGAGCGCCTTGCCAGATGGGCGCGAGGGGCAGGTGGCGCGGGGCGGATAGGCGCCGAGCGGATGGACGCGAGCCGGAAGGGCGCGCCGGGCGGGATCTGAGCGCTCGACCGAAGGCTCCCCTCTCGCGCTGCCTCAGCCCAGCAGGTGCGCGGCGACCTTTACGAGCGAGTCGACGTCCTGGACGTCCTCGTCGAGGTGGGGGATGAGGATCGGACGCTCGTCGCCGACGGCGCCGCGCAGGTGCGCGATGCTCTGCTCGTCGCGGCGCGCGAGCACGTCGAAGTCCGCGAGGTTCTCGGCGACCCGCCGCGCAAGGCGCTCCCCGAGCTCGGGGGCGAGCAGCGCGATCACCTGCTCCTGGGAGTGGCCGGCGAGCCCGTCGAGGTGGACGCGGTTGACGATCAGCCCGCCGAACGGCATCCCCTGCTCGGCGAGGTGCTCGCGCAGCGCGATCGCCTCGCGGGCGGGCTCGCGCTCCGCGGAGGTGACGATCAGGAAGCTCGTGCTCTTTGCGTCGCGCAGCAGGTCGCTGACGCTGCGCGCGCGCTCCGCGATCCCCTCGACGGTGCCCGCGAGCGCGCGGAAGAAGGCGGTGAGGTCGCCGAGCAGGTCGATCCCCGCGACTCGCCCGAAGATCGAGAAGACGAGCAGCGTCGGCCTTCCGATCAGCCGCGCCGCGAGGCCGCCTGGCGCGAGGAACATCGCGAGCGCACGACCGCCGAGGAAGCGCTCGAGCCTGCTCGGGGCGTCGAGGAAGTCGAGCGCGTTGCGCGACGGCGGCGTGTCGAGCACGATCGCGTCGAAGCCTCCCCGATCGTGCAGCTCGTAGAGCTTTGCGACCGCGGAGAGCTCCTGCGAGCCGGCGACCGCCGAGGAGAGGTCGCGGTATATGCGGTTGGCGAGGATCTCCTCGCGGGTGCGCGAGTCGGGCGCGAGCGTGCCGATCAGCCGGTCGAGCGTGCTCTTCACGTCGAGCGTCATCGCCCACAGCTCGCCCTTCACCTGCAGGTCGCCCTGCGCCAGCCTGCCTCGGTCGATCCGCTGCGGCTCGCCGCCGAGCTGCTGCAGCCCGAGCGCGCTCGCAAGCCGCCTCGCCGGGTCGATCGTGACGACCGCGACGCGGGCGCCGGCGGCGGCGAGGCCGAGCGCGAGCGCGGCCGAGACGGTCGTCTTTCCCACCCCGCCAGGGCCGATGCAGACGTAGATGCGAGGTCCGCCGGGTCCGATGCGAGGCCCGTCCGGCCCGATGCGAGGCCCGCCCGCCCCGGCGCCTGTCTTTCCGTCCGGCATCTGCTGGATCGTAGAGCGCAAGCCCTCGAACGCATGGGGCGCGAGGCGGAGGAGGCCCCGGGGAAGGAATCGCAGGCTGGGATGCGAATTAGGGCGCGAGCGTTCTCCCACGACCAAGCATCGGAGCCACCGTGCAAGCACAGGCCAAAAAGGCCAAGGTGATCGCATTCGCCAACCAGAAGGGCGGGGTCGCGAAGACGACGACGACCCTGAACCTCGCCGCGGCCTTCGCCGAGGAGGGGCATCGCGTGCTGTGCGTCGACATGGACCCGCAGGGCAACCTGACGATGTCCCAGGGCATCGACCCTGACACGCTCGAGCTCTCGATGTACGACGTGCTCGTCCACAAAGTCTCGATCAGGGAGGTCGTGCGCAGGCGCGAGGTCGACGTCGCCTGCGCCTCGATCGACCTCGCCGGCGCGGAGATCGCGATGTCGACGATGATCGGCCGCGAGCGCGCGTTGCAGAAGGCCTTCGAAGCGATCGACGACGACTACGACTTCATCTGCATAGACACCCCGCCGAGCCTCGGCCTGCTGACGATCAACGCGCTGACCGCCGCGGACAGGGTGATCGTGCCCGTGCAGTGCGAGTACCTCTCGATGCGCGGCCTGATCCAGTTGCAGAACACGCTCGCGATGATCAGGGAGAACCTCAACCCGGACGTCGAGATCGAGGGTATCCTGCCGACGTTGGTCGACGCGCGCACGATCCACGCGAAGGAGGCGATCGAGCTCCTCGAGGAGAACTTCGGCGACCGCGTCTTCGCCTCGCGCATCCGCAAGACCGTGCGCTTCGCCGAGGCGCCCGTGAAGGGGATGTCCGTGCTGAAGTACGAGCCCGACGGCGTCGCCGCCCAGGCCTATCGCCAGCTCGCCCAGGAGGTGCTCGCGCATGATGGAGGTGCTCGCGCATGACCAGCCCTAAGCACCGCGCGAGCATGCGCGAAGGGCCGCTCGCGGCCCTCTTCCGCAAGACCGAAGAGGGCGAGGCGCCCGCCGGCGAGGAGAGCGAGCGCGGAGGCGCGCAGGAGGCGCTCTCGCGAGAGACGCGCTCGCAGGAGCGCGCAGAAGAGTCGGCCGAGGACGCCCGCCCGCACGCGGCGAGTCCGAAGGAGCGCGGAGACGAGTCGGCCGAGGACGTCCGCGCGCACGCGGCGAGCCCGAGGGAGCGTGGAGACGTGTCGGTCGAGGACGCCCGCGCGCATGTCGCGAGCCCGAAGGAGCGGCTGCTGCAGGCCTTCTCGTCGGAGATTCCCGCAAACGTGATGGAGCGCCCGCGGCCGGCGACCTCCGCCGGCCAGATGCGCGAGGTGCAGGCGCGCGAGCAGCCGCTGCCGACGCCCGCCGACGGTCCCGCGGGGCATCCGCTGATCAGGGTCGTCGGCGTCGGCGGCGCGGGCACGAACGCCGTGAACAGGATGGTCGAGGCGCAGGTGCCAGGCGTCGAGTTCGTCGCCGTGAACACCGACCTGCAGTCCCTGCAGCAGAGCAGCGCGGACGTGACCGTCCACATCGGCGCCGAGCTGACGCGCGGCCTCGGCTCCGGCTCGGACGCGAACGTCGGCAGGCAGGCGGCGATGGACGACTACGACAGCGTGAAGGCGCTGCTGAAGGGCTCGGACATGATCTTCATCGCCGCGGGCTCCGGCGGCGGCACCGGCACCGGCGCGGCCCCGATCGTCGCCCGCATCGCCCAGGAGGTCGGCGCGCTGACGGTCGCGATCGTGACGAAGCCGTTCGGGTTCGAGGGCTCGCGCCGCGCCGAGCAGGCGCAGCGGGGCATCGAGGTCCTCGCCGAGGAGGTCGACACGCTGATCGTCGTGCCGAACAACAGGCTGCTCTCGATCCTCGACAAGCAGACCTCGATGGTCGAGGCCTTCCGCGTCGCCGACGACGTGCTGCGCCAGGGCGTGCAGGGCATCTCCGACCTCGTCACACTGCCCGGGCTGATCAACCTCGACTTCGCCGACGTGAGGACGATCATGAGCGATGCCGGCAACGCGCTGCTCGGAATCGGCATGGGCGTCGGCGAGAGCCGGGCGATCTACGCCGCGATGCAGGCCGCCTCATCGCCGCTGCTCGAGACCTCGATGGAGGGCGCGCGCTCGATCCTGCTGTCGATCACCGGCGGCGCCGACCTCTCGCTGTGGGAGGTGAACGAGGCGGCGAAGGCGGTCTCGGAGGCCGCGCACCCGGACGCGAACATCATCTTCGGCGCGATGGTCGACGAGAAGCTCGACGGCGAAGTGTGGGTGACGGTCGTCGCGACGGGCTACGGCGAGCACGATGCGATCCGGCGGCTGCGCGAGCCGGCCGGCGAGCCGCGCGTGACGCGCAACCGCGAGCCGCGGATCACCGACCGGCGCGGCGGCCGCGAGCGGCGGCGGCCGCTCGCCGTCGACGAGTACGACATCCCGGAGTTCGTGCCCCGCGTCTGAGCATTCTGATCGTCGTGGAGTGGTCGCGGCGGGCCACCCGCTCACCGCGCAGGCGGGCGCGAGCGTGCTGCGCGAGGGCGGCAACGCCGTCGACGCCGCCGTCGCGGCGATGCTCACCTCCTTCGTCGCCGAGCCGCTGCTGACCGGCCTTGGCGCCGGCGGGCACATGATCGTCGCCTGCGAAGGCGAGACGGTGCTGCTCGACTTCTTCGTCGAGGCGCCCCGCCGCGCGCAGGATGGCTCCGCCGCCGAGCTGGAAGCGGTCGACGTCTCCTTCGGCGACGCCGTCCAGGTCTTCTACATCGGCCCCGCCTCCTGCGGCATCTACGGCATGCCCGCAGGGGTGTGCGCCGCGGCGCGGCGGTGGGGCACGATCCCGTTGGCAGAGCTCGCTGCGCCCGCGATCGAGCTTGCGCGCGAAGGCGTCCCGCTGAACGCGCAGCAGGCTTACATCGCGAAGATCCTCGGCGACCTGCTCTGCTCGACCGCGGAGTGCGCCGCGCTGTGGGCGCCTGGCGGCAGAGCGCTTGGAGAGGGCGAGGTGCTGTACGACCCGCACCTCGCGGGCGCGATCGAGCGGCTCGCCCGCGAGGGCGCGGCGCCGTTCTATCGCGGCGACATCGCCGCCGCCGTCTGCGAGACGCTCTCGCGGCTCGGCGGCTCGATCGAGCCGCGGCAGCTCGCCGCCTACGAGGCGATCGAGCGCGAGCCGCTGCGGGTGCGCTTCCGGGACCGCGAGGTGCTGACGAACCCGCCGCCCTCGGCCGGCGGCAGCCTGCTCGCCTACGCGCTCAGCCTGCTCGACCGCGAGGGCGAAGGGCCGCCGTCCACCTCTCAGCTCGTGGGCGCGATGGAAGCGGCGCAGGCGCTGCGCACGCCGGAGTTCATCGACGAGCTTGCGCAGGAGGGCTTCAGCGAGCGCTTCCGGTCCTCGCGGCTGGGCGCGACGACGCACATATCGGTGCTCGACCGCGGCGGGATGGCCTGCGGCGTGACGGGCACGAACGGCGAGGGCTCCGGCATCGTCGTGCCGGGCACGGGCATCCACCTGAACAACGTGATGGGCGAGGAGGACCTGAACCCGTTCGGCTTCCATCGCCATCCCCCGGGCCGCCGGATGCCGAGCATGATCGCGCCGACGGTGGTGACGCGGTCAGGCGAGGTCGAGCTCGTGCTCGGCAGCGCGGGCTCGAACCGGATCAGATCGGCGCTGCTGCAGACGATCCTCGGCGTCGTGGACGGGGGCCTGCCGGTCGAGGAGGCGGTGCGCGCGCCGCGCGTGCACTTCGAGGGGGGCGTGATCTACCACGAGCCGGGGATCGACATGCGGGGACTGCAGCGCGAGGACAGGGAGGTCGTGGGCTTCCACGACCTGAACCTCTTCTTCGGCGGCGTCCAGGCGGTGCAGCGGCGCGACGGCCTGATCGCCGGCGCCGGCGACCCGCGCCGCGGCGGGGTCGCGGTCAGCGCCTGAGCGGCCGTCACGTCGCGGACGCAACTGAAAACGGACGTCCAACTACAAGATTCAAGATATTTTTTGTTCGTCTCAGGGCTGAGGCCGCGTCGCGGTGATCATGAGGTTGTAGAAGATCGCCGCCGGCAGGCGGGGCTCGAGCAGGCGCCGGTCGAGCTGCTGCAGCAGCAGGTATCCGCGGTAGGCGTACTGGCGCCAGGCCCAGGGCACGTCGCGCGGGTCGGCGCTCGCCTCGAGCGTGCGGTTCGTCCAGCCGAACCAGTTCGCGAGCAGCTCCTCGCCGCTGACGCGCACCTGCTCGAAGCCGGCCGCGGCGGCGAAGCCGGCCAGCTCCCTGGGCGAGAAGGCGTGCACGTCGACGAACCGCTCGAGCGCGGCGTCAGGCGCGCCGCCCTCCGCCGGCGGCGCCGCTCGCGCGCCGATCGCCTGCCGCCACAGCGGCGCGAGCGCGCCCGCGATCCGCTTCGGCAGCCGCGCGATGCCGTCGCCGTAGCGGGAGGGCTCGCCGGCGAAGAGCACGATGCCGCCGGGCGCGAGCACCCGCTTGAACTCGGCGAACGCGCGCGCGAGGTCGGGGATGTGGTGCAGGACCGCGTGGCCGAGCACGAGGTCGAAGCTCTCGTCCTCGAAGGGCAGCTGCTCGGCGTCGGCCTGCGCCGTCCGCACGGGGAGGTGAAGGCGCTCCGCGTTGCTCGCGAGCGTGGCGAGCATCCCAGGCGAGATGTCGGTGCAGGTCGCATGCTGCACGATCCCCGCCTGCATGAGGTTGAGCGTGAAGTAGCCGGTGCCCGCGCCGATCTCGAGCGAGCGTCGATAGCTGCGAAGCGGGCCGCGAAGCGCCTTTGCGGCCTTCGCCGTGACCTGGCCGATGCCGACCTCGCCGAAGTCGATGCCCCACTTCGCGTCGTAGTGGTGGGCGGCGACGTCGTGGTAGCGGGTGTTGACGTCGCGGATCTCGACCGGAGTGAGGGCTGGCGGCACGGGGCGGCACCTTATACTCGCCGCGGTGGCGGCGCCCGTCTACGTCCAGCGAGACCAGCCGCAGGGCGTTCCGCCGCTCGCGCTGACCGGCGAGCGCACGCTGCCCGACGTGCCGCAGGAGAACTACTGGTTTCGCCGCCATCTGATCGTCTACGAGTGGATCGCGGCGCGCGTCGCCGGGCTGCGCGTGATCGACATGGCCTGCGGCGAGGGATACGGCTCACGCGTGCTCGCCGGCAGCGCCGCCTCCGTGGTCGGCGTCGACGCGAACCCGGAGGCGCACGAGCACGCGCGGCTTCGCTATGCGGGCGGCAACCTGTCCTTCGAGCGCGACCTGATCGAGACCTTCAGCGCGCCCGCGGACGCGGTCGTGTTCCTGCAGACGGTCGAGCACCTGAGCGACCCTGAGGCCGCGCTCGCCCACTTCAGGCGCCTCGTCGGCCCCGGCGGCGTCGTCTACGTCTCGACGCCGAACGTCCTGACGCTCGCGCCGAAGGGGGCGGAGCGCTCGGACAACCCCTGGCACGTGCGTGAGTACACCGCGAGCGAGTTCCTGCGGCTCTGCGAGGAGCAGTTCGCGACGGTGCAGATGCTCGGCCTCTTCCACGCCCGCAAGCTCGCGATGCACGCGCTCGCGCTGAGGCTCGGCTGGGACGCGCTGCACCCGCGGCTGGGGGTGACGAAGCGCTTCTACGACTGGTTCACGCCCGCTATCTCCGTGCGCGACTTCGCGCTGCGGCGCTCAGGCGAGGCCGACCTCGAGCAGGCGCTCGACTTCCTCGCGGTGTGCAGGGCTTGAGCGGCCGCGACGAGGCCGCGGCAGGGAAGCGCGGACAGCTGGCGCCGGCCGCCGCAGGACGAGAGCGTGCGCGACGGCATGCGGGGGGCGCGCTCGCGATCGTGCTGCACACCCACATGCCCTACGTCGAGGGCTTCGGCACCTGGCCCTTCGGCGAGGAGTGGCTGTGGGAGGCGATCGCGACCTGCTATCTGCCGCTGCTGGAGCTGCTCGATCAGGGCGCGCCGCTGACGCTCTCGCTGACGCCGGTGCTCTGCGACCAGCTGCAGGCGGACGGGATCGCAGAGCGCTTCACGAGGTTCGTCGAGGATGTGCGACGGTACACCCACGAGGAGGACGCGCGCGGGCTGAGGGCGGGCGGCCATGAGCAGCTCGCGCGCGAGCTGGAACGCTCCTATGGCGACTACTGCGGCGCCGCGCAGCGGCTCGCCGACCGCGGCGGGGACCTGCTTCGAGCCTTCGCTCCGCACGCGCAATGGACCTCTGCGGCGACCCATGCGGTGCTGCCGCTGCTCGCGAGCGAGGCGGGCCTGCGGGCCCAGGCGCAGACCGGCGTGAGCGCGCACATGGCTCGCTTCGGGCGGGATTGGGCCGGCGGCTTCTGGCTGCCGGAGTGCGCTCACGCGCCGTCGATCGAGCGGGCGCTGCGGCAGGCGGGCGCGAGCGCGTGCTGCGTCGAGCTGACCGATCGCCTCGGCCTCGGCGGGGCAGGCCACCTGCGTCCGCTCGCGACCGAGACTGGCCTGACGCTCGTGCCGATCGACAGGCAGAGCATCTCGCTCGTCTGGAGCGACGCGGGATACCCCGCGCACGGCGAATACCGCGACTACCACCGCGGCACGGTCCACCACCACAACCCCTGGCGCAACGACGGCGGCGCCTACGACCACGAGGCCGCGCTGTCGCTCGCCCGCGAGCACGCAGCCGACTTCGTGGGGCGGGTGCGCGACCGGCTGAAGCGCGCAAGCGAGGACGGGGGCGAGCCGCTGCCGGAGGGCGGGCTCGTCGTCTGCGCGCTCGACACGGAGCTGCTCGGGCACTGGTGGTACGAGGGGGCCGCCTGGCTGTCCGCGGTCGTGCGGGAGTGCAGCCGTGAGGGCCTCGAGCTGCTGCCGCTCGACGAGGCGCTGCGACGCATCGAGCCGGCGCCCGTCCGCACCGAGGACTGGCAGCCGAGCAGCTGGGGCGAGCACGGAGACCTCTCGACGTGGTCAGGCCCCGCGGTCGCCGATATCGCGTTTGCCCAGCGCGCGGCCGAGCTGAAGCTGCTGCGCGCGATGCAGGGGTCCGCGCGGGGCGCCGAGAACATCGCGCTGCGCGAGCTGATGGCGATGCAGTCCTCCGACTGGGCGTTCATGGTCTCGCGCGAGCAGGCCGTCCCCTATGCGCGTGAGCGGTTCGAGAGGCACAGCGCCGCGTTCGAGCGGGCGCTCGCCGCGGTGGCAGGCAACGCCGCGGCGGACGGCCGGGCCCTGCGAAATCTCGCTGAGTACGCCGATCCGCGGCTGCTCGCGTGTCCGTGAACGGCGCGGTTGCGGGCGCTCAGGGGTTCAGTTCGAGCCCTTCGGTGAGGTCGTACCAGGCGGGCGCGCCGAGTTCGGTTTCGAAGTTGAGCAGTTTGGTCGCAATCCGCTCGTCCTGCGCGAGCATGCGACGGTCGGGGCCGGCATAGGGCGCGAGCAGCCTTGCGGGCACCGGCTTTGCTTCCAGCTTTTCCACGTGGGCGTCGAAGCCGACGGTCTCCGTCGGCAGCGTCGCATAGCCGCTGGCCTTCCAGCTCGCGATGTCCTTGCAGAGGGGTGGGCTTGCGAGCGTGCTGAGACCCTGCAGGCCGCCGATCAGCATCTTGAAGTCGCGGTTGATCCTCGAGCTGGTCCAGCGCAGCCCGCGCGTGGCCTTCGCGAACTTGACGATCGGGCCGCGGTCTGCGCCGTAGCCGGCCGCCCACAGCGCGCCGGCGCCCTCGTAGCTGAGCTTGTACGCCTGTTCGTCCTGGGGCGATCCCGCCGCAGCGCGCGGGCACTGGTGCAGCAACGCGTGCTCGGCTGCGAGCGTCGCCTTTCGTATCGCGGGCTCCCGCGCTTCGCTTTCGCGCCCGAAGGCGTAGCCGGCTTTGATGAGGGTCTGTGTGGCGGCTTCGTTGCTCGCCGCCGCGGCGGGCGCGAAGCCCGTAAGCGCAGCTACGGCGAGCAGCATGAGAACTGCTGCGCTCCGCATCGCCCTTGCTCGACCCATGCCGACTACCCTAACGGGCAGTCGCTCAAA
The DNA here is from genome assembly GCA_037915935.1 of Solirubrobacterales bacterium. Classification (GTDB taxonomy): domain Bacteria; phylum Actinomycetota; class Thermoleophilia; order Solirubrobacterales; family Solirubrobacteraceae; genus Palsa-744. The sequence goes on along the minus strand of JBAIYK010000047.1, from coordinate 73,866 downwards.
GGTGGTGACCATGCAGCAGAAGCAGCGCGGCGCTCACTGCCAGCGCATCTGCCTCGGCGCCTGCCGCATCCTGATGAGGCGCGCGGGCGCTCCCGCGACGACCGCGTTCGCGGCGACGTCTCGCGTGAGCACCGAGCTGGTGCCGACGATCGCGTTCTCGCCGACGGTGACGCCTCGCAGCACGCAGGCGCCGTATCCGATCCAGACGTTGTGGCCGATCTTCACGTCGCGCTTGTAGATGCCCTGCAGCCGGATCGGCCGCTCGACCTCGACGGCGCCGTGGTCGAAGTCGATCAGCATCACGCGGTCGGCGACGATGCACTCGCGCCCGATCGAGACGCTTTGGTAGGCGGAGATCGTGCACTCCTGACCCATCACCGTCTTCGCGCCGATCGAGACCTCCCCCTCGTGGACGCGGATCTTGCAGCCGTGCCCGATCCACGCCCAGCGGCCGATGCGCAGCGTCGCGCGGGGGCCGATCTCGAGCTTGACGCGAGGGCAGATGAAGCAGAGGCCGTCGGTCTGCAGCCGGCCGCGGTGGCGCAGCTTGATGTAGGCGAGGCGCAGCAGCAGCCGCAGGTAGTGCGACCTGAGCATGCCGTTCGCGGCCATGAAGCGGAGCAGCGTGAGCGGCCCGCCGTGGAGGGGTGGCGGCGGCAGGCGCACGGCCGCCGCGACCGGAGCGCCGAGCTCTTCGGGAACCTGCTCGGCGTGGATCTCTGTGAGGACCGGCTCCACGCAGTGAATCGTATTGTGGCCTGCTCGCCCTGCGATGATGCGAGCCGATGACGACCGAGCGCACGCTTGCGCAGCGCCTGCTCGCCGGCGACCGGCGCGCGCTCGCGCGCGCGATCTCGCTGGTCGAGGACGACCGCCCCGAGGGCTGGGAGCTCGTGCGCGAGGTCTATCCCCACACCGGCAAAGCGGCTGTCTACGGCTTCACGGGGCCGCCAGGCGTCGGCAAGTCGACGCTGATCGGCGCCTTGACGAAGGCGCGCCGCGCGCAGGGACGCACCGTCGGCGTGCTCTCGATCGACCCCTCCTCGCCGTTCACCCAGGGAGCGCTGCTCGGCGACAGGATCCGCCTCTCCGAGCACTTCCTCGACGAGGGGGTCTTCATCCGCTCGATGGCGAACCGCGGGGCGCTCGGCGGACTCTCGGAGGCGGCGCTGCAGGCGGCGCTGCTGCTCGACGCGGCCGGGCGCGGAGAAGTGTTCGTCGAGACGGTCGGGGTCGGCCAGGCGGAGATCGACATCATCGACCACGCGGACACGATCGTGCTCGTTTTGATGCCAGGCTCAGGCGACTCGATCCAGGCGCTGAAGGCGGGCGTGATGGAGATCCCGGACATCATCGTGATCAACAAGGCCGACCATCCCCTCACCGACACGATGGTGCGCGAGATCAGGGGGGTGCTCTCGCTCGCAAGCCTCGACGGCGAGCGCGACCGCTGGCGCGTGCCGATCGTGAAGACTGAGGCCGCGACCGCGCGCGGCGTCGACGAGCTCGTCGAGTGTCTCGACGAGCACCGCGAGCACATCCTCGCCGAGGGACAGCTCGAGCAGCGCCGCCGCCGCAACCTCCGCAACGAGGTGCTCGCGATCGCGACCGCGCGCATGCGTCGCCGCCTCGAGGAGGAGCTCGGCGAGGATCCGGAGTTCCGGCGCCTGCTCGACGAAGTCGTGCGGCGGCGGCTCGACCCGGCGAGCGCCGCCGTCTCGCTGCTGGAGCGCGGCGCCGACGTGGGCGCCTGAGGGCTGAGCGGACTCGACGGCCGCCGGCTCGATCCGGCGGCGTCCGAGCACGGCGAGCAGCGCCGCGAGCGCCGCGCCTGCGCAACCGAGCGCGAACGCCGCGTGCACGCCGACGCTCTGCACGAGCGCGCCTCCGAGCGCCGAGCCGGCGGCGATGCCGCCGACGGTCGCGGCGCGGTGCCAGGTGAACGCCTCCGTCGTGCTGCCGAGAGGCGCGAGCGCGCCGACGAGCGAGAACTGGCAGGAGAGCATCGGCGCGACGCCGAGCCCTGAGACCGCGCTGAGCACGATCGCGACCGGCAGCGAGCCGGCCGCGAGCAGCGGCGCCATCACGAGCCCCGCGCCGGCGAGCACGACGCCGTAGCGCGAGGCGATCGAGGAGCGCCAGCCGACCGCGCCGTATAGGAGGCCGCCGGCCATGCTGCCGATGCTGAAGAGGGCGAGCATGAGGCCCGCCGATCCCCGCGAGCCGACGTGGATCGCGAAGGCGGGCAGGCCGACCTCGGCGGCGCCGACGACGAACCCGCCGAGCACCGCCGAGACGAGCACGATGCGAATCCCGACGCTGGCGAGCGCGCCGCCGCGTGAGCGTGCTCGCTCGCCTCCCCGCGACTCGCGCGAGAGCGGCGAGGCCGCGAACAGCAGGGTCCCGACGAGGGCGACGAAAGCGCACAGCGCGAGCGACGCGGACGGCGAGATGAGCACCGCGACGGCGCCGACGAACAACGGCCCGAGCGTGTAGATCACCTCCTGCGTGATCGCGTCGAGCGCATAGGCGGCCTCGAGCGCCTGAGCGTCTCTGACGACCGCCGGCCACAGCGCGCGGATGCAGCCCGAGATCGGCGGCAGCGAGGCCCCCGCGAGCGCAGCGAGCGCGACGATCGCGATCGCCGGCGGATCCGCCCGCACGACGAAGAGGAACGCGATCAGCAGCCCGCTCTGAGACACCGCGGCAGGCAGCAGCACGCGCGTCTGCCCGATGCGGTCGACGGCGAAGCCGAGCAGCGGAGAGACGAGCGCGCCGGTGAGCGTGAAGGCGCCGACGGCGAGGCCGGCGATCAGGAACGAGCCGGTCTGCGCCCTGACGAACAGCAGGATCGCAAGCGAGAACATGCCCGATGGCATGCGGCCGAGCACCGAGCTCGACAGCAGGCGGGCGAAGCCCGGGATGCGGAGCAGGGGCCTGTAGCGAGAGACCACGAGCATGCATCGGGCGTTGCAGCGTCGTGCTTGAACATAGGTCCGCATAGTGAATGTGTCGCAAAAAATCGAGAAGCAGCTCAAGTTGCCCGGAAGGTGCACCGATGTTGGAGCACCGATGCGGAACTCTGCTTCCCAGCCCGAGAGCCCCGCTCGTGCAGCGCTGAACGGCACCGTGCGGAATGGCGGCGCGCTGAAAGCGGTTGCACGGAATGGCGTCGCACGAAGCCGTGTTTCGCGGAACGGCACTGCCCGAAACGGGACTTCGCGGAAGGGTGTGATTCGCAACGGGGCTTCGCGAAGCGGCGCCGCCCTGAACGGCGCTTCACGCAACGGCGCTTCACGCAACGGCACGCAGCGGCCGCTCGCCGCGAAGGCGATGAGGCGCACGGAGGACACGTGGCTCGAACGCTGGATTCGCACGACCGCCGACCTCGCGCGATTGCAGTACTCGCATCGGATGGTCGACGCGGTGATCGACGAGGTGAACGGGCGTGACATCAGGATCGGCGAGCAGTGGCTGATCGACTACGCCTCCTGCAACTACCTCGGCCTCGACCTCGACGAGGAGCTGATCGCCGCCGTGCCCGAGTACCTCTCGCGTTGGGGCACGCATCCGAGCTGGTCGCGGCTGCTCGGCAGTCCGGTCCTGTACGAGGAGATCGAGGAGCGGCTGACGGAGCTGCTCGGGTGCGAGGACACGCTGCTGCTGCCGACGATCACCCACATCCACATGTCCGTGATCCCGGTGCTCGCCGGCTCCGGCACGGTCTTCCTCGACGGGCGCGCCCACAAGACGATCTACGACGGCTGCTCGATCGCGCGCGCTCATGGGGCGAGCGTGACGCGCTTCGCCCACAACGACCTCGACGAGCTCGAGCAGCTGCTGCGCGGCGACTGGGTCCGCCCCGGAATGATCTGCCTGGACGGCGTGAACAGCATGACCGGCAACGCGCCCGACCTCGCAGCGTTCGCGAAGCTCGCGCGCGAACACGAGGCGCTGCTCTATGTCGACGACGCGCACGGCTTCGGGGTGATCGGCGAGCCCTCGCCCGCCCAGCTCTGCAGCTACGGGGCGCGCGGGAACAGCATCGTGAGGCACCTGAGCGAGAGCTACGAGAACCTGATCCTCGTCGGCGGCTTCTCGAAGGCGTACTCGTCCCTGCTCGCGTTCATCGCCTGTCCGACCGCGATCAAGCAGGTCCTGAAGACGGCGGCGCCTCCCTACCTCTACTCCGGTCCATCGCCCGTCGCATCGCTTGGCACCGTGCTCGCAGGGCTGCGCGTGAACGAGGAGCGCGGCGAGCAGCTGCGGGCAAAGCTGCACCGGCTGACCGGGCGGGTGCTCGAGAAGGCGGCAGAGCTCGGGATCGCGACGCCGAACCGCTCCGGGTTTCCGATCGTCGAGGTTCCGCTCGCCGATCCGTCCGCGATCGACGAGGTCGGAGACATGCTCTTCGATCGCGGCATCTACGTGACGATCGCGGCCTATCCGCTCGTGCCTCACGACGAGGTCGGCTTCCGCATCCAGATCACGGCGGCGAACACCGACGCACAGATCGACCATCTCAACCGGGTCCTCGAGGAGGTCGCAGACCGCTTCCAGCTTCGCAGCGGTCCGCCACTGCTCGCAGGAGACCTCGACCACGTGTAGCCCTGAGACGAGCGAGCGATGCTGCTGCCGACATCGACCGACGCGCCCGCAGCCCTTCGTGCGGAGCTGTCGCTGGGCGGCGACGCGAAGCCTCACGGGAGCGAGCGTCTGCGGCCCCGCCTCGCTCGCCTGAGCGCGAGCGCCTGGTGGCTCTACCTGCTCGGCATGGCGCTGCTGACCGCCGCCTACGTGAGCGCGCATTTCGTCGGTCCGCGCTGGCTGAACGGCGGTCCCGTCTACAACGTGATCGGGTTCTCCTCTGTGCTCGCGCTGCTGCTGGGCGCGAGGTTGAACGCGGACAGCAGCCGGCGGCTGCCCTGGCACCTGTTCGCGGTCGGGCAGACGCTGTTCGTCGCGGGCGACGCGCTCGCCTACAACTACGAGCGGATCTTCGGCTCCGCGCTGCCGTTCCCTTCGATCGCGGACGCCTTCTACCTCGGGTTCTATCCGCTGCTCGTCGCGGGGATGCTGCTGCTGATCAGGGAACGCAACGAGGCGCGCGACACCGCGAGCCTGATCGACGCGCTGATCATCACCGTCGCGGCCGCGACGCTCTCCTGGATCTACCTGATGGCGCCCTACGCCCACGACGGCACGCTCTCGCTGCCGACGAAGCTGACCTCGATCGCCTACCCGCTGATGGACATCCTCGTGCTGGGGGTCGTGCTTCGGATCGCGGTCGGCAGCCGCCGCCGCAGCCGCGCGTTCTGGTTGCTCGTGATCGGCACGATGGTGCTGCTGCTGAGCGACTCGATCTACGGCTGGAAGCTGCTGCACGGCGGATACACGACTGGCGGGGTGCTCGACGCCGGCTGGGCCGCGTTCTACGCGATGCTCGGCGCGACCGCGCTGCATCCCTCGATGCGGGGGCTCTCGAAGCCCGCCGCCGAACCGGACGGTCGCTTCACGCGCTGGCGGCTGATGCTGCTGACGGTCGCGAGCATCGCCGCGCCGGCCGTGATGTTCGTGCGCGGCCTGCTGAAAGAACCGCTCGACATCTACGTGCTCGCGGTCGCGGCAGTCGTGATGTTCGGGCTCGTGATCATGCGGATGGTCGGTATAGTGCGCCGCCACGAGGAGGCGCTGCGCAGGGAGGAGGCGCTGAGGGTCGCGGGCGAGGCGCTCGTGAGCGCCTTCACGCGCGAGCAGATCTACGCGGCCGCCCTCGACGGCGCGACCGCGATGCTCGAGCAGGGGGCGCCCGTGCGGCTGTACCTGTGCGAGGAGGGCGCCGATACGCTCGCCGCCGTCGGCAGCACCGATATCGAGGCGGCGAGCGTGCCGACGTTGCGTCTCGCCGAGCTCGCCCTGCCGAGCGCTCGCACGCGATCCGAGCAGCGCCGCGCCGTCATGGCGCAGGTCGCCGGGGAGACGATGTGCCTCTCGCCCCTGTTCGTGCGCGAGGAGCTGATCGGGGTGCTCGCGGTGCTTCCCGCCGAGCCGTTGAAACGCGCCGTCGAGGAGAGCCTCGCGACGCTCGCATCCGAGGTCGCGCTCGCCCTCCACAGCGCGGCGCTGACGGAGGAGACGCTGAACCAGCGCTCGGAGGCGCGGCTCGGGGCGCTGATCAAGAACGCCTCCGACGTGATCTGCATCGTCGGCCCGAGCACCGAGGTGCTCTATCTCAGCCCCTCCGTGCAGCAGATGTTCGGACACGCCGCCGAGGAGCTCGTCGGCCGCCCGCTCACCGACCTCGTGCACTCCGACGAGCTCGTGCGCGTCTCCGCCTTCCTCGCGGCCGTCGCGAGCCAGTCCCCAGGCCAGTCGCTGATGGCGGAATTCCGCATGCGCCACGCGGGCCGCGGCTGGTGTGACGTCGAGGCGCTCGGCGCGAACCTGCTCGAGGAGGAGGCGGTGAGCGGCATCGTGCTGAACATCCGCGACATCAGCGAGCGCAAGTCGCTGCAGGCGGAGCTCGAGCACCAGGCGTTCCACGACACGTTGACCGGGCTGCCGAACAGGGCGCTGTTCCGCAACCGCGTCGAGCACGCGCTCGGCGGCCAGCTCCGCAACGGCCAGCCGCTCGCGGTCCTCTTCCTCGACGTCGACGACTTCAAGACGGTGAACGACAGCCTCGGGCACGCGGCCGGCGACAAGGTGCTCCAGGAGGTCGGCAGGCGTCTCGAGGCCTGCATGCGCGCGACCGACACCGCGGCGCGCCTCGGCGGCGACGAGTTCGCGATCCTGATCAACGACTCCGAAAGCGAGACGGTCGCGATCGAAGTCGCCCAGCGAGTGATGAGCGCGCTGTCCGTCGCGATGCCGCTCGACGACCGCGAGGTGACGATCGGGACGAGCATCGGCATCGCCTTCAGCGACGCCGAGAAGCTCGCCTGCCGCGACGCGGAGGAGCTGCTGCGCAACGCCGACGCGGCGATGTACATCGCGAAGGAGAGCGGCAAGAACGACTACCAGGTCTTCCAGCCGGAGATGCACGAGAAGGCGCTCGCGCGACTCGAACTGAAGACCGATCTCCAGCGAGCGGTCGACGCGGGCGAGTTCACGCTTCGCTACCAGCCGATCATCGACCTGACGCGCAACGAGATGACGTGCATGGAGGCGCTCGTGCGCTGGGAGCACCCGACGCGGGGGATCGTGCCGCCGCTCGAGTTCATACCGCTCGTGGAGAGCACGGGCCTGATCGTGCCGCTCGGGCGTCACATCCTGAGGGAAGCCTGTCGCTGGGCTGCGCACATGCAGCGCGAATGCCCCCGCGACCCGCCGCTCGCGGTCGCGGTGAACGTGTCCGCCTTCCAGCTCGAGCGCTCCGAATTCATCGACGAAGTGCGAGAGGTGCTGGAGGAGACGGGCATCCCGCCGGCGAGCCTCGTGCTCGAGCTGACCGAGAGCGTGATGATGCGCGACATGGAGCAGAGCACGATGCACATGAACTCGCTGCGCGACCTCGGGGTGAGGCTCGCGATCGACGACTTCGGCACCGGCTACTCCTCGCTCAACTACCTGCGCCGCTTCCCCGTCGACATCCTGAAGATCGACAGGTCCTTCCTCGCCGATCCGACCTCCGAGGTCGCCGAACTGACCGCCGCGGTCGTGCGGCTCGCCCAGATCTTCAAGCTCGAGGCGGTCGCGGAGGGCATCGAGGACGCGGTCCAGCTGCAGCGGATCCAAGACACGAACTGCGAGTTCGGCCAGGGCTTCCACTTCGCGAAGCCGCTGACGGGCGAGCAGATCCTCGCGCTCGCGCGCGAGCAGGCGGAGACGCGCGGGGCCGCCTCTCGAACCTGACGTCGTCGAGCATCGACCGTTCGTCCAGCCTGCGCATGGTCGTCGTCTCGACGGGCATGAGGCTCGTATGTTGAAAAGCGACACGGGCAAGGCGGCGCGAGGCGCGCTGCTTCTCGCCCTGCTGCTTTCGCTCACGGCTCTGCCTGGAGCCGCCGCCGCCAACCGGCGCGCTCTCTCCGTACGCGCGCCGAGCGCCCATGCAGCGAGCGGCTACGCCTATCCGCCGCTGACGCCCTGGCGCAAACCGCGGGTCGGCCTTCCCGGCCCGCGGCCGCTGCCCTACCTCGCCCTCGCCGAAGCCGGGTTCAGGAAGGCGGGTCGATGGCGCGCGGGCGGCTGGTACTGCGAACTGCTGCGCTGCGCCTGCCCGCAGTGCGCCCACGGCTACTTCCCGCTGGCGACGATCTGGGGAGCGGTGCCGCTGTTCGAGGCCGCGGACGCGCTTGAGATCGCCGATCCGACGCGGGCGCACAGGGCCCGCGTCGATCGCTTCGCGCACGCCTTCGAGGGCTACTGGAGCTCTGCGGTCCACGGCTTCGCGCCATATCCCCACGACCGCGGCCGGGGCGTGAAGGTCTGGTTCGACGACAACGGCTGGATCGGGCTCGCGTTCCTCAACGCCTACCGGGCGACGGGCGAGCACGCGTATCTGAACGCGGCCGACAGCGCCTTCACCTTCGCGGCGCGGCAGGGCTGGGACGCCGGCAAAGGCGGCGGCATGTGGTGGAACACCTCCCACCCCTACCACTCCGGGCCGGCGCTCGCCTCCGAGAGCCTGCTCGGGATCCTGCTCTACGGCGAGGACCATCAGCGCTGGCAGCTCGATGACGTGAAGGCGTTCGTCGACTGGGCGAACCTGAACGACGACCACGACGAACGCCAGCTCTACCTCGAGCAGCCGAACCGCCCCGACTCGGTGAACGACTACGTCCAGGCGCCGCTGATCTACGCCCAATATCTGCTCTGCCAGGACGGCGAGGGGCAGGGATACTGCGAACGCGCCGGCCGCGTCGCCGCGACGATGTCCGAGCAGAACGCGATCAAGTCGGGCTACCGCTGCAACTACGGGCCGGAGTACGACGCGATCTACCTGCAGTGGATGCTCGCCTACGGCGCCGCGGCGGGCGATCCCTACTGGACGAGGGTCGCGGAGCTGAACGCGGACGCGGCCGTCCGCCACGCCGCGAACCGCGGCGGGCTGTGGCTGGACAGCTGGTGGGGCGGGCCGATCGCGGACCCGCGGACCCACCCCGGCATGCTGCGCACGCAGTCCGCGACGACGAGCCTGTTCGCCTGGCTCGCGCTCTATTCGCAGTAGGAGCGCGCGAGCTGCACGAGCAGCCGCACGCCGTAGCCGGAGGCGTGCTTCTCGGCGTAGGCGCGCCCGAGGTCCCAGGCCGAGCCGGCGATGTCGAGGTGCGCCCAGGGCACGGCCCCGACGAACTGCGAGAGGAACGTGCCGCCGACGATCGTGCCCGCCTTGCGCGCCTCCGGCGCGTTGTCGAGGTCGGCGTAGGCGCCTTTGATCAGCTCCTCGTACTCCTCGTGCAGCGGCAGCCGCCAGACGATCTCGCCGCTCGCCGCGCCGGCCTCCTGCACGCGCTGCGCGAGCTCCTCGTCGTTTGAGATCAGGCCCGCGTAGGTGGAGCCGAGCGCGACGATCACCGCGCCCGTGAGCGTCGCGAGGTCGACGATCCGCTGCGCTCCGAGCGAGACCGCGTGGCAGAGGCAGTCGGCGAGCACGAGCCGGCCCTCGGCGTCGGTGTTGTTGATCTCGATCGTCTTGCCGTTGGCGGCGGTGACGATGTCACCGGGCTTGACGGCGGCGCCGCTCGGCATGTTCTCGGTCGCGCCGATGACGGCGATCACCTCGAGCGGCAGCTTCAGGCGCGCGATCGCGGCGATCGCCTGCAGGGTTGCGGCGCCGCCTGACATGTCGAACTTCATCTCCGACATCTTCGACCCCGGCTTGATCGAGATGCCGCCGCTGTCGAAGGTGATCGCCTTGCCGACGATGCCGAGGATCGGAGTCCCGCCCGTCCGCCCTGCGCCGCCTGTCCCGCCCGCTCCCGCCGCACCACCTGTCCCGCCCGCCCCAGTCTCGGCCACGCCCGCCTTGGCATCCTGTGGCGGCCCGTAGCGCAGGGTGATGAGCGCGGGCTCCTCGGCCGTGCCCTGGGCGACGGCGGCGAAGGCGCCCATGCCGCGCGCGAGCAGGCCCTCGCGTCCCTCCACCTCGGCGGTGAGGCCCTCGATCTGCGCCGCGAGCGAGCGCGCCTCCTCCGCGAGCGCGGTCGGCGTGAGGTCGTTCGCGGGCCGGTTCTGGAGGTCGCGGGCGGCGTTGACGGCCTCTGCGACGATCGCCGCCTCCCGCACCGCGCGCTCGAGATCGGCGGGCGCGGAGACGATCAGCGCGTCGAGGTGCGACGGCGGCTCGGCCTCGCCCTCGCGACCGCGAGGCGGCGACTTGTAGCGCTCGAAGCGGTAGTCCGCGAGGACCGTGCCCTCGACGATCGCGGCCGCGGTCTCCGCTGCGACGTCGCCCTCCGCGTTCGTCGGCGCCTGCCAGCAGAGCGTCCTCGTCGAGATTTCGCGCGCTCTGCGCCGCGCGATCGCGGCCGCGACGCGTACGCGCTCGGCGGTGAGCTGCTCGCGCTTGCCGAGGCCGACGAGCAGCCAGCGCCTGCCGTCCGCGTGCGCGAGCGCGAGCGACTTGAAGGAGCCGCGCGCCTCGCCGGAGGCGATGAGCTGCGACGCCTCGGGCGGGATCTGCGCCGAGCTTGCCGGCTGCGCGCCGTCCTGCGTGGCGTGCAGGCCGACGGCGATCGTGTCTGCGTCTGCCGTATCGCCCAGTCGGTCGGTGAACGAGACGCGCACGATGGGCTGCACGATATCCGGCCCGATAGGATGGCGTAGGTCCGCCAATCCACTCAGAGGAGAGAGCCGAGAGCGATGTCGAAGACAGTGATCCTGAGCGCCGTGAGGACGCCGGTCGGCAAGATGGGCGGCGGTCTCTCCTCGCTGCCGGCGACCGAGCTCGGCGGCATCGCGATCGAGGCCGCGCTGGAGCGCGCGCAGGTGGAGCCGCAGCAGGTGCAGCACGTCGTGATGGGGCAGGTGCTGCAGGCCGGTCAGGGCCAGATCCCCTCGCGCCAGGCGCAGATGAAGGCCGGCATCCCGAAGGAGGTCTCCTCGGAGACGATCAACAAGGTCTGCGCCTCGGGCCTGCGCTCGTGCGTGATGATCGATCAGGCGGTGAGGGCCGGCGACGTCGAGATCGCCGTCGCGGGCGGCATGGAGTCGATGTCGAACGCCCCCTACCTGCTGCCAGGAGCGCGCTTCGGCTTTCGGATGGGCGACGTGAAGGCGCTCGACGCGATGGTCCACGACGGCCTGACGAACCCATTCTCGGGCAAGCAGATGTACGTCGAGGCGACCGAGGTCGGCGAGGAGCTCGAGATGACCCGCGCCGACCTCGACCGCTGGGCGCTGCGCTCGCACGAGCGCGCCCTGCAGGCGACCGACGAGGGACGCCTCGCCGAGGAGATCGTGCCCGTGACGGTGAAGAGCCGCAAGCAGGAGAGCGTCGTCGAGGTCGACGAGGGCCCGCGGCGCGACACCTCGCTGCAGAAGCTCGCCGCGCTGCCGGGGCTCGTCGGCAAGGAGGGCTCCCACACGGCCGGCAACTCTCCGGGCGTGAACGACGGCGCCGGCGCGCTCGTGCTCTGCTCCGAGGAGTGGGCGCGCACGAACGGCAGGGAGGCGCTCGCGGAGATCGTCGCCCACGCCCAGAGCGCCGACGACTTCGCCTACCTCGCGCGCACGCCCGCCTCGGCCGCGAAGAAGGCGCTGCAGAAGGCGGGCCTGCAGCCGGGCGACATCGACCTGTGGGAGATAAACGAGGCGTTCGCGTCCGTGACGCTGAACTCGATCAGGATGCTCGGGATCGAGGAGGAGCGCGTGAACGTGAACGGCGGCGCGGTCGCGCTCGGGCACCCGATCGGAGCCTCCGGCGCGCGCATCATCGGCACGCTCGTGCTGGAGCTGCGCCGCCGCGGCGGCGGCCTCGGCTGCGCGGCGATCTGCTCCGGCGGCGGTCAGGGCGACGCGCTGATCGTGAAGGTCGGAGGGTAGCCTCTGCCGGCGCCGGGCGAGGACGGCTCCGCGGTTGGGCGGACGCCGGGCGAAGGCGCCCCTGTGACCGCGCGGGGACCGCGCTCCGCCGCCTTCTTCGACCTCGACCGCACGCTGATGGTGGGCTCATCCGGCGTCTTCTTCGCGAAGGCGGCGTTCGAGACGGGCATGATCTCGCGCGGCCGGCTCGCGAAGGACCTGTTCGAGAACCTGCGCTTCAGGCTCGTCGGCTCGACCGACGATCGCGCCGACGCGCTCCGCATCCGCGTCGGGGAGATGATCGAGGGCGTGCCCGTGCGCGACCTGCAGCGGCTCGCCCCGCGCGTGCTCGCGGGCGTGCTGCCGCGGGTCTACCCTGACATGCTCGCGCGCGCCTACGCGCACCAGGACGCGGGCCGGCGCGTGTTCATCGTCACCGCGGCCTCGCAGGAGATGGCCGACCTGCTCGCGCGCGTGCTCGCCTTCGACGGCGGCCTCGGCTCGCGCTCGGAGGTGGTGGACGGCGTCTACACCGGCAGGGCGGCAGGCCCGTTCAACTACCGCGACGGCAAGCGCGTCTCCTTGCAGGAGCTCGCGGCGCGCGAGGGCATCGACCTCGCCTCCTCCTACGCCTACTCCGACTCGGAGTCCGACCTGCCGATGCTGCGCGCGGTCGGGCATCCGGTCGCGGTCAACCCGGACGCGGAGCTGATGAGGGTCGCCGTGCAGGAGGGCTGGGAGATCGTGCGGCTCGACAGGCTCGGGCGGCGCCTGAAGCTGCTCGCGGCGATGAGCGCCGGCAGCGTCGCAGCGGCGGCCGCCGCGATGCTGCAGCCGTGGCGACGTGGCGCAGAGAGCGCCAATAAGCTGCGAGCAAGATGAGCACGCCAGCTGTCGAGCCGAAGAGCAAGATCCGCGTCGTCGTCGCGAAGCCCGGGCTGGACGGGCACGACCGCGGCGCGAAGATCATCGCGCGCGCGCTGCGCGACGCGGGGATGGAGGTGATCTACACGGGCCTGCACCAGACGCCCGAGCAGATCGTCGAGACGGTGATCCAGGAGGACGCGGACGCGGTCGGCCTCTCGATCCTCTCAGGCGCGCACATGACGCTCGTGCCGCGCGTGCTTACGCTGCTGCGCGATCAGGGGGTCGACGACGTGCTGATAACCGTGGGCGGCACGATCCCAGGCGAGGACGTGACAGAGCTGAAGCGCCTCGGCGTCGCGGAGGTGTTCACGCCCGGGGCACCGACCCAGGAGATAGTGCAGTTCATCCGCGGCGGGGTGCGGACGCGCGGCTCTGGGTGAGGACGCGAGGTGGGGACGCATGGCAGGGCGTGAGAACGCGTGGCAGGGGCATGGGACGCACCAGAGCCGCGCGAGGCGCGCGGCTCTGATTGACGCGTCAGTCAACCGCGATAACGGGTAGGATTCGGGCACCCAGACCGAAGGAGTCACCGACCGAGATGAAGATATGCGTCCTCGTGAAGGAGGTCCCGGACGCCGCCGTCGAAAAGCGCATCGACCCGTCGACGGGGCGGATGGACCGCAGCGGAGAGAAGAACCTCAACCCCTATGACACCCACGCGATCGAGGCGGCGATGCAGATCCGCGAGGGCGGCAGCGTGCCCGTCGAGGAGATCGTCGCGGTCACGATGGGCCCCGAGAGCGCTGTCCGCGCCCTGCACAAGGCGGTCTCGCTCGGCGCCGACAGGTCGGTACATCTGACCGATCCCGCGCTCGCCGGCTCGGACGTCGCCGCGACCGGGTACGCGCTCGCGCAGACGCTGAAGCGCGAGCAGCCAGACCTCGTGCTGCTCGGCCAGCAGTCGGACGACGGCGAGTGCTACACGATCGGCGCGGTCGTCGCCGAGCACCTCGGCATGCCCTCGCTGACGCAGGTGATCAAGATGGACGTAACCGACAGCTCCCTGCGCTGCGAGCGCCAGGCCGAGTACGGCTACGACACGGTGAACGTGAGCCTGCCGGCCGTGATCTCCGTCGGCGACGCGATCAACGAGCCGCGCTACCCCTCGCTGAAGGCGATCATGGGCGCGAAGAAGAAGCCGCTCGACACGCTCTCGGTGAGCGACGCCGAGATCGACGCGTCGAAGGTCGGCGGCGAGAACTCGGCCGCGCAGTGGGTCGCCGTGAAGGCGCCGCCCCAGAAGGCGGCGGGAGAGATCATCGAAGACGAGGACACGGCCGAGACGGTCGAAAAGATCGTCACCTGGCTCGAGACGCGCAAGCTCCTCTGAGCGGCCAGCGAAAGGAATTACTGAGAAAAATGGCGAACATCCTGGTCTACGCGCTGCACTACGAAGGCGCGATCAACAAGAACTCCCTCGGCGCCGTGAGCGAGGGCGCGAAGCTGGCCGCCGAGCTCGGCGGCGAGGCGCACGCGATCCTCGTCGGCGAAGGGGTGCCTCAGGACCTCGCGGCCTCGCTCGGGCGCTACGGCGCACGCAAGGCGCTGATCGCCGAGGGTCCCGAAGGACTTGCCCAGCCGGTCGTCGACGCGATGGGCAAGGCGATCTCCGACGGCGGCTACTCCTACGCGATCTTCGGCGGCGGCCTGCTCGGCTTCGAGATCGGCGCGGGGCTCGCGGCGCGGCTCGGCGCGGGCGTCGCGATGGAGGTGACGGGCGTGCGGGCCGAGAACGGCAAGCTGATCGCCGAGCGGCCGATCCTCGGCGACTCGGCGATCTCCGAGATCAACTACCGCTCGCCCGTCGGGATCGTGATCGGGCGCCTGAACGCCTTCGAGATCAAAGAGAGCGGCTCTGGCGACGCGCCGGTCGAGCAGATCAGCTTCGAGCTGAGCCCCCAGGCCCAGCAGGCGAGCATGGTGACCCGCGGCGAGCAGCGCGGCGCGGACGTCGACATCGAGGGCGCCGACATCCTCGTCGCGGGCGGCCGCGGCCTCGGCAAGCCGGAGGGCTTCGAGCTCTGCGAGCAGCTCGCCTCCGCCTTCGGCAACAACGCGGCGGTCGCGGCGACGCGCGCGGTCGTCGACGCCGGCTGGTACCCCTACGCCGCTCAGATCGGCCAGACGGGCAAGACCGTCTCGCCGAAGCTCTACCTCGCGGCCGGCATCTCCGGCGCGATCCAGCACAAGGTCGGGATGCAGTCCTCGGAGAACATCGTCGCGATCAACAAGGACTCGAACGCGCCGATCTTCGAATTCTCCGATCTCGGCATCGTCGGCGACCTGAACAAGATCCTGCCGAAGCTGACCGAGGCGATAAAGGCGAAGAAGGGCTGAGCGCCCTGCGGAGGTAACGAGGATGAGTCACAACGGGTCCAGCAACGGCAGGGTCGCGCCAGCGGCCTTCCCGCCGCCGGTCGACAGCCAGAAGGAGTTCGTGAAGCGCGGGCTCGACGGCGAGGACGAGCGGATCGAGGTCGGCGTCGCGATCGTCGGCGGCGGCACCGCCGGGCTTGCCTGCGCGAACCGGCTGCTGCAGCTGCTGGGCGACGATCCAGAGACGATGGAGCGGCTCGGCGAAGTGCCGGTCGCGGTGATCGAGAAGGCGAAGACCTGCGGCGGCCACAACCTCTCCGGCGCGGTGATGCGCCCGCAGCCGCTGCTCGAGCTGTTCCCGCAGCTGAGCCGCGAGGACTGGCGCAAGGAGGGCTTCGCCTTCGGCGAGGTGAAGAAGGAGGGGGTCTATCTGACGCCCACCTCTAAAGCCGCGATCCGCATCCCGACGCCGCCGCCTTTCAAGAACCACGGCAACGAGGTGATCTCCGTCTCCGCGCTCGCCCGCTACCAGCAGCAGCAGGCCGAAGAGGGCGGCGCCTACATCCTCACCGAGACCGCGGCGACGCAGCTCGTCGTCGAGGACGGGGCCGTCGTCGGCGTGCGCTCGGGCGACAAGGGCCGCGGCAAGGACGGCGAGCCGCTCGGGAACTTCGAGCCGGGAACCGACATCAAGGCGAACGCGACGGTTCTCGCCGAGGGCTGCTGGGGCCACCTGACGGGCGCGGCGATCCGCGAGTTCGACCTCGCGCAGGGCTGTGAGCCGCAGGTGTGGGAGCTGGGCGTGAAGGAGGTCTGGAAGGTCCCGAAGCCGCTCGACCGGCTGATCCACACGATGGGCCCCTGGCCGCTGAAGATCTCTCCGAAGTACGGGCAGATCGGCGGCACCTGGATCTACCCGATGAGGAACGCGAAGGGCGAGGACCTCGTCTCGATCGGCTTCGTCGTCGAGCTCGAGTACGCCGACGCGACGACCTCCGCGCACGACCTGCTGCAGACCTTCAAGACCCACTCGATGGTGCGGAAGATCCTCGCCGGCGGGGAGCGCGTCGCCTGGGGCGCGAAGGCGCTGCCGGGCGGCGGCTACTGGTCGATGCCGAAGCTCTCGATGCCAGGCGCGTTGCTCGTCGGCGACTCCGGCGGGATGGTCGACACGATGGCCTTGAAGGGCGTCCACCACTGCATCAGGTCGGGCATGCTCGCCGCGGAGACGATCTACGCGGCGCTGAAGCGCGGCAGCCGCGACCTCTCCTCCTACGAGGAGGCGATCGAGCGCTCCTCGGTCGGCAGGGAGCTGTGGGAGGTGCGCAACGCCCGCCAGCCGCTGCAGAAGGGCCTGCTGCTCGGCGCGCCGCTGAGCGGCATCCAGCAGATCACGAAGGGCAAGCTGCCTGGGCGCGCGGACTGGCACCGCAACGACGTGAAGCCGATGTTCGTCGGCGACACGAAGGACCTCTATCCGAAGCCCGACGGCAAGTACATCTTCGACAAGCTCTCGAGCGTCTTCATCACCGGCAACGCGACCCGCGACGACGCGCCGAACCACATCCGCGTGCAGAAGCGCGTGCCGCGCGAGATCGCCGAGACCTGGCGCTGGATGTGCCCGGCGGGCGTCTACGAGATTCCCGAGGACGCGCCCGAGCACGGCCCCGTCGACGTGATCGTCAACTACACGAACTGCGTCCAGTGCGGCGCGATCACCGCGAAGGGCGGGCGTCTGACGACGCCCGAGGGGGGCGACGGCCCCCTGTATCAGATCACCTGAGTTCTCCTCCGCATTCGCGCAACCTGCGGCATTCTGCATTGTTAGCTGGGTGCCATGAGCCCGATCGATCGTCGTCTTCGAGCCGCAGCATGCGCCGCGCTCGGCTTTGCAGCCGCGCTCGCGCTGGGAGGGGCCGGCGCCGCAGCCGCCTCGGCAGGCACGAACGGCGATCGCCCGCCAGCCTCCGCGACGCTCGAAAAGTGCGTGACCGCCGGTGATCAGCTCGAACGCTATGCGACGTTCGCCGGCAGGATGGTCGCGCTGCCTGACACGACGGGCATGGCGATGCGCATCGACGTCGAGGAGCGGGCGCCAGGACATCTCTTCTTCCGCCGCGTCGAAGGGGCGGGATCGCCGGGGCTCGGCGCCTGGCGCGCCTCCGAACCGGGGGTGCAGATCTTCAAGGACGTGAAGCAGGTGAGCAACCTCTCCGCGCAGCTCGAATACCGCGCCGTCGTGCGCTTCCGCTGGAGCGGTCCGAAGGGGATCGTCGTGAAGCGCGAGGTGCTGCGCACTCCCGCGTGCAGGCAGCCGGGCCATGTCGGCCAGGTTGGCAGCGAAGCCGCGACCGCTAGAATGCTTGGACGATGAAGACCGCAATCCACCCTGACTACGTCGAAGCGCACGTGCGCTGCACCTGCGGCAACGAGTTCACGACCCGCGCGACGAAGCCCGAGCTGCACGTCGAGGTCTGCTCGAACTGCCACCCGTTCTACACCGGTCGCCAGAAGCTGATCGACACCGGCGGGCGCGTCGAGCGCTTCCAGCGGCGCGTCGCGAAGGGCCGGCTGCGTCAGGCTCAGACCGGCGCCCAGCAGACCGCCGGCTAGACGATGGCATCGCGTCTCGCCGCCGCACCGCAGCGCGAGACCGAGGCGGACGCCTCAGGCATCGACGGGCTCCTCACCGCCGGACGCGACGCGCCGGTCGGCGGTCAGGCCGTGCTCGAGGGCGTGATGATGCGCGGCGTCCACAACTGGGCGGTCGCCGTGCGCAAGCCAGTCGGAGACATCGACGTCACCTGCTTACCGCTCGACTCCGCGCTTTCGCGCCACCGCTCGCTGCGGCTGCCGATCGTGCGCGGCGTCGTCGCGCTCGGCGGCTCGCTCGCGATCGGGTTCAGGGCGCTTACGATCGCCGCGAACGCCCAGCTCCCCGACGGCGAGGGGGAGGAGCCGGCGCAGGAGATATCCGGCGGCCTGTGGGTCGGCACGATCCTGCTCGCGCTCGCGTTCGCGGTCGGCCTCTTCTTCCTGCTGCCGCTCGGCCTCACGAGCCTCGTGAAGCACGACCTGCACTCCTCGACCCTGTTCTGGATCGTCGAGGGCCTGCTGCGCACCGCGATCTTCCTCGCCTACCTGCTGCTGCTCTCGCGCATCAAGGACCTGCGCCGCGTGTTCGAGTACCACGGCGCCGAGCACAAGGTGATCTCCTGCTTCGAGGCGGGCCTGCCGCTCACTCCAGAGAACGCGCAGCGGTTCTCGCGCCTGCACCCGCGCTGCGGCACGAGCTTCCTGCTGATCGTGATGGTCGTCTCGATCTTCCTCTTCGGCGCGATCGGCATGCACGCCTGGTACTGGCTCGTGCTGACGCGCGTGCTCGGCGTGCCGCTGATCGCGGGCATCTCCTTCGAGATAGTGAAGTTCGCCGGCCGCAACCGCCGCCGCGGTTGGGTGAGAGCGGTGATGTGGCCTGGGCTGCAGCTGCAGCTGCTGACGACGCGCGAGCCCGACCTGAGCCAGCTCGCGGTCGCGATCTCGGCGCTGCAGGCCGTGCTCGAGAAGGAGGACTTCGCGGGCCTGACCGCCGCCGACCTCGTCGGGGTCGAGGTCGTCGCGTAGGGAGGCGCGCACGGCTGCCCGCCTGCGCTGCCCCTAAGCTGGGGCGATGATCGAAGGTCTCGTGGAGCAGGTCGAGGCGCGCTTCGGCGAGCTTGGGCAGCAGATGAGCGACCCCGCGGTGATCGCCGACAGGGACCGCTACGCGGAGGTCGCGCGCGCCTACCGCCAGCTCGAGCCGGCCGCACAGCTCGCCACCGAATGGCGACGCGCGTGCGACGACGCGGCCGGCGCGGAGGAGATCATCTCCGAGGCGGGCGAGGACGCCGAGATGCGCGAGCTGCTGCGCGGCGCCCGCGAGCGCATCGAGCAGCTCGAAGAGGAGATCCGCCTTGCGATGCTCGAGCGCGACCCGAACGACTCGAAGAACGTGATCGTCGAAGTCCAGGGCGGCGCGGGCGGCGAGGAGGCGAGCCTGTGGGCGGGCGACGTCTACCGGATGCTGACCCGCTACGCCGAGCGGCGCGGCTTCGAGGCCGAGCCGATCGAGATCGGCGAGGGCAAGTACACCTTCGAAATCAAGTCCCGCCCGCCCGAAGGCGCCTACTCGGTCTTCAAGTTCGAGGGCGGCACCCACCGCGTGCAGCGCGTGCCCGTGACCGAGTCGCAGGGCAGGACGCACACTTCGACTGCGACCGTCGCGGTGCTGCCGGAGGCGGAGGAGGTCGACGTCCAGATCGATCCGAAGGACCTCCAGGTCGACGTGTACCGCTCGACCGGCCCAGGCGGCCAGTCGGTGAACACGACCGACTCCGCGGTGCGGCTGACGCACAGGCCCTCCGGCATCGTGATCTCGATGCAGGATGAGAAGTCCCAGCTGCAGAACAGGGAGAAGGCGATGCGCGTGCTGCGTGCGCGCCTCTACGAGCGCGCGCTCGCCGAGCAGCGGGCCGAGCTCGCGGCCGACCGCCGCTCCCAGGTGGGCACCGGCGACAGGGCGGAGAAGATCAGGACCTACAACTACGGCGAGCGGCGCGTGACCGACCACCGCGTGAAGCTGACGACCTACAACCTCGAGCAGGTGCTCGCGGGCGAGCTCGACGAGTTCACCGCCGCTCTCACAGCCGACGAGCGCCGCCGGAGGCTGCAGGCGCAGGCCGCCGCGTGAGCGTGAGCGCGGGCACGCCGGTGCGCGATGCGCTGCAGGGGGCGATGACGGCGATTACGGCCGCCGGCTGCGAGACGCCGCGGCTCGACGCCGAACTGCTGCTCGCCGATGCGCTGAAGGTCTCACGCGAGAGGCTGATCCTCGATGCGGACCTCGAGGTGACGGGCGAGGCGGTCCACCGCTTCAGGGAGGCGGTGCGCCGCCGGGCGATCGAGCGCGAGCCCGTCGCCTACATCCTCGGGCGCAAGGGCTTCCGGCGACTGGAGATCGCAGTCGGCCCGCCGGTCCTCGTCCCCCGGCCCGAGACGGAGCTGCTCGTCGAGGCGGCGCTGACGCTGCCGCGGGGCGCGAGCGTGCTCGACCTCGGCACGGGCAGCGGCGCGATCGCGCTCGCGGTGAAGGACGAGCGTCCCGATCTCGATGTGTGGGGAACCGACGTGAGCGAGGCCGCGCTGGAGGTCGCGAAGAGCAACGGGCAGCGGCTCGGACTGAGCGTCAGATGGCTGCGCTGCGATCTGCTCGACGGCGTCCCCGACGAGATCGACGCGCTGCTGTCCAACCCGCCCTACGTGAGCACGAGCGAGGCGGCGAGCCTGCCGCCAGAGATCGCACGGCACGAGCCGATGCGGGCCCTCCTCGCCGGCGACGACGGGCTCGCGACGGTCAGGCCGCTGCTGCGGCAGGTCGCAGATCGCAGGCGCATCCGCCTCGTCGCGCTCGAGGTGGGGGCGGGCCAGGCGGCGAGGGTGGAGGAGCTGATGCGCGCCGCCGGCTTTGCGCAGGTGCAGCGCAGGCGCGACCTCGCTGGCATCGAGCGCGTCGTGATCGGCGAACGGTGAGCGACGCCGCGCTCACCGAGGCGGACGCGCGCGCCCTGCAGGACTGCCTTGCGGCCGGCGGCGTCGCGGTGTTCCCCGCCGACACCGTCTACGGCCTCGCGTGCGACCCCTGCTCGCGCGATGCGGTGAGGCGCCTCTACGAGCTGAAGGGCAGGCCCGCGGCGAAGCCGGCGGCCGTGATGTGGTTCTCGCTGCGGCCGGCGCTGAGGGAGCTGGGCGATCTGCCGCGACGCCTGCGGTCCGCGGTGCGGGCGCTGCTGCCGGGGCCGGCGACGCTGCTGCTGCCGAACCCGCGGCGCAGGTTCCCGCTCGCATGCGAACCCGAGCGCGCAGGTCTCGATCTCGATGCGTCTGGGTCGTCGGGAGCGGGAGCGAGCGCAAACCTGCCGCCGCCGTCGAGTCCGCCCGCGATGGACGCTCCGGCGCCCCTCGGCGTGCGGGTCCCAGCATGGCCTGCCAGGCTCGCGGCGCTCGGCGCCGTGAGCATGCCCGCGCTGCAGTCGAGCGCGAACCTCTCCGGCGATCCCGCGCCGCAGACGCTGGGCGATGTTCCGCAATCGATTCTCGCCGGCGCGGATCTCGTTGTCGACGGCGGCGAGCTGCCAGGCGTCGCGTCGACCGTGATCGACCTGCGCGACTACGAGGCGCGCGGCGCCTGGAGCGTCGTGCGGCAGGGCGCGCTGAGTGAGGCGGCAGTTGCCGAGCTGCTGGTAGGTTCGGTTCGGGAAGCCGACAGCATGACGCCGAATATTCCGTCTTAGACTCGCCTGCACGCCCTCGCGGTAAGGGGTGGCAGACATGGACCGTGGTTTGAGAGTGGCATGCACGCCGGCTGCTCCGTTAGCATGGTCATCATGATTCCGCCACGACCAGCTGATTTACCATGAGATCTGGCGTCATCGAGATCATCGTAGGCTTTGCCATGATTGTGTGGGCAAAGTGGATGCTCCCTTGGATGATGAGAAGGGTGCTGGAGCGTTGGCCTCCACAACTCACACCCGATGATGAGCTCGTGGCGCAACGCCGGTTTCGCCGCATAAACTTGGTGGGAGTGGCAGCTGGAGCACTTGCCGTGGTGAGTGGGATCATGATGTTGCTGTGGAGATAGATCGAA
Organism: Solirubrobacterales bacterium; assembly: GCA_037915935.1. Taxonomy (GTDB): domain Bacteria; phylum Actinomycetota; class Thermoleophilia; order Solirubrobacterales; family Solirubrobacteraceae; genus Palsa-744. The sequence goes on along the minus strand of JBAIYK010000047.1, from coordinate 51,974 downwards.
CGCCCGATTCACTCGCACACGGGCCCGTTATGGATCACGCGATCGGGCCACGACTCGCCGAGCTGTTGCGCGTTCGAGGGTCAGAGATCGAGCAGGAACCGCAACGCGCGACCTATATGGAAGGCGACCTCGTTGTCGACGCTGCCAAGTCGTGCGATCAGGCGCTGCTCCGAGACGGACTTGACGTCCTCGCACTTCGCGTAGCTGATCTCGTCCAGCCCGGAAGCGCCTGGATCGATCTCTATGTGAGAGGGCAGGCCGCGGTGAGCGGTCGTGACCGGAACGACGATCACGACGCCGGCGGAGCTCTGGTTCAGCCGGTCGGCCGAGACGACGACCGCTGGCCGTCTGCCCGACTGCTCGCGCCCGACGGGCTCGCTGAACTCTGCGAGCCAGACCTCGCCTCGGGCGGCGCTCACGACGAGCTGTCCGACAGGGCGCCGCTCTCCGCGGCCCGCTCGGCTTCGATCTCACGCCACGCGTCGTCGTCGGCGCGCAGATGCTCATAGCGAGCAGAGAGCTGCTCGAAGAACACGTGTCGCTCCAACGCGTCGGCGGCCTCGTCGACGAGCTGGCTCATCGGACGTCCTGTCGCGCGTGCGATCCTCGCAAACCGATCGCGAGTCGGCTCGCTCACCCTGATCGTAGTGCTCATAGCCTCAATAGTCTACCAATCGAGCGCCCAAATCGTCTACGACTTGTTCCAGGCGCGCTAACGCTCGTGACAGGGATGAGCATCCCCGGGCGAACTTGGACGCCGGCGACTCTCCGGCGGGCCTCCCGCTCGCGTCTCGTCGCGCTGCTAGCCTCCCTCGCAGTCGCGACTGGCGCTAGGGTGGAACCGACCACCGGGGAGCGACGGATGGAACTCGCCGCGCGCCTGGGCATTCGATAGCCGTCCCTTCTCCGAGGAGAACGTCGTGTCCCAGCTGCCATCCGACCACTTCAACCGGCCCCTCGAGGAGGTCGACCCCGAGGTCGCCGAGGCGGTGAAGGGCGAGCTTACGCGCCAGCAGCGCACACTCGAGATGATCGCCTCCGAGAACTTCGTGCCGCGGGCGGTGCTCGAATGCCAGGGCTCGGTGCTGACGAACAAGTACGCCGAGGGTTACCCAGGGAGGCGCTACTACGGCGGCTGCGAGTGGGTCGACGTCACCGAGCAGCTCGCGATCGACCGGGCGAAGGCGCTCTTCGGCGCCGAGCACGCGAACGTCCAGCCGCACTCGGGCGCGCAGGCGAACGCCGCCGTCTACCACGCCTTCTTGCAGCCAGGGGACACGCTGATGGGCCTCTCGCTCGCCCACGGCGGGCATCTGACGCACGGCATGAAGATCAACGTCTCAGGGCGTCTCTACGACGTCGCCCCCTACGAGGTCGACGAGGACAGCGGCAGGATCGACATGGAGGAGGTCGGAAGGATCGCGCGCGAGCGCAGGCCGAAGCTGCTGCTCGCGGGCTGGTCGGCCTACCCGCGCCAGCTCGACTTCGCCGCCTTCAGGCGGATCGCCGACGAGGTCGGCGCGCTGCTGATGGTCGACATGGCCCACTTCGCCGGCCTCGTCGCCGCCGGCCTGCACCCGAGCCCGATCCCCTACGCCGACGTCGTGACGACGACGACGCACAAGACGATCGGCGGTCCGCGCGCGGGGATGATCCTCTGCCGGGAGGAGCACGCGAAGAAGATCGACTCGGCGGTGTTCCCCGGCCAGCAGGGCGGCCCCCTGCAGCACGTGATCGCGGCGAAGGCGGTTGCGCTGAGGATCGCGGCGACCGAGTCCTTCCGCGAGCGCCAGCAGCGCACGCTCGACGGCGCTCGCGCGCTCGCGCAGGAGCTGCTGCGCGAAGAAGGCGCGCAGTCGGCGAACGGCGCGCGCTCCGCGAGCGGCGTGAAGGTCCTCACCGGCGGCACCGACGTGCACCTCGTGCTCGTCGACCTGCGCGACGTGCGCCCCGAGCTGACGGGCAGGCAGGCTGAGGACAGGCTGCACGACATCGGCGTCACCGTGAACCGCAACGCGGTCCCGTTCGACCCCCGTCCGCCGATGGAGGCGTCGGGGCTGCGGATCGGCACCGCCGCGCTCGCGACGCGCGGCCTGCAGCGCGAGGACTTCGTCGAGGTGGGCGAGGTCCTCGCCGACGCGCTGAGCGCCGAGTTCGAGCAGCTCGCCCCCGACCTCGCCGCGCGCGTGAGCGCGATCGCCGAGCGGTATCCGCTCTACGAGAGCCTCGCCGCGCCCGTCTGAGCCGCGGCGCTCCGGTCCTCGGCCTCTGCGATGCTGTTCGCAGCCGATGCGCCACCCGACCGAGCTCGAAGCGCTCTACGCGTTCCTTGCGGCTGCGACGGTCACCGCCCTGCTGACCCCGCTGACGATGCGCCTCGCGAACGCGATCGGCGCGATCGACAGGCCGCGTGAGCGCGGCCTCGCCCAGCGCGCGACGCCGCTGCTCGGGGGGCTTGCGATCTTCGCGGGGGCGCTGCTCGCGGGCCTGATCTGGCTGCCCGCCGGCTACAGGAACCAGCCGCAGCTCTGGCACGGCGTGCTGATCGCCGCCGCCCTCATCACCGCGGTCGGAGCGGTCGACGACCGCCTCGACCTGCCGCCGGTCACAAAGCTCGCCGGCCAGGTCGGCGCGGCGATCGTCGTCGTGCACTACGGGGTCGTCGTGCACTTCGTGACGATCCCCTTCCTCGGACGACACGCGTTCGGCAGCGCGGGCGGCCCGATCACCGTCGTCGGGCTCGTCGCCCTGATGAACGTCGTCAACTTCTCCGACGGCGTCGACGGCCTCGCCGCCGGCGTCTGCGCGATCATCGCCGCCTCCTTCGCGGTGATCGCCTTCGACCTGCACCGTTCAGCGCCCGGCGTGCTCGCGGCCCTCACCGCGGGCGCCGCGCTCGGCTTCCTGATCCACAACTTCCCGCCCGCGTCGAGCTTCATGGGCGACTGCGGCTCGAACCTGCTCGGCCTGCTGATGGGCTGCATCATCGTCGAGGGGGCGATGAAGACGACCGCGGTCGTCTCGCTCGTACTGCCGCTGATCCTGCTCGCCGTGCCCTTCCTCGACACGACCTTCGTCGTGCTGAAGCGCCTGAAGTACCGGCGCCCGATCTACGAGCCGGACAGCGAGCACTTCCACCACCGGATGGCGAGGATCGGCTTCTCCAGCCGCCGCACGATCGCCTACCTCTACGGGTGGACGCTGATGCTCGCGGGCATCGCGCTCGCGCTCCGCTTCGTCCCTTACAGCGACCACAAAGGCCACTTCAACGCGCGCTGGACGGCCGTGATGCTCGGGCTCGGCGTGCTCGGCGTCGCGGCGAGCGTATACCTCGTCTACGTGCTCGAGATCCTGAAGTTCCGCCGCCTCGCGACCGCGCGCCTGATGCGCCTGCGCCCGAACGCCTCCGCGGCAGAGATCGAGCGCGACGTGATGAGGGACTTCGAGACGGGCGAAATGCAGGCGATCTCGCTGCCTGCCGCCGACTCCGACGGCGCGAGACCTGCTGGGGCGGACGGCAAGCGCGCGGCTTCCGCGGACGCCGACTCCGACGGCGCGGGACCGTCGCGAGAGGCCGGCACGCCGGCCCAGGACGGCTCAGACGCCCGGCCGCAACAGCGGTTCGGCGACCGGCAGCCTGATCGCGACCGCGTAGGCGCAGAACAGGAGCACGGCTGAGCGCAGCCTGCGATCGGGGCTGACCGCGGCGAGCGGCAGCGCCCAGACGGCGTACCAGGGCAGCAGCCAGGCGGTGCAGACGACGAGTGCGAGCGTGCTCCAGCCGGCCGCGGCGCGCCAGTCGGCGCCCTTCGCGGTGCGCCAGAGGGCGAGCAGGACGACGCACGCGAACCCGGCGAGGAAGAGGTAGCGCCACCAGGCGGGCGTGCCCGACAGGCCGACCATCCTCGCGGTCTCCGCGGGGATGCTGTGGATCGCGATCTGCTGCTGCTCTTCGGCGATCGGCACGACGAAGCCGGCGAGGCTGAGACCGAAGCCGAGCACGCCGACCGCGAGCACCGCCGCGAGGCCGCCGGCGGCGGCGATCAGCACGCGCAGGCGCTGCAGCCACGTGCGCGGGGCGAGCACGAGGAAGGGCAGCAAGAGGCCCGCGGAGACCTTGCAGCCAACCGCGGCCGCGAGCGGCCAGGCGGCCGCCTTGAAGCGCGGCGAGGCGCCCGCGGTGAGCAGGAGCGCGACGGCGAGCAGCAGCAGCGTGATCATGTCGTTGTGGGCGCCGCCGACGGCGAACTCGAGCAGGACCGGGTTGAGGCCGAGGAAGGCGGCGGCGAGCTGCGGGCTGCGGCGCTCGCGCGCGGCCGCCTTCGCGACGAGCGCGACCGCGCCGAGGCTGCAGAGCACGGCGAGCAGCTTGAAGGCCCAGAGGTCGGCGGCGAACCCGAGCGGCGCGATCGCGTAGCTCGCGAGCGTGAACAGCGGGCCGTAGGGGCTGTGCTGGAAGGGCCAGCCGATGTAGGCGAAGGTGGGGTCGAAGGGGGCTTCGACCGGCACGTGTTCGTAGGGGTCGAGCCCGTGCAGCGCGCCGAGGCGGGCGTAGGAGATGTAGCCGAAGACGTCCTGGGAGAGCAGCGGCGGCCCGAGCAGCAGCAGCAGATGCGCGGCGAGGATCGCCGTGGCGATCGCGCGCAGCGGCATCCTGTGCGCGCTCATCAGCACGAGCGCGTAGCAGCCGACCATCACGAGCGTGAGCGTTTCGAAGCTCGTCCTCGAGATCCCGAGCCCGAGACCCTGGTACGGCCCCGAGAGCCAGCCAGGCCACGGTGCGCTGCGCACGCGCACGTAGGTGGACGGCGCGCTCGCCGCGCCGGCCGCGAGCAGGAACGCGCTCGTCACGATCCCGAGCAGGCCGAGCGCGCCGAGCGCGCGCAGCGGCAGCGCCGCGGAGAGCGCAGGGCGGGGCGTGCGCAGGCTTCCCGCCCGCGGGCTCGCAGAAGCCGTCATCGCGGCCTTACTGTACGCTTTGCTCGCACGTGCTCGCTCAGCAGCCAGCCAGCACGCCTGCGTGCAGGAGGGGGCGAGGGGACTGCCGAAGCTGAGCCGCATGCGACTTCGCAACAGCAAACCGAGCCATGCCGCCTCCGAGCAGGCGGCGACACCGTCGCGCGCAGCCACGCGCAGGGTGCTGATCCTCTCCGCCGACGTCGGCGAGGGCCATGCCGCCGCGGCGCGCGCGCTCGCCCAGCAGGTCGACTCCTCGCCCGAGCTCTCAGAGGCGAAGATCATCGACGGGCTCGCGGCGATGGGGCCGCTGCTGCGGCAGATCGTCCAGGACGGCTACCGCATCCAGCTGCGGCTGATGCCCTGGACCTACACGATCGTCTACTGGCTGCTCGAGCGCGTCGCCCCCGTGCGCTGGCTGACGCGGCGCGTGCTCTGCCTGCTCGGCGCGCGGCCGCTCGCGAACCGGATCGCAGAGCACGCCCCCGACGTGGTCGTCTCCACCCACCCCGCGGTCACGGTCGTGCTCTCGCACCTGCGCCGCCGGGGCGCGATCGACTGCCCGGCGGTCGCGACGATCACCGACCTAACGGGGCTCTTCTTCTGGGCCCAGCCAGGGATCGACATGCACCTCGTGATGTACGACGCCTCGATCCCCGCCGTCGAGCGGATCGCCGGGCAGGGCAGCGTGACGCTCGTGCAGCCGCTGATATCGGCCGAGTTCCTCAAGCCCCGCTGCCCGCTGCAGGCGCGCCGTGCGCTCGGGCTGCCGCAGGACGGGCGCATGGTCGTCGTCTCCGGCGGCGGCTGGGGCGTCGGCGACATCGAGGGCGCGGTGAGGGAGCTCTGCGAGGCCGACGGGATCGGCTGCGTCGTCTGCCTCGCCGGGCGAAACGACCAGCTGCGCGCGCGCCTGAGCCGCGTGTTCGAGGGCGAGCCGCGCGTGCACGTCTACGGCTTCACGGAGAAGATGCCAGACCTGCTCACCGCCGCGGACGCGCTCGTGCACGCGACCGGCGGTGTCACCTGCCTGGAGGCTAAGGCGACCGGCACCCCCGTCGTCTCCTACGGCCTGCCCGTCGGCCACGCCCGCCTCAACACGCGCGCGATGGCGAGCCTCGATCTGCTGCGCCTCGCGGGAGACACCTACGAGCTCGTGCAGCAGGTGCGCGCCTCCTTCGCGGAACGGGTCCCCGCGCGCGAGCGCGCGCTCGCGCTCGCCGGCGCGCCCGAGCCCGACGCGGAGCGGCGGCTCGAGGGGGCGGCCGAGATCGTGCTCGACGCCCCCCGGCGGGTGCTGCCGCGTCCGAGCTGGCAGACGGCGCTCGTCGCGGCCTCCGCGCAGCTCGCGCTGCTGCTCAGCCTCGGCACCTGGATCATGTCGACCGATGAGGTTGGCGCGCTCGCGAGCGTGATCCTGCACGCGCAGCCGCTGAAGCGGGTGCGCACGAGCCAGCGCGCCGTCGGCGTGATCGTGCGGGCGCCCGCTGCGCAGACGCCGACGATCGCCGCGCAGCTGTCCAAACGCGGCATCCATCTCTCCTTCGCCGACGACGGCAGCGTGCCCGCGGCGGCGACGGTCGCGAGGATGCGGGTGCTCGGCGAGCAGATCGTGCCGCAGATGCCGGTCTCGACGACGCTGCTGCGGTGGCTGAAGACGCGCGGCATCCTCGGCGCACAGGCGAAGGCGCTCGGACTCCACCGCGCCTACTACTTCCTGCAGCCCGCGGGCGGCCTCAACGTCGGCCAGATGATCCTCGCCCGCAGCGCCGACGCGACGCCGGTCCAGGGCGCGCTCAGGGTCCCGGCGACCTCGACCGCGCCTCAGCGGTCGGCGCGCGCCGGCGACGTGCTCGTCCTCAGCGTCGACGGGTCGCGGGCGTCGCTCGCCGGCATCGAGCGCACCGTCGCGCGGCTGCGCGCAGAGGGGCTCTCGTCCGAGTCGCTCGGCGCGCTCACGCGCTCGCCCTCCATCAGCGCGACGAGCAATGGCGAGCGCGCGAGCAGCGCGGCCCCGCAGACGAGCAGCGCGAGCGCGACCGAGAGCGTCGCACCCCCCAGCACGCTGTCGGGGAAGTCTTCGCCGAGCAGCAGCAGCGCGAGCACGACGGGCACGACCGTCTGAGTGACGAACACGACCGGCGCGACCTGGATCGCCGGCCGTGCCTGCAACGCGCTCATCTCGCTCAGCGCGCCGAGCGCAGAGGCGATCCCGGTGGCCGCGGCCCATCCGGCGGCGATCCCGATCTGGCCCTTTTCGAGCGCGTCGGCGGCGAGCTTCGTGCACACGCCGCTGATGCCGAACGCGAATCCCCCCGAGAGCATCGTCAGGGCGGGCGCGGGATGGTGGAAGAAGCTCAGCACGTAGGGCAGCAGGCTGCAGGCGACGAGGCCGGCGAGCACGAGGTAGAGAGTGAGGTCGCCGACGTATGCGGTGCTGCGGCTCGGCGCCGCGATCGCGATCCCCGCGACGCCGATCACGATCGCGCCCACCGCGACGTGCTCGTTGCGTCCCCCGCGCTCTCCGAGCATCCGCTCGCTCACGAGCAGCAGCACGAGCAGGCCGGCTGCGAGCGTCGGCTGCACGAGCACGAGCGGCGCGAGGAACAGCGCGACCACCTGCAGCGGCCAGCCGAGCATCGAGAGCCCCGTGCCGAGCAGCCAGCGCCTGCCCTGGAGCAGCCTGCGCGCGAGCGCGATCCGCAGATGGAAGCCGCGCGGCGCCTCCTTCGCGTCCATCGCCTGCAGCGCGACCCCTATGCTGTACAGGGTCGAGGCGCACACGGCCGCGAGCAGCCCGAGGATCAGATCGAACATTGACCGTCGATGATCGCAGCCTCGGCCACAGAGCGGCGAAGACGCTGCTGCTCCACGGCCCGACCGGCCAGCTGCTGCCGAGCCTCGCCGGAGTCGGCCACCAGCTGCCCCCGCTCGCAGGCGCCTCCGCTGCGCTGCGCGCGACGCTCGGAATCGAGGACCGCACGCGCGACGGGCGCGGCGTCGCGCTCACCTTCGACGACGGCCCCCACCGTCAGGGAACGCCCGCGGTGCTGCAGGCGCTCGCCGCCGCCGGCGCGAAGGCGACCTTCTTCCTCGTCGGCGAGCAGGTGCGCAGGAGTCCCTCGCTCGCTCGCGAGATCGTCGCGGAGGGGCACTGGATCGGCCTGCACTGCGACCGCCATCGCAACCTGATGCGTCTGTCCCCGCGGCAGACGCGCAGCGACATCGCAAGGGCCGAGGCGGCGATCGGCGAGGCGATCGGGGTCGCGCCTACGCTCTACCGCCCGCCCTACGGCATTCCGAATGGCGCCGCGCTGCGCCTCGCGCGGCGGCGCGGCTGGCGGACGCTGCTGTGGAGCCACTGGGGCCGCGACTGGGAGAAACACGCGACGCCAGAGTCGATTGCCTCGCTCGTCACTGCAGCTCTGCGGCCGGGCTCCGTGCTGCTGCTGCACGACGCCGACGACTACAGCGCCGACGGCTCCTGGCGCAGGACCGCCGCGGCGCTGCCGCTCGTGTTCGATCGGCTGGGCGAGGCGGGTCTGCCGCTCACGGCGCCGTAAGGTCGCCGGCGCGAGGCGGTTTGTCTGCAAGAGGATGGCAGTCAGGAAACGTACGTCGGCCGCAAACATGCGGTCCCGCTGCGTAGTTGGAAACAAACGACGGAATCCGCCGTCGGGCCCCTTGGTCGATCGCAGCACAGGAATTTCGCTTCGTAGAGCCAAATTCAAGGGCTTGCCATCATAGTCATCATTACGACAGATGACGGCAAGTCTTGACTGATCTGCCGTCGTAGACAACACTGCACGTTGCCTGCTGGCCGTACCACGGTCGGGATTAGCGGCGGGCATGAACCAGGATCGACCGAGCCTGGCTCCTCTTTCGATCAAGCACTCTGGATCGCAGGGTCCGGCAGGAGAACAGCATGCAGGTTGGCGGACGAGACGACGGCGAGCGTGGTTCGAACGGCGAAGAGTCGTTCGGACTGCTGTCGCCGGTCGAGTGGGAGACATCATTTGACGGCGTTTTGCCCGGTGCTTAGCGTGCCTGCGTCTCCTGTCGGTCCTGTGGTTCGGGGTCGACTCAAGGAGAAGTTCAAATGAGAAGCATCATCAAGATGCTGGGGCTGGCGTTCTTCGCGACGCTGGCGCTCAGCGCGATGGGAGCGCTTGGCGCGGGATCTGCGTCGGCGTTATTATTCTTAACTACGAATGCAAAGGAATCGTTCACAGTCAAAGGTTTAACCATCGCGGAACTCGAAACTAAAGGCAAAAACACGATCGAATGCGCAAATGTTTTAGGGAATGGTTTAATTTTAAATAAAACGGATGTCGCGCATTCCATCTTTCTTATATTCCACAAATGTAACATCAAGGGACTACCGTCGGCCACCTGCACCAGTGCGGGCGAACCGGCTGGGTTAATCAAGACGTTACAGCTCGACGCCTTACTTGTCACGCTGTTACCGTCGACGAGCGACAAATATGGCCTGCTGCTGTTAGCAGCAAAAGGTAACTTGGCAGAGTTCAAATGCGCTTCGCTTCCAGAAACCAATGCCGAAGTTAAAGGGACTGTAGTCGGTGAATTTACAGAAACCTTAACTGAATCACAGACGGCGAAAAAAGAAGCAACGCTCAAGTTCGAAAAAGGCGCTAATGCCGGTGAACCAGCAATTACGAGCTACTGGACGTTACAAGGTACCGCTGCGCCCAAATTGGAATCAACGCTCAGTGGCCTCGCCAACGAAACAAGCGAATCAAACGAGAAGGTGACGTCAGATGTTGTGGCGACAAATAATGTGAGTTTCTGTCACAACTAACTGCATTGTAAGTATTGCCTAACGTTGCCGAGGGTGGCCGCCACAGTGGCGGCACCCTCGGCGGCAGGCGATGTCTGGAGCGCTGCAACTGACGATCTCGAAGCATAGTCGCGTTGGCGGGATTGAGGAGAAGGAGAGAGAGGTGTGAGAAGGAGAGCCGTGAGTTCAAGAGCAAGACATACGGCGGCCTTGGGCGTATCACTGGCTGTCGTACTCGCGGGTGTCGTCGCGTCGGCTGCGTCGGCGAGTCCGGTCACAATTGCGGAAGGCGGGTCCGGCGCGGGGCAGGTGGAGAGGCCGATCAGCGTCGGCGTCGATCAGGCCAGCGGCGCCGTCTTCGTCGCGGATAGCTACAACAATCGGGTTGACGAGTTCAGCGCCGGCGGCAAGTTCGTGCTGGCGTGGGGGTTCGGCGTGAGAAGCGGCGCTGAAGAACTACAGGTCTGCACGCCTGTGACCGGCTGCCGCGCGGGTATTCCGACCGGGGAACTGCAGCCGGGGCCGCGGGGCGAACTTGGCTCATTTGATGGGGAAGAGGGCGGTCTTGCGGTTGATCCGCTGGCGGCGGGCGAATCGGCCGGTGACGTGTGGGTCAGCGACAGGGCGAGCATCCAGGAGTTCAAGGTCGAACCGGAAGGCGGACTCGGAGGCGAACCGAAGGTCGAGCCGTTGCGGGAGATTGCGGGCGGCCTGTTCGCTGAGCACAAGGTTCCGTTGGCGGTCGACGGTGCGGGCGACCTGTGGGCTGGAGACAGCGAAAAGGTACAGGAGTTCGAAGCGTCGGGGGTGCATAAGGCGACTTTGGAAATCAAAAGCCTGGGCGAAACGCAGGCACTGGCGGTCGACGAATCCGCCGCGGACGTGTACGTGATCGGCAGCGCGATGGCGGAAGTGCGGGAGTACGAAGTCGCGACCGGCAAACAGGTGGGGTCGGTCGACGCGACAGGTGAACCACAGACGATTGCGCTCGATGCCGCCGGCTATCTGTTCGTAGGCGGGGAATGCGGCAGCAGCTTTCTCATTTCGACCTGTCCTCACCAGTACAGCTTGAAGGAGTACGGTCCGACGGGGGTACAGGTTGAGCAGTTCGGTACCGGCCAGGTGCTCGGCGATCCCGGCGGACCTTCTTTCGGCGGCGGTACGGACGGGATCGCCGTTGACAGCGACCGCGTGCGGGGGGCTGCGCTGTATTCGGCCAGCGACGAGACTCCAGGAGGCGGCTCGGTCATGGCTGTGCAGCGCTTTTCGCTGCCCGAAGCGAGCAAGCCGTTGCCCGAAGACGAACGTGCGAACGGTGTTTTCCCGACGAGCGCTACGGTCGAAGCGAGCCTTGATCCTGAGAGCCATCCGACCACCTATCGGTTTGAATATGGCGCGGAACCTGGCGTCTACAACCAGACCACCGAAACGAAAGCGCTATCAAACTCAGGGTTCACCGCAGAAACGGTGAGCGCGCATTTGACGGGCCTCCTGCCGGAAACGACCTACTATTTTCGTCTGAGCGCTACTAGCTCGGAAGGCACAGTCGATGGCGAAGGTGCGAGCTTCACCACGTCGCCGGCGGTGCTGATCGAAAGCGAGTCCGTGCAAAGTGTGTCCTCGGACTCGGCCAGCTTCGAAGGTGTGCTGAACCCACAGGGGTTGGGTGCGGAATGGTGGGTCGAATACGGCACGCAGGAAGGCGCCTTCGACCACACGACCGCCAAGCAGCGGTTGCCCGCCGGCTCTGAAGGAGTGGGCGTGAGCGTGCACGTGCAGGGTCTCCAGCCCTCAACTGCCTATCACTATCGCTTCGTGGCCTCTGATGCACGTGAAGGACAAACATACACGAGCTACGGGCGGCCGCTGAGCTTCACGACCCAAGCGGCGGGTCCGTCGTTCATGCTGCTGGACGGCCGCGGGTGGGAAATGGTCTCGCCCCTTGAAAAGCAGGGCGCTTCGTTTGCGGGCGACGGTGGTGCGGGTGCGATCAATGACGCGGCGGCTAACGGCGATGGGATCACGTACGCGGCGACCGCGAGCATCGAACCAACGCCGCCGGGTGAACCTGCCCTCGAAGACGTGCAGGTGCTCTCAGAGCACGGCTCCAGCGGATGGAGGTCGCTTGATATAGCAAGCCCTCACGAACAGGAGTGGCTGCCGAGATCAGGGCATTTCAGCGAATTCTACGCTTTCACGCCCGACCTCTCGGTGGGTCTGGTCGAACCGCGGGGAAGCACGCTGCTGGGCGGCGCGAGCGAACGTACACCGTACCTGCGCCGCCAGGCGCTGTGCAAGAGTCGGACGATAGCGGGTGAATGCTATCTGCCGCTCGTCACTGCCGAAGACGTCACCAGCGGCGAAAAATGGGGTGGCGAACCTGATGAAGCGACCGGCGAAGTGAGCTACGAATCCTCGACGCCCGATCTCAGGCATGTGGTGTTGCACTCCAAAGTGCCGTTGGTGGCAGATGCGAAAGGCGCTGGCGTCTACGAGTGGTCGGCTGGACGGCTTGAACTGGTGAGCGTGCTGCCGGGCGAACCGGGCGTGTCCGCCGGCGGTTGCCCCAGGGTCAGCGAAGAATGGATGCGGCACGTGATCTCGGTCGACGGCGACCGTGTGATTTGGGGAGATGTCTGCGAAGGACACCATCTTTACATGCACGAGGCGGCGACGCATGAAACCGTGCAACTCGACATGGTGCAGAGCGGGGCGACTGGCGCCAACCAACCGCGGGCGGAATTCGAGGACGCGAGCCGCGACGCCTCACGGGTGTTCTTCGTCGATGATCAGCAACTGACATCTAACTCGCACGCGGGCAACGGTGCCCCCGACCTGTATGTCTACGAAGCGAATGCGGACGGCAATCCGGCAGCGGGAGTGGTGCGCGACATTACGGTGACTGTGCGCAACGGGGAAGCCGCGAACGTGCTGGGCGCGATCCCCGGCGTTACGGAAGACGGATCTGTCGCGTATGTGATCGCCAGCGGCGTGTTGACGGAAGCAGCCAACGAGCGAGGCGAAGCCGCCCGGTCCGGCCAGCCGAACCTGTACCGGCTCGAACGCATCGAAGCCGGCGGAAAGGTGGACTGGACGCCGACGTTCATAGTGACGCTCGCTGGCGAAGACGCGCCGGATTGGGGACCGTTCCCGAAAGGGCTGGAGATCCAGACGTCGCGCTTGAGCCCTGACGGCGGCTGGCTTGCGTTCATGTCCGATCGACCGCTGACGGGCTACGATAATCGGGACGCGGCAAGCGGTCAGCGCGACGAGGAGGTGTTCCTGTATGACGCTGCATCGCGGCATCTTGTGTGCGCCTCGTGCAACCCGTCGGGCGGACGGCCGCACGGCGTCGTCTCGCCGGGCGAAGCTTCCCTGCTCGACAAACAGAACATCTGGGAAGGCCGCTGGCTTGCGGCCGCGATTCCTGGATGGGATGTAAAGTCGGGGGGAGAGGGGGTCTATCAGCCCCGTTACCTCTCAGACGGCGGTCGTCTGTTCGTGAACAGCGTGGATGCGCTGGTGCCGCAGGATGTGAACGGCACGTCGGATGTCTACGAGTACGAGCCTGCGGGAGTCGGCAGTTGTACCATCGGCTCGGATACCTACCACACGGTTCAGGGCGGTTGCATCGGTTTGATCTCTTCGGGCACGTCGTCTGAAGAATCGGTGTTCCTAGATGCGAGCGAAAGCGGCGATGATGCGTTCTTCCTGACTGCGGGCAAACTGGTCGCCGCGGATACGGATAACGCGTATGACGTCTATGACGCGCATGTGTGCGGGCCGGGCTGGGATTGTCCGCCGCCGGTGACGGCCTCGCCGCCCTGCACGAACACTGCTTCCTGCCGGACGGCGCCCGCGCCGCAGCCGTCGGTATTCGGCGCATTGGGCAGCGCAACGTTTGCGGGTGCGGTCAACCACACGTCCATTACGCGGCCGAAGAGGACGATGAAGTGTAGGACGAGGCATGTGAGAAGGAGAATCAGATGTGCAAAGTGGCCGAGAGGCACGAAGAGGGGCCGGAATGCCCGCCGTCACAGAAGGGGTAAGTAGATGGTTCGCCTGAAGATTCTCCTAGCGGCGGCTGTTGTCGTCGCCTTTGGGATGGCAGGGATCGGATCGGGCCTAAGGATCATGCTGGCGATGGCAGCGGTTCTAGCGGTGGCCCTGATCGGGGTTTCGTCGGCGTTGGCCGCGGAGCCGTGGTGGCATCTGAGCATGGGGGCGCGCCCGAGCGTGATCCCCGCGAAGGCGGGCGATTCTGAACAGGAAATCGTGACCAACGAAGTGTTTGGCGCGTTCATCGGGAAGGTCGAAGTGGAAGGCCGCAACCTCGGGTGTCTGGCGAATGCGAACGCGATCGCCAATTTCAAGTCGCTCGCCGAAGAACGGTGCGAATCGGCTGTGCTCGACGCGAACGCAGCGCAGTTGCAGGCGACACTGCAGCAACGGTACGGTCCGGCCGTGACGGTCGCCGGGAAGTTGGGCGGGCCAGGGGAAGTGGGTCGCGAACCTTTGATCGTCACCGGGCATGGGCTTGGATTGGCGCCGCTCAAGATCGGCGTGATTGACGGTGACGCTTCCACGAAGGTCTTGCGAGAAGGCGGCAGCGGCAAGCTGCTTTTGCTTGCGTTCAATCTGGGTGATGCACCCACGAGCGGTCCGGTAACGCTTTCCGACGTGCTGCCAGCTGGGTTGACCGCGACAGGAGTCGCCGGTACCGCGCAGCAGAGCGGCTTCCCGGAACAAGCGCATGATCCGCGCGTGAGGTGCGCGCTCGTGAACGCGCACGACGTGAGCTGCATATTCGAAGAAGGCGTGCTCGAGCCATACGAACGGCTGGAAGCGGCCGTGTGGGTAACGCGCAACGAAAGCTCAGTACCCGGCGAACGGAATGTAATGAGCATGACCGGCGGCGACGTGCCGGAAGCATCGCTGTCGCGCACGCTCTCATACGGTGAAGGCCTGGTCCCGTTCGGCGTCGAACCTGAATCCTATGAGCAGGAGCCTGAAGAAGAAGGCGGCACGGCGGATTCGCAGGCAGGCTCGCATCCGTTCCAGTTCACCACGACGTTGCGCATGAATGAGACCGCTGAACCGCCGTTTCAACCTGCGCTGCCACGCAACCTGCAGTTCGACCTCCCTGCAGGGCTTGTAGGTAACGCACAGTCCACGCCGCAGTGCTCCTACGCACGGTTCACGACGATCACAAAACTCGGCGGCGGGTCGCCGGTCAACTTGTGTGCGCCGGACACGGCGGTCGGTGTCTCAATGCAGGAGCTGGTTCTGAACCAGCCGCCAGAGGCGAGCTTCGCCTCTGGGATGGTGCCGGTCTTCAATCTGACGCCAACCCGGAGGGAGCCCGCGCGGTTCGGATTTGAGATCGATAATGTGCCGGTGATACTCGACACGTCAGTGCGCACCGGTGGCGATTATGGGGTGCGGGTGAGCGTGCGCAATCTCACGCAGACAGCGGCGACGGTGATATCGAGCGTCGTAAGCCTATGGGGCGTGCCGGGAGATTCGCGTCACGACCAGTCGCGCGGGTGGGCGTGTCTGTTCGAAGGGCAGCAGCCGGGGTGCAGCCCGCCGCTTGCCTCCAAGCTGCCGCTGCTCTCGATGCCGACGGCGTGCGAGACCTTCCAGGCGCCGGTGCGCGTCCAGTCGTGGCAACCGGGCGCGGAACTGCTTCCTCCGGTCGACTCGACGTTCGAAGAGACGTTGGACGGCTGCAACCAGCTGCCGTTCGGCCCGGAAATCGAAGCGGCGCCGGACGTGCAGTCCGCGAGCACGCCGTCGGGGTTGAAGGTGAACGTGAAGGTGCCACAGGAAGCGGCGTCGAATCCGGCCGGGTTGACGAGCGCGGATCTGCGCGATGCGACGGTTGCGCTGCCGGCGGGGGTGACGCTCGATCCGAGCGGCGCCGAAGGTCTCGAAGCGTGCAGCGAGGCGCAGATCGGGTTCGAAGGCAGGGGCGCTTCGGACCCGGCGTTGACCCTGTTCACTTCGAGCCTGCCGAACCCGTTCTGCCCTGACGGATCGAAGATCGCGACCGTGAAGATCACGACGCCGCTGCTGCCGAACCCGCTGGAAGGCGCGGTCTACCTGGCGAGCCCTGCTCCCGACGGCGAACAGAGACAGAACCCGTTCGACAGCTTGCTGGCGCAGTACGTCGTTGCTGAAGATCCGGTGTCGGGGACGCTCGTGAAGATCCCCGGTGAGGTCGTGTCATGCGAACGCGTCGGACAGGAAGTCGGGGGTGTGAGGTGTGGCACAGCGGGCCAGCTGATCGCGACGTTCGAAGAGACGCCGCAGGTTCCGTTCGAAGACCTCGAACTGCATTTCTTCGCCGGCGAGAACGCGCCCCTCGCGACGCCCGCGCTCTGCGGCGCCTACACGACGCAGGCGGTCTTCACGCCGTGGTCCGGCGGTGCGCCGGTGCATTCGGCCTCCACGTTCCATATCACGAGCGGCCCGAACGGCGGGCCGTGTCCGTCGAGCCCGCTGCCGTTCAGCCCCGAATTCGTCTCGGAGACGACGAACGTGCAGGCCGGTGGGTTCAGCGAACTGCGCACTACGATGGGCCATCGCGACGGGGACCAGGCGCTTGGCGGGCTGAGCGTGAAGATGCCGCCCGGCCTCTCGGGCGTGATCTCCGGCGTGAAGCTGTGCGGTGAACCGCAGGCGAGCGAGGGGACGTGCGGGCCTGGGAGCCTGATCGGGCATACGGTCGTGACGGCGGGCCTGGGCAGCAGTCCCGTCGTGATCAAGCGCCCCGGCAGCGTGTACCTGACCGGTCCCTTCAACGGCCACGGCGCCTGCAGGGTCGGCGAACCGGGCTGCGCGCCGTTCGGGCTCTCGATCGCGAACCCGGCTGAAGCGGGCCCGTTCGATCTGGAGAAGGGAACCGCGTGCGACTGCATCGTCGTGCGGGCGAAGGTCGAAGTCGACCCGCGCACCGCGCAGCTGAGGATCGTCAGCGATCCGTTGCCGACGATGCTGAAGGGCATGCCCTTGGATCTCCAGCACGCGCAGATCGCAATCGACCGCCCTAGGTTCACGTTCAACCCGACGAGCTGCAACAGGATGCGGATCGAAGGGACGGCGGCCGGCAGCGAAGGCGCGAACGTGCCGGTCTCCAGCCCGTTCCAGGTGACGGACTGCGCCGCATTGGGCTTCAAGCCGTCCTTCAAGGCGTCGACCTCTGCGCGGACGAGCAGGCGCAGGGGCGCGAGCCTGCACGTGAAGATCGCCTTCCCGAAGAACAGCCTCGGCAGGCAGGCGAACATCAAGAGCGTGCTCGTGAAGCTGCCGAAGGCGTTGCCGTCCCGGGTCTCGACGTTGAAAGGCGCCTGCAGCGAAAAGCAGTTTGCAGAAAACCCGGCCGGCTGTCCGGCAGCCTCGAAGGTCGGCAGCGCGATCGCGCGCACGCCGATCCTCTCGACGCCGCTGACGGGGCCGGCGATCTTCGTCTCGCACGGCGGCGCCGCGTTCCCGGACCTCGACATTGTGCTGCAGGGCTCAGGCGTGACGGTGATCCTGGAAGGCAACACGAACATCCACAAGAACGTGACGACCTCCGACTTCAAGAGCGCGCCCGACGTGCCCGTGAGCAGCTTCGAACTAACGCTGCCGACAGGGCCGCACTCAGCGCTTGCGGCGAATCGAAACCTCTGCTTGAAGACCGTGAAGCAGGGCAAGCGCCACGTGAAGAGACGCGTGAGGCTCCTGATGCCGACGAGGATCGTCGCTCAGGACGGCGCGACGATCGAACAGAACACGAAGATCGCCGTCCACGGCTGCAAAGGCGCCGGCGCGCGCGGGAAAGCCCATGCGCGCCACCGCCGCAAACGCGGATAGCTGAAAAGAGAGCTCCTCCCCAACAAGGCGCCTCCGGGTCTCGCCCTCGGCCCGGAGGCGCTCTTGATCGCCCCGCTGGGCGATCGGGCAAGCGGCGTCCACCGAGGCCGGTGAGTTGGGCCGATCGAGGGCGCCGACTGCGTACTCCAGACCTGTGACCTGCCCCAACCCCACCGCCGACTAGCATCCCCCGCTTGGCAACCTCGGTCTCGACGGACACGGCGCCGATCTCCCTGCGCCGCCGGCTCGCGGTCTCGGCCGGCTGGCGGACGGACGCGCGTGCGGGCAGGACGCCGCTGTGGGGCGAGGCGATCGTGATCGCCTGGCTGTGCTGGCTCTACGACATGCTGACGAACCTCGCGCCCGCGCGCCGGGCGCTCGCGCTCGCCCACGCGCAGGCGGCGCTTCACCTCGAGCGCGCGCTCGGCGTCGACCCGGAGCTGTCGCTCGACCGCTGGCTCGCCGGCCAGCACACGCTCGCGCTCGTGCTCTCCGACTACTACGACAACGCCCACTTCGTCGTGACGCTCGGGCTGCTCGGGCTGCTGTGGTGGCGACGCTCCGACCTCTACCCGTCGCTGCGCAACGCGCTCGTGGTGACGAACGTGATCGCCTTCGCGGTCTTCTGGCTGTGGCCGCTCGCGCCGCCGCGGATGCTCGCCGGCTCGGGCTTCAGCGACGTGGTCGCGACGAGCCACGCCTTCGGCTCCTGGCACACCGGCAGTCTCGCCGCGGACGCGGACCAGTACGCGGCGATGCCCTCGCTGCACATCGCCTGGGCCGCCTGGTGCCTGGTCGCGATCTGGAAGCTGACGCGCCGCCGCTGGCTGCGGGCGCTCGGTGTGCTGCACGTGACGGTGACGGCGTTCGTCGTGCTCTGCACCGGCAACCACTTCCTGCTCGACGTGCTCGCGGGCGCGGCGACCGCAGCGATCGCGTTCGCAGCGAATCTGGCTCTGCAGAGCCGGTATCGAATGTCACGAACTTGTCACGAAGTCTCGCGTTCGGTAGACTCGACAACCGGCCGCCGCGGAGTCCCGATCGGCTGACCGGGTCGCCGCGAGACAACGGGCTTGCCTTTCCGCTGAGAGAGCAGGCGAGCCCTCCCCTCTATAGGCTGGCCGCCATCGAATGAGAAACGACGAAGCAACATCAACGCGCGCTGGCGCGGCCTCCGACGGCCGCTGGACGGGCGTCCTGCGCCATTTCGACGTCGTGCTGCTGCTGCTCGCGACCCCCCTCGCGCTCGCGCTCGGCGCGCCGACGCTCGGCTTCGTCGTCGGCGCGGCGGCCTGGGTGGGGCAGCGCTTCCTCGCGAAGGCCGACAGGCGCTGGATCGGGCGGGCGAAGGCGCCGAGCACGCGGCTTGGACTGAACCTGTTCGAGGCGTTTGGCCGCATCTGGCTGCTGGCCGGCGCGATCGTCGCCGCCGGCGTGATCGGCGGCCGCCCCGATGGCCTGGCCGCGGCGCTGACGATCTTCGTCGCCTACTCGGTCGCGTTTGCGGTGAAGGTGATCGACGGCGCGCCCGCGCCGCCCGCGCGCGGGAGGACCGCCTGATGAGCGCGGTCGAAGCGCGTCCCGCCGGCGGCGTCTCGACCGGCGGCCTGCCCGCCGGGCGCCCGCGCGGCGGCCGCTTCAGCCGGATGAGCAAGGCCCGGAAGATCCTCTACGCGGTCGCCGGCGCCTGGCTCGGCGGGATCGTGCTGTTCGTGATCCTGTTCGGCCTGACCGCCCACAAGGCCCCGGCGGTCGCGAGCAACGTCTTCTCCCCGACCGACGAGTTCAAGCTCGACACGTGGTTCAAGGTCGGGCCGATCGCGTTCAACAAGGGCGTCCTCTACCTGCTGCTCGCGGCGAGCATCACGATCGGGGTGATGCTCTACATCTCGCGGCGCCTGAAGCAGCGCCCCGGTCGCCTCCAGGTCGCGGTCGAGGCGTTCTACGGCTTCACCCGCAGCATGTCGCGGGAAAACCTGAGCGGGGACCTGGAGCGCAAGTACTTCCCGCTGATCGCGACGATCTTCGTGTTCATCCTCGTGACGAACCTGATCGGCTACGTCCCGTTGCCGGTGAACTCGGTCGCGAAGTTCAAACTGCTCGGGGCGAACATCCCCTCGCTGCAGATCTTCGCGGCCGACACGAACGTCGCCTTTCCGCTGGTCCTCTCGCTCGGCGTCTTCGTCCTCTTCACCTACGAGGGGGTGAAGCACCACGGCCCGATCGGATACCTGAAGAGCCTGATGCCCGGCGGCCTGAAAGGCCCGATCGTGCTGCTGATCTTCCCGATCGAGATCCTCTCGAACTTCCTGCGCCTGATCTCGCTGACCGTGCGGCTGTGGGCGAACCTGCTCGCGGGCCACATGCTGATCGCGTTCATGGGCGGAGAGCTGGGGGTGCTCGTCGGGCTCCAGCTCGTGTCCTGGTTCCTGCTGCCGTTCGGGATCGGGATCTACCTGTTCGAGGCCGTGCTGATCGCCGGCCTGCAGGCCTTCATCTTCGCGATCCTGACCGCGATCTACATCGGCGGAGCGGTCGAAAGTCACTAACGAACAAGGAGCTATCGAGCGATGCAGTTTCTACACCTGTGGAGTGCGATCCACCCGCTTCTGGGTCTCGCGGAACCGATCATCAAGCAGAGCCAGGATGCGGGCCGCGCGATCGCGCTCGGCGTCGGCGCGGGCGGCGGCGCCGCGGGCGCCGGAGCGGGCATCGGAGCGGTGTTCAACGCCTCGATCCAGGCGAAGACCCGCCAGCCCGAGATGCGCCCCGAAGTCGAGCGCGACCAGTGGCTCGGCTTCGCGCTGACCGAGGCGTGCTTCTTCTACGGCCTCGTCGGCGGCTTCATCGCCTTCTTCCTGTAGACGACCTGTAGACGACGACTACGACCCACATGCTCGCCACCGCACACATCCCACTCGCCTCCGGCTCGTTCCTGATCAGCCCGAACGTGGGGATCATGATCTGGACGATCGTCGTGTTCGCGATCTCGCTGATCATCCTGCGCATAGCGGTATTCCCCCGCATCGGCGAAGCCCTCGACAAGCGCGCGAAGACGATCGAAGGCGAGATCGACGCTGCTTCGGAGCTGCGCAAGGAGGCGGACCAGGTGCTCGCCGAATACCGCGAACGGCTGACCGAGGCGCGCCAGCAGGCGGAGGAGATCGTGCAGCGCGCGCGCCAGACCGCGGAGGTCCACGCGCGCGAGGCCCACTCCGAGGCGGAATCGCGCCGCGAGCACCTGCTGGAGCAGACGAAGCGCGACATCGAAGCGGAGACGCGCCGCTCGATCGACCAGATCCGCCGCGAGGTCGCCGACCTGACCGTGATGGCGACCGAGAAGGTGACCCGCAAGGTGCTGACCGAGGAGGACCAGCAGCGGCTCGTGCAGGACGCCCTCTCCGAGCTGGACTTCGAGACCCTGAGCAGCGGGGCCTGAGAGGACGATGCTGCTCTCGCGGACCATGACAGCGAAGCGCGACAGAGCGACGCGGCTGCTGCGAGCCGACGCCGGCGGGGCGCTCTGATGGAGCGGATCGCCGAGGTCTATGCGCGCGCGCTGTTCGAGGCCGCCCTGGACAGGGGCGTCCTCGACGTCGTGCGCGAGCAGCTGGCCGCGTTCACGCAGGCGCTCTCAGGCGATCGCAACCTGATGATCTTCTTCTTCTCGCCCTACTTCTCTACGCAGGAGAAGCGGGAGGGCCTGCAGCGGGCCGTGACAGATGCGGACGAGACGTTCATGAACTTCCTGCAGGTGCTGCTGGAGAGCCACCGCATGCCCGCGATCTTCGCGATCGAGTCGCGCTACGAGCAGCTGTGGCGCGAGCAGAAGAAGCTCCTGCCGGTCGAGGTGACGAGCGCCGTGAAGCTCGACTCGCAGCTGGTGGACAGCCTCGGCGAGCGGATCGGCGAGAAGACCGGGCGCGAGGTGGAGCTCTCCAGCCGCATCGACCCCGAGATCCTCGGCGGGATCGTCCTGCGCGTCGGCAACTTCGTGCTCGACGCCTCGATCCGCCACCAGCTGAACCAACTTCGCAGGCAGGTCGCGCGAGCGTGACGACGACCGCCTTCACAGCAAGCCCAGGCATGACAGTGCCGCAAGCCATCCGCGAGGCGTGAGAGCGATCGCCCGCGAAGGAGTCATTTACTGATGCAGATCAACCCAGACGAGATCACCTCCATCCTGAAGAGCAGGATCGAAGGGCTGGACACCGCGAGCGCCGACCTGACGGAGGTCGGCACGGTGCTGTCGGTCGCCGACGGCATCTGCCGCATTCACGGCCTCGAGAACTGCATGTCCTTCGAGATGCTCGAACTGCCGCACGGCGTGACAGGGCTCGCGCTCAACCTCGAGTCCGACAACGTCGGCGCGGTGCTCTTCGGCGAGTGGGAGAAGATCGTCGAGGGCGACACGGTGAAGCGCACGAAGCGCCTGCTCGAGATCCCGGTCGGCGAGCAGATGCTCGGACGGATCGTCGACCCGCTCGGCAACCCGCTGGACGGCAAGGGCGAGATCGCCGGGACCGAGCTGCGTCCCGCCGAGTTCAAGGCGCCGGGCGTCGTCCAGCGCCAGCCGGTGAAGGAACCGATGCTGACCGGCCTGAAGGCGATCGACTCGATGATCCCGATCGGCCGCGGCCAGCGGGAGCTGATCATCGGCGACCGCCAGACGGGCAAGACCGCGATCGCGATCGACACGATCATCAACAGCAGGGACAGGGACCTGATCTGCGTCTACGTCGCGATCGGGCAGCGGATGTCGACGGTCGTGCAGCTCGCGGAGACGCTGCGCCAGGCCGAAGCGCTGCAGAACACGATCATCGTCGCGGCCGCGGCGAACGAGGCCGCGCCGATCCAGTTCCTCGCCCCCTACGCCGGCTGCGCGATGGGCGAGCACTTCCTCTACGACGGCAAGGCCGCGCTCTGCATCTACGACGACCTGACGAAGCACGCCTACGCCTACCGGCAGATGTCGCTGCTGCTGCGCCGCCCGCCCGGGCGCGAGGCGTATCCAGGCGACGTCTTCTACCTGCACTCGCGCCTGCTCGAGCGCGCGGTGAAGCTCTCCGACGAGCTCGGCGGCGGCTCGCTGACGGCGCTGCCCGTGATCGAGACGCAGGCGGGCGACGTATCCGCCTACATCCCGACGAACGTGATCTCGATCACCGACGGGCAGATCTTCCTCGAGCCGGGCCTGTTCAACTCCGGCGTGCGGCCGGCGATCAACGTCGGCATCTCGGTCTCCCGCGTCGGCGGCAACGCCCAGATCGGGCCGATGCGCAAGGTCGCGGGCCGCCTGAAGCTCGAGCTCTCCCAGTACAGGGAGCTGGAGGCCTTCGCCCAGTTCGGCTCCGAGCTCGACCCCGAGACCCAGAAGACGCTCGCGCGCGGCGAACGCCTCGTCGCGACGCTGAACCAGGGCGAGCGCGAACCGCTGCCGGTCGCAGACCAGGTGGTGCAGATCTTCGCCGCGACCCAGGGCTTCCTCGACAGGATGCTGCTCGAGCGGGTGGGCGAGTTCCTGAAAGAGCTGACCGAACGCGCGCACGCCCAGCACCGCGAGCTGCTGGACAAGATCACCGGCGGCGACTGGTCCGACGAGGTCCAGCAGGAGCTGCAGAGGGCCGTGAGCGAGTTCGCCGAGGACTTCGGCTACGACCTCGACGAGGAGGGCCACCCGATCGAGATCGACACGCCTCCGGCAAAGCCGCTCTCCCGGCCTGACGCCGAGGCGCGCGAGCTCGCGGAGGCCGCGGCCTAGCGCCGCCGGAGCCCCTCAGGCGGAGCCTTCAGGAGTCGTTCGATGGCCTCACAGCGAGACGTCAGGAACCGCATCGCGGCGGTGAAGAACATCCAGAAGATCACGCGCGCGATGGAGATGGTCGCGGCCGCGAGGCTGCGCCGCGCCGAACAGCGGATCGAAGCGCTGCGGCCCTACGTCGCGGCGATCAGGCGGATGACGAGCGACGCCGCGAAGGTCGCCGGCCACGTGCCGAGCGTGCCGATCCTCGCCGAGCACGAGCGCCTGTCGAACGTCGGCCTGCTGCTCGTCGCCGGCGACAGGGGGCTCGCGGGCGCCTTCAACTCGAACATCGTGCGCACCGGCGTGTCCGCCGGCAGGGAGCACACGGGCGAGGACCGCAACGTCGTCTACTTCGCCTCCGGCCGCCGCCCGGCCTCCTCGCTCACCTTCAGGGGGCTCGAGCCGGCGGAGAGCTTCATCGGCTTCAGCGACCGCCCCGCCTACGCCGACGCGCGCCGGATCGCCGAGCGCCTGATGTCGGCCTACGTCGACGGCGAGCTCGACAGGGTCGAGGTCTTCTACAACCACTACATCTCGCCGATGTCCCAGATCGTGCGCCGCGAGACGCTGCTGCCGCTGGCCGAAGCGACAGTGCTGGGCGAGGGCGGCGAGGGGCAGGGCGGCGAGGGGCAGGGCGGCGAGGGCGAGGGCAAGGGCGCTCCGCAGGCGGGCGAGCCTGCGATTCCGGGCGCGGGCTCAGGTGGGGCGCGGCCGCGGCGGATCAGCGTCGAGTACGAGCCGGACGCCGAAGCGGTGCTGAAGCGGCTCGTGCCCGACTACGTGAAGCTCTCGATCTACAGGGCGCTCTTGGAGTCGACCGCCTCCGAGCACGGTGCGCGCATGACCGCGATGCGCAACGCCTCCCAGAACGCGGGCGATCTGATCAAGGACCTGACGCTGGAGATGAACCGCGCCCGCCAGGCCGAAATCACGCAGGAGATCATGGAGGTCGTGGCCGGTGCCGAGGGTCTGGGCTAGTGTGACCACAACGAACTTGAAGATGAACCAGGAGAATTGAGATCAATGGAGGCAAGCATTTCCACAGAGCCCGTCGCCGATCGCGAGGCGCCGAGCGCCGCGCCGAAGGCGCCCGCCGCGGAGAACGGCAGGCGCAACGTCGGGCGCATCGAGGAGATCCAGGGCGTCGTGATCGAGGCCGTCTTCCCTGACAGCCTGCCTGAGATCAACCATGCGATCACGGTGCAGCGCCCCGAGGCGCTCGCGGAGGAGGAGGCGGAGGGCATCTCGACGGAGGCGGGCGGCGAGCTGCTCGTCTGCGAGGTCCAGCAGCACCTCGGCGACGACCGCGTGAGAGCGGTCGCGATGGACTCGACCGACGGCCTCGCCCGCGGCGCGGAGGTGGTCGACACCGGGCAGCCGATCACCGTGCCCGTCGGCGAGGCGACGCTCGGCCGCATCTTCAACCTGCTCGGCGAACCGATCGACCTCGGCGAGGAGCTGCCCGCGGACGTGAAGCGCCGCCAGATCCACCAGGAGGCGCCGCGCGTCGAGGACCTGTCCCCGACGACGGAGATGTTCGAGACGGGGATCAAGGTCGTCGACCTGCTCGCCCCCTACGCGAAGGGCGGCAAGGTCGGCCTCTTCGGCGGCGCGGGCGTCGGCAAGACCGTGATCATCCAGGAGCTGATCCACAACCTCGCGAAGGAGCACGGCGGCCTCTCCGCCTTCTGCGGCGTCGGCGAGCGCACGCGCGAGGGCAACGACCTGTGGTTGGAGATGAAGGAGTCCGGCGTCATCGACAAGACGATGCTCGTCTTCGGCCAGATGAACGAGCCGCCCGGCGCGCGCATGCGCGTGGCGCTCTCCGGTCTGACGATGGCGGAGTACTTCCGCGATCAGGAGGGCCAGGACGTGCTGCTGTTCGTCGACAACATCTTCCGCTTCGTGCAGGCGGGCTCCGAGGTCTCGGCGCTGCTCGGCCGCATGCCCTCCCAGGTCGGCTACCAGCCGACGCTCACCTCCGAGATGGGCGAGCTGCAGGAGCGGATCACCTCGACCCGCACCGGCTCGGTCACCTCCGTGCAGGCGATCTACGTGCCCGCCGACGACCTGACAGACCCCGCGCCCGCGTCGGTGTTCGCGCACCTGAACGCGACGACGGTGCTCTCGCGCAGCATCGCGGAGAAGGGCATCTATCCCGCCGTCGACCCGCTCGACTCGACCTCGACGATCCTGAAGCCGGACATCCTCGGCGAGGACCACTTCCGGGTCGCCAACAGGGTGAAGGAGGTGCTGCAGCGCTACAAGGAGCTGCAGGACATCATCGCGATCCTCGGCATCGACGAGCTCTCCGACGAGGACAAGCTGACGGTGCAGCGCGCACGCAAGATCGAGCGCTTCCTCTCCCAGCCCTTCCACGTCGCCGAGCAGTTCACCGGCACCCCCGGCACCTACGTGCCGATCAAGGAGACGATCAGGGGCTTCGAGGAGATCCTCGACGGCAAGCACGACGAGGTTCCGGAGCGCGCCTTCTACCTGAAGGGCACGATCGACGATGTGCTGGCAGACGCGAAGGCGTAGCTGATGGCCCACGCGAAGTTTCCCGTCGAAGTGCTGACGCCGGAGGGCGAGGCGTTCTCCGAGGAGGTCGAGATGGTCTCGACCCGCACCGGCCTCGGCTCGATCGGCCTGCTCGCGAGGCACGAGCCGATCCTCGCGACGCTCGTGCCCTGCGAGCTGCGGATCTACCGCTCCGAGGACGAGGTCGTGCGCTTCGCGCAGGCGGAGGGCTACCTGCAGTTCCTCGACAACAGGGCGCTGCTGCTCGTCGAGGAGGCGATCCCGCCCGACCGGCTCGACCGTCAGAGCATCGAGGGCAGGCTCTCCGAGGCGCGCGCAGCGGCTGAGCACGCGCCGCAGGACAGCGAGGAGCGCGCGAGCGCGCTGCGCGACGTCGCCCGCTACGAGGCGTTCCTCGCGATCGGTGCGTAACGCAGGGCGCGGAGCGGCTAGCCTTCGCGAGCGATGAGCTCTGAGCGCGAGCCGATCGGGGTCGTCGGCACCGGCTACGTCGGCCTCGTGACCGCGGCGGGCTTCGCCTCGCTCGGCAACGAGGTCTGGTGCGTCGACACCGACGCCGAGAAGGTGCAGCGCCTGCAGGCCGGCGAGGTGCCGATCTACGAGCCGGGGCTGACGGAGCTGATCGCAGAGCACGAGCAGCGGCTGCACTTCTCGACCGAGCTGTCGGGCGCTCTGGAGCACGCGCGGCTGCTGTTCGTCGCGGTCGGCACGCCCCCGACCGCATCCGGCGACGCCGATCTCACCTCGGTCTACGAGGTCGTCGAGGCGATGCCCTCCTCGGACCGGCACGCGCTCGTGATGAAGTCGACCGTCCCCTGTGGCACCGGCGCGACGATCGAGCGCGTGCTGCGCGAGCGCGGCCGCGAGGGCATGCGCTACGTCTCCTGCCCCGAGTTCCTGAAGGAGGGCTCGGCGGTCGCGGACTTCCTGCACCCCGATCGCGTCGTGATCGGCGACGAGGGCGACTGGGCCGGCGACGCCGTGGTGGAGCTGTACGAGCCGCTGCAGGCGCCGCTCGTGCGCACCGACGTCGCGAGCGCGGAGATGATCAAGCTCGCCGCGAACGCCTTCCTCGCGACGAAGATCTCGTTCATCAACGAGATCGCGAACGTCTGCGAGCAGCTCGGCGCCGACGTCGTGCAGGTCGCGCAGGGGATGGGCCTCGACAGCCGCATCGGGCCGAAGTTCCTGCAGGCTGGGATCGGCTACGGCGGCAGCTGCTTCACGAAGGACGTGAGCGCCCTGAAGCTGCTCGCGGGCAACTCCGGCTACCACTTCCAGCTGCTGAACTCCGTGATCGAGGTGAACGAGCTGCAGAAGCGGCGGGTCGTGAGCAAGCTGCAGCGCCACCTCGGCTCGCTCGCGGGGCGCGAGGTCGCGATGCTCGGGCTCGCGTTCAAGCCGAACACCGACGACATGCGGGGCGCCTCCTCGCTCGTGCTCGCCGCTCGCCTGCAGGCCGAGGGCGCGCACGTGCGCGCCTATGACCCGATCGCCGAGCAGGAGGCGCGCAAGCTGATGCCGAGCCTGAGCTACTGCTCGGCGGCGATCGAGACGCTGCACGGCGCCGACGCGGCGGTGCTCGTGACGGAGTGGCCGGAGCTCGTGAGGCTCGACTGGCGCGAGGTCGCGACGGCGATGAGGGGGGATCTCGTGATCGACGGGCGCAACGCGCTCGACGAGGCGACGGTCTGCGCGGCGGGCCTGACATACGAGGGGATCGGGCGCAGGCCATGCAGGCCGTGATCCTCGTCGGCGGGGAGGGCACCCGCCTGCGCCCGCTCACCTCGACGGTGCCGAAGCCGGTCGTGCCGCTCGTGGATCGGCCGTTCATCGCCTACATGCTCGAGTGGCTCGCCGGGCACGGCGTCGACGACGTGATCATGTCCTGCGGCTTCCTCGCGACGAGCGTCCGCAACGTGCTCGGCGACGGCTCCGCCTACGGCCTGAAGCTGCGGTTCGTCGAGGAGCCCGATCCGCGCGGCACGGCGGGGGCGCTGAAGTTCGCGCAGCCGATGCTCGACGAGCGCTTCCTGATGCTGAACGGCGACGTGCTGACCGACATCGACCTGTCCGCGCAGATCGCCCAGCACGAGCGCTGCGGCGCGAAGGCGACGATCGCGCTCGTGCCCGTCGAGGACCCGAGCGCCTACGGGCTCGTGCATCTCGACGGCGAGAACGCGGTGCTCGACTTCGTCGAGAAGCCGAGCCCCGACCAGATCGACACGAACCTGATCAGCGCCGGCGCCTACGTGCTCGACCGGTCGGTGCTCGAGCTCGTGCCGCCCGACAGGAAGGTCTCGATCGAGCGCGAAGTGTGGCCGGCACTCGTCGGCGACGGCCTCTACGGCTACGCCTCCGAGAGCTACTGGCTCGACATCGGCACCCCCGACCGCTACCTGAAGGCGACCTTCGACATCATCGAGGGCAACGTCGCGACCGGCGTGCGCGAGCGGCTCGGCGAGGACTACCTTTCGATCGCGCCCGACGCGGAGGTGCTCGGCAGGGCCGTGCCGCCCGCGATCCTCGAGCGCGGGGTGCGGATCGCGGAGGGCGCCCATGCCGGCTCGCTCGCGGTGCTCGGCCAGGGCGTGAGCCTCGCCGCGGGCGCTACGGTCGAGCGTTCGGTCGTGCTCGACGGCACCGAGATCGGGGAGGGCTGCATGCTGTGCGACTGCATCGTCGCGGCGGGCTGCAGGATCGGCCCAGGCACGCGGATCCTCGACGGTGCCGTGCTCGGCGAGGGCGTGACGATCGGGGCGGAGAACGTGATCGCCGGCGGCGCGCGTATCTTCCCGGGCGTGACGATCCCCGACGGAGCGATCCGTTTCTAGAGGGCCGCTGGCCGGCGCGCTGCTGCGTCCTCGCTCGCTCATGTGCTGAAGCACACTACGCTCGCTGCGTCCTTGCATCGCTTGACCATCGACCCTCTAGAGGGGGTCGCTCGCCACTCTCGCGCCGATTCCGGGAGAATGACGACATGAGCGACGGCCCCGCGACCACGCCGACGATCGAAGAGCTCTCGCGCGAGGCGATCGCGACCGTCGACGCCTCCGGGCAGCTGAACGACGTGCTCGCGCTGCCCGAGCACCTGCGCGACGCGCTCTGGCGCGTCGAGTCGGCGATCATCTCCGAACGCGACACCCCCGGCGGGCTCGTCGTCGCCGGCATGGGCGGCTCGGCGATCGGCGGCGCGCTCGCGCGGGCGGCGCTCGGCGACCACTCCTCGCGGCCGATCTTCGTGACGCGCGCCTACGGCCTGCCGCCGTGGACGACGCCCGAGACGACGGTGCTGTGCGCGAGCTACTCGGGCAACACCGAGGAGACGCTCGCCTGCTACGAATCGGCCGGCGCGCTCGGCGCCCAGCGCGTCGTCCTCAGCACCGGCGGCAGGCTCGCCGCGATGGCGCGGGACGACGGCATCCCCGTGATCCCCGTGCCAGGCGGCTTCCAGCCGCGCGCGGCGGTCGCCTACATGACAGTCGCCGCGCTCGAGGTCGCGGCGCTGTGCGGCGCGGGCCCGCGGCTCACCTCCGAGATCGACGTCGCCGCCTCCCATACCGAGCAGCTCGTCGCGGAGTGGGGCCCCGAGGCGGCCGAGGACTCGCTCGCGAAGACGACCGCGCGCGCCCTGCTGGGGACGGTGCCGCTGGTCGCGGGCGCGGGGCTGACGACGCCGATCGCCTACCGCTGGAAGACCCAGATCAACGAGAACGCGAAGCAGCCCGCCTTCTCGCACGAGCTGCCGGAGCTCGACCACAACGAGATCGTCGGCTGGGACGGGGCGGCGGAGCTCGGCCGCTTCTCCGCGGTCTTCCTCGACGACTCCGACGCGCACCCGCGCGTGAAGGAGCGCATCGAGCTGACCGAGCGCCTGATCGCGCCCCACGCCGCCTCCTGCCTGCGGATCGAGACGCGCGGTGAGACGAGCGTCGAGCGCGTAATCTCGCTCGTCCTGCTCGGCGATCTGATCTCGATCTACCTCGCGGCGCTGCGCGGCGTCGACCCAGGGCCGGTCGCGGTGATCGAGCGGCTGAAGTCGAGGCTCGGCGAGAGCGGCTGAGGCGCCGGCTACCGCCGCTCACAGGCCGCTGGTAAGGTGGCGCGCATGAGCACGACCGTCGCCGCGACGACCGACTTCAAGGTCGCCGACCTCTCGCTCGCGGAGTTCGGGCGCAAGGAGATCACGCTCGCCGAGCACGAGATGCCGGGGCTGATGGCGATCCGGCGCGAGTACGCGGACGCGCAGCCGCTCAGCGGCGCGCGGATCACGGGCTCCTTGCACATGACGATCCAGACCGCCGTCCTGATCGAGACGCTGACGGCGCTCGGGGCGAGGGTGCGCTGGTGCAGCTGCAACATCTTCTCGACCCAGGACCACGCGGCGGCGGCCGTCGTCGTCGGTCCGGAGGGCACCCCCGAGAGCCCGCGCGGCGTGCCCGTGTTCGCCTGGAAGGGCGAGAGCCTGACGGAGTACTGGTGGTGCACCGAGCAGGCGCTGCGCTGGCCCGCGGCGGACGACTCCGGGGATCCGGATTCCCACTCACCCGGCGATCCGGGTTCCCACGCGCCTGAGGGATTCGAAGGCCCGAACATGATCCTCGACGACGGCGGCGACGCGACGCTGCTCGTCCACAAGGGCGTCGCGATGGAGCGCGCCGGCGCGGCCGCCGATCCTGAGGACGCGGACTCGGAGGAGATGAGGATCGTTCTCGGTCTGCTGCAGCGCTCCTTCGCGGAGGAGCGGGGCTGCTGGGAGCGGATCGCGTCCGGCATCAGGGGCGTGACCGAGGAGACGACGACCGGCGTGCACCGCCTCTACCAGTTCGCCGAGCAGGGCCACCTGCTGTTCCCGGCGATCAACGTCAACGACGCCGTGACGAAGTCGAAGTTCGACAACCTCTACGGCTGCAGGCACTCGCTGATCGACGGCATCAACAGGGCGACGGACGTGATG
Source organism: Solirubrobacterales bacterium (assembly GCA_037915935.1). GTDB lineage: Bacteria > Actinomycetota > Thermoleophilia > Solirubrobacterales > Solirubrobacteraceae > Palsa-744. The sequence continues at coordinate 21,059 of JBAIYK010000047.1, read as the reverse complement.
ATCGGCGGCAAGGTCGCCGTCGTCTGCGGCTTCGGCGACGTCGGCAAGGGCTGCGCGGAGTCGCTGCGCGGCCAGGGCGCGCGCGTCGTGATCACCGAGATCGACCCGATCTGCGCGCTGCAGGCGGCGATGCAGGGCTACGAGGTGAGGACGCTCGATGAAGTCGTCGCGACCGCGGACATCTTCGTGACCGCGACCGGCAACAGGGACATCGTCACCGCCGCTCACATGGCGAAGATGAAGCACCAGGCGATCGTCGGCAACATCGGCCACTTCGACAACGAGATCGACGTCGCCGGCCTCGCCGCGGTCCCCGGCATCGAGCGGATCAACATCAAGCCGCAGGTCGACGAGTGGGTCTTCCCGGACGGCCACGCGATCATCCTGCTCTCCGAGGGCAGGCTGCTGAACCTCGGCAACGCGACCGGGCACCCGAGCTTCGTGATGTCGAACTCGTTCACGAACCAGGTGATCGCCCAGATCGAGCTCTTCGGCAAGGGCGAGAGCTACGAGCTCGGCGTCCACGTGCTGCCGAAGCGCCTCGACGAGAAGGTCGCCCGCCTGCACCTCGACGCGCTCGGCGTGCGGCTGACGCAGCTGACCGACACGCAGGCTGCCTACCTCGGCATCCCGGTCGACGGTCCCTTCAAGCCGGATCACTATCGCTACTAGCCTCTTTCGAGACTTCGTGTTGCCGCTCTCAGGAGGGCCCCTGGTCGCGTTGCTCTCAACGAAGCGTGGGGGCAAGGTATGAGGGCAATGGTTCTGGCCGCCGGGCTCGGGACCCGCCTGCGGCCGCTCACCTACGAGGTGCCGAAGCCGATGGTGCCGGTGCTCGACCGGCCGGTGATGGCCCACATCCTCGACCTGCTCTCCGAGCACGGGATCGGCGAGGTGATCGCGAACCTGCACTACTTCCCGGAGACGATCGAAGGCTACTTCGGGCAGCGGATCGGCTACCGCTACGAGCCGGAGCTGCTCGGCACCGCCGGCGGCGTGCGCAACTGCGCCGACTTCTTCGGCGGGGAGAGCTTCCTCGTCATCTCCGGCGACGCGTTGACGGACATCGACCTCACCGCCTTCATCGAGCGCCACGAGCAGGCGGGCGGCGTCGCGACGCTCGCGGTGAAGAAGGTGAGAGACACTCGCGAGTACGGCGTCGTGCTGCACGACCGCGAGGGCAGGGTGACCGGCTTCCAGGAGAAGCCCGACCCCGAGGAGGCGCTCTCCGACCTCGGCAACTGCGGCATCTACCTCTTCCGGCCCGAGATCTTCGACTGGTTCCCGCAGCGCCCGTTCGTCGACTGGGCGACCGACGTCTTCCCGGCCCTGCTCGAGAGCGACGTCCCCTTCCACCTCCACGAGACGAAGGAGTACTGGAACGACGTCGGCTCGCTCGCCGAGCTGCGCCAGGGCACGTTCGACGCGCTGACCGGCAGGCTCCGCCTGCGCATGGACGGGCAGGAGCGCGCCCCTGGAGTGGTCGTCGCCGAGGACTGCGAGCTGCCGCAGAGCGCGAAGGTCGAAGGGCCCGCATGGCTTGGCCGGGGCGTGCGCGTCGGCGAGGACGTGCGCCTGATGGGGCCGATCGTGCTCGGCGACGGCGCGCGCGTGGGCGCGGGCAGCCAGGTGCGCGCGAGCATCGTCTTCCCCGGCACCGAGATCGCCGATCGCTCGATCCTGATCGAGGCGATCTGCGGCCACGCGCAGATCGTGAAGAGCCTGCGCCCGCTCGCCTGAGCCCGGATCGGCCCGGATCGATCATCCGTGGAAACACGGTGGACAGACGCCGGACGGCGCCGTACCATCGAATGGTCCACCCGATCTCCAGACCAAAAGGAGGCCATGATGCAGATAGACATCAAGGGCCGCAACGTCCCGGTCACCGACGAGATGCGCCTGCGCGCAGCACGCCGGCTGGAGAAGATCTCGCGCCAGGTCTCACCGCTCGCCCGCGCCGAGATCGAGCTCTCCAGGGAGCGGAATCCCTCGATCGCGCTGCGCGAGGTCGCCGAGGCGACGCTGTACCTGAAGGGCGCGACGCTGCGCGCGCGCGAGGCCTCCGCCGACATGCAGCACTCGCTGAAGCTGGTCGCAGACGAGCTCTCGCGCCAGGTGAAGCGCCACCGCGACAAGCGCCGCCGCAGGCGCGAGCAGCGGGCGGCCGCGACGCCTGCCTCTGAGCAGGCGCGGCCCGCGCAGCCCGTCGCGGCCTTCCAGTCGAGCTGACCGTCGAGCCGCCGTCTGCGCGGCCGCCGGCCGCGCGGCTCGCCGAGGCTGAGACGAGGCGAGAGCCCGCCGGTCCGGCTGCGTCCGGACCGGCCCCAGCCGCTACCCTGGGTGCGTGTCCCTCCTAGATCGCGCCCTCAACATCGGCGAGGCGAAGAAGTTCAAGCAGTACCAGGGTCGCGTCGCCCAGATCGGCGCCTTCGAGCCGGAGCTCGAGCACGAGACGGACGCGGAGCTGCGCGAGCGCATGGACGAGCTGCGGGAGCGGGCGCGCGAAGGCGAGCACCTCGACGACCTGCTGCCGGAGTGCTTCGCGCTCGTGCGCGAGACGGGCAGGCGCACGATGGGGATGCGCCACTTCGACGTCCAGCTGATCGGCGGCATGGCGCTGCACGACGGCCAGATCGCCGAGATGAAGACGGGCGAGGGAAAGACGCTGACCGCGACGCTCGCGGTCGTGCTGAACTCGCTCGCGGTGCGCGAGGACGACGCGGACCAACGAAAGGGCGTCCACGTCGTGACCGTGAACGACTACCTCGCAAAGCGCGACGCCGACTGGATGCGGCCTATATACGACGCGCTCGGGGTCTCCGTCGGCGTGCTGCAGAACATGCAGCCCTACGAGGACAAGCAGGCCGCCTACGCCTGCGACGTCATCTACGGGACGAATTCCGAGCTCGGCTTCGACTACCTGCGCGACAACATGGCGAAGGACCTCTCCGAAAAGGTCCAGCGCGGGCACCCCTTCGCGGTCGTCGACGAGGTCGACAACATCCTGATCGACGAGGCGCGCACGCCGCTGATCATCTCCGGCGCCCCCGAACAGGCGGCCGACCTCTACCAGCGCTTCGCGAAGCTCGCGCCGCGGCTGAAGCCAGGCAAGACCCCCGACGGCCTCGACCCCCGCGGCAGGCGCGAATTCGTCGCCGACTTCGACTACGAGTTCGACGAGAAGCACAAGACCGTCTCGGTCACCGAGCAGGGGGTCGCGAAGTCCGAGCGCTTCCTCGGCATCGACCATCTCTACAAGGCCGAGAACGGCCATCTCGTCAACCACCTGATCCAGGCGCTGAGGGCGGAGTCGCTCTACAAGAAGGACGTCGACTACGCCGTCGTCGACGGCGAGGTGAAGATCATCGACGAGTTCACGGGCCGCATCCTCGACGGCAGGCGCTGGTCCGAAGGTCTGCACCAGGCGGTCGAGGCGAAGGAGGGCGTGAGGGTCCAGGAGGAGAACCAGACGCTCGCGACGATCACCTACCAGAACTACTTCCGCCTCTACGAGAAGCTCTCCGGCATGACCGGCACCGCGCTGACGGAGGCGACCGAGTTCATGAAGATCTACGAGCTGCCCGTCGTGCAGATCCCGACGAACATGCCGATGGTGAGGGCCGACCGCAACGATCAGGTCTACAAGACGAAGGACGGCAAGTGGAACGCGGTCGTGAAAGAGATCGTCGCGCGCCACGAGCTCGGCCAGCCGGTGCTCGTCGGCACGATCTCCGTCGAGGTCTCCGAGCTGCTCTCCGATCGCCTGAGCAGGCGCGGCGTGAAGCACTCGGTGCTGAACGCGAAGCCCGAGCACGCCGCCCGCGAGGCCGACATCGTCGCCGAGGCGGGCAGGCCGGGGGCGGTGACGATCGCGACGAACATGGCCGGTCGCGGCGTCGACATCAAGCTCGGCGGCAACCCCGAGCACCTCGCGAGGCTCGAGCTCGCGCGCGAGGGGACGCAGCCCGAGGCGGACGGCTACGAGCGGCGTCTGGAGGAAGTGCTGCCCGAGATCGAAGCGCGGGTCGACTCCGACCGCGAGCGCGTGATGGAGGCCGGCGGCCTCTTCATCTGCGGCACCGAGCGCCACGAGTCGCGCCGGATCGACAACCAGCTGCGCGGCCGTTCAGGGCGCCAGGGCGACCCTGGCGAAAGCCGCTTCTTCCTCTCCGCCGAGGACGACCTGATCCGCCTGTTCGCGGGCGACAGGATCTACAAGATCCTCGACCGCCTCGGCAGCACCGACGAGGAGGGCAACGAGGAGCCGATCGAGGCGGGCATGCTCTCGAAGCAGATCGAGAAGGCCCAGAAGAAGGTCGAGGAACAGAACTTCCTGATCCGCAAGCGCGTGCTCGAGTACGACGACGTGATGAACGAGCAGCGCCGCGTCGTCTACGCCTACAGGGACAGCGTGCTCGAGGGCAAGGACATCGGCGACGAGGCGCGCGAGCAGATCGGCGGCGTGATCGAGCGCACGATCCAGCAGTACACCGAGAGCGAATACGTCGAGGACTGGGACCTCGACGGCATGTTCCTCGCGCTCGGCCAGCTGTTCCCGCTCGACCTCGGCGAGGAGGTCGCAGACCGCGAATCGCTCGACCGGATCACACTTGGAGAGCGGCTCGCGGAGGCGGCGCTCTCGCGCTACTCCCAGCGCGAATCCGAGCTCGGCGAGGAGCTGATGCGGGCGCTCGAGCGGTTCCTGCTGCTGCAGATCATCGACGAGCGCTGGCGCGAGCACCTCTACGACATGGAATACCTGCGCGAGGGCATCGGCCTGCGCGGCTTCGCCCAGGTCGATCCGCTCGTCGCCTACAAGAACGAGGCCTACAAGCTCTTCGGCGACCTGATGAACACGATCTGGACCGACTTCGCGCGCATGATCTTCAACGTCCAGGTGAGCGTCGAAGGCGAAGGCATGCCGCAGCCGCCGCCGCTCGCCGCCGCCGGCAGCGCGACGCGCGCGGGCAGGGTCTCCTACTCGGGCGGCGCGAGCGCGATGGGCGCGGGCGCGATCGCGGCCGCCGCGGCCGCGGCGGGGCCGAACGGTGACGGCGGCGCCGAAGCGGCGTATGCGAACGGCGGGCAGGCCGAAGAGCCGGTCGCGGTCGTGCAGCGGACCGTCGACGCCGAGCACCAGGTCGGACGCAACGATCCCTGCTGGTGCGGGTCGGGCAAGAAGTACAAGAAGTGCCACGGCGCCTGAGGGCGCTGCGGGAGCCATAGAGCGGGGACGGGCGGGCGGCGCATGTTGTATCTTCTTTTTGAACTGCGTGCGCGATAGTATTGGTGCGCCGCAGACAAGGGTCGACGCCGCCTCGCTGATATCGTGGCGGCCGATGGCCACCGCACCAGTCGAGACCACGCCGCAACGGCTTGCGGCCGTCCGCGGTCAGCTGAGGCTGCTCGCGGACTACCTTTGACCCTGCCAGCCTGACCGAGCGCGTGAAGGCGCTCGAAGCTCAGATGGAAGCCCCCGGCTTCTGGGACGACGCCGACGCCGCCGCGAAGGTCGCGGCCGAGCACGCCCAGATCTCGAAGCGCCTGCAGACGTTCACCGGTCTCCAGGGCGACGTCGAGGACCTCGAGGGGCTGGTCGAGCTGGCGGAGGAGGACGCCTCGCTGCAGCAGGAGGTCGAGGAGCACCTGCGTTCGGTCGAGGACCGGCTCGCCGAGATGGAGGAGCAGCGTCTCTTCTCCGGCCGCTACGACTCAGGCGACGCGCTCATCAGCGTGAACGCCGGCGCGGGCGGCACCGACGCCCAGGACTGGGCTGAGATGGTGCTGCGGATGCAGATGCGCTGGGCCGAGCGCAGGGGCTTCGCCGTCGAGCTGCTCGAGGCGAGCCCTGGCGAGGAAGCGGGGATCAAGTCGGCGACGTTCAGCGTGAAGGGGGAGAACGCCTACGGGCTCTTCGGCGCCGAGCGGGGGGTGCACCGGCTCGTGCGGCTCTCGCCCTTCGACTCCGCCCACCGCCGCCAGACGAGCTTCGCCGGAGTCGAGGTCGCGCCCGTCGTCGCGGAGGCGGGCGAGGTCGAGATCTCCGAGGACGACCTCCAGGTCGACACCTACAGGGCCTCCGGCGCCGGCGGACAGCACGTGAACAAGACCGACTCGGCCGTGAGGATCACCCACCGGCCGAGCGGGATCGTCGTGCAGTGCCAGAACGAGCGCTCGCAGTCCGCGAACAAGGCGACCGCGATGGCGATGCTCGAGGCGAAGCTGCTCGAGCGCCAGGAGCGCGAGCGCCGCGAGGAGATCGCGCGCGAGAAGGGCGAAGCCCAGGACGTGAACTTCGGCTCCCAGATCCGCTCCTACGTGATGCATCCCTACTCGATGGTGAAGGACCACCGCACGGGCCACGAGGTGGGCGACGTCCAGCGCGTGCTCGACGGCGACCTCGACGGGTTCGTGCGCGCCTACCTGCTGCGAGCGGCAGCCGGCCGATAGGCGGCGCGATGCTGCGTCCTCACTCGCTCATGTGCTGACGCACACTTCGCTCGCTGCGTCCTTGCCTCGCTTGTCTCTCGACCGGCTGATCGCCGTCCCGTCAGCGCCGTTCGGCAGCGACCTTCTCGGCGACGAAGCGCTCCGCCGCTTCGCTGCCGATGAACGGCTCGAGCGCCATGCGTGTCAGGTCGGGCGCGATGCGTGGCAGCGTCTCGGCCGAGTGGCGCTGGACGTGCTCGCTCAAGAAGGCGTTCAGCCGATTTCCGATCTCCTCGTCGAGCGAACCCTTCGTCAGTCCCTTCTCGGCGAACTGCTCGTAGCCGGGATCGAGGAACATCGCAAAGGTGTGAAGCAGTTCCCCCAGCAGCTCTTGCGCAGGTTCTCCCGCGCCCCCCATCTCGACGAGCGCCAGGCGCGCGAAGTGCGGCTCGCAGGCGCCCCAGTCGGTGAACACCGTGCTTACGGCCCAAATTCCCATCGGCCAACTCTCAGCTTGCTCGAACGCGACCTTGCAGTCCCTGATCACGCGGTCGGAGAATTCGTCGACCGCATCGAGCACGGCCTTCTGCTTGCTCGTGAAATGCTCTTGGAAGAGCTCAGTCGAGATTCCCAAGGGCGCGCAGATCGACTCCACGCCGGCCTGCTCATAGCCTTCTTCAGCGACGACCTGCGCAGTCGCCGCGAGCATCTGCTCATGCAGACTCGGCGTCCCAAAGCGACGCCGCGGGCCGCGTATGCCATTTGACGCTTGTCCTCCGTCGTGGGCTGGTGGGGGACACGCCACTACTTGACCACAGCGTACGGCATCACGACTTGACTACAGCATACAGCGAAGGTATGGGATCTCTAGCCACGCCGCCTGGTCGCCGTGCGCTGATCCACTGTGACAGACAGGCGTCGATATCCTGACGCGATGTCGAGCCAGATCGCCGCTGAGGAGCTGACCGCGATCGTGGAGCGGGCGCTCGCGGAGGACGTCGGCTCGGGGGACGTGACGACGGAGGCGATCGTCTCGCCGCAGGCGCGGGCGAGGGCGCTGATCAGCCAGAAGGGCGCCGGCGCGATCTACGGGCTCGAGGTCGCCGAAGTGGTCTTCAAGCTGCTGGACGCAGAAGCGCGCTGCGAGCGGCTCGTGGAGGAGGGTCGCTGGCGGGAGGCCGGCGGGCCGGTGCTCGCGATCGAGGGCGCGACGAGGGCGCTGCTGACCGGCGAGCGCACCGCGCTCAACTTCCTCGGCCGCCTCTCCGGCGTCGCAAGCATGGCGGCGCAGGCGGCCGCGGCGGTGAAGGGCACCTCGGCGGTCGTGCTCGACACGCGCAAGACGACGCCAGGGCTGCGAGCGCTGGAGAAGGCGGCGGTCGCGGCAGGGGGGGCGTGCAACCACAGGCTCGGGCTCTTCGACGCGATCCTCCTGAAGGAGAACCACGTCGCCGCCGCCGGTGGCATCGGGAATGCGGTCTCTCGCGCGCGCGAGGCGGCGCCGCAGCTCGCAGGCACGCTCGAGGTCGAGGTGCGCGACCGCGCCGAGATCGAGCAGGCGCTCGCCGCCGGGGCGCCCCGGCTGCTGCTCGACAACATGAGCGTGCAGGAGCTGCGCGCCGCGGTGCAGCTCGTCGCCGGTAGGGCGAAGCTCGAGGCGAGCGGCGGGATGACGCTGCAGCGCCTCCGGGAGGTCGCGGAGACCGGGGTAGACTTCATATCGGTCGGTGCGCTGACGCATTCCGCCCCGACAGTCGACCTCTCGATGATTTTGCAGGCGCTGTGATCGATCTCCCGATGTCCCCTTCTGCCCCGCCCGCGGGCGCGCTCGCCGCCGAGGAGATCGAGGCGATGCAGCGCGAGGTGCGCGAGCTCGCCGCGCAGCGCGACGCGATCGTGCTCGCCCACAACTACCAGCTGCCCGAGATCCAGGACGTCGCGGACTTCGTCGGCGACTCGCTCGGGCTCTCGCGCAAGGCGGCGGCCGCCTCCCAGCAGACGATCGTCTTCTGCGGAGTCCACTTCATGGCCGAGACCGCCTCGGTGCTCTGCCCTGAGAAGACGGTCCTGATCCCCGACCTCGACGCGGGCTGCTCGCTCGCGGCGAGCATCGACGCCGAGCAGCTGCGCGCGTGGAAGGACGAGCACCCTGGCGCGGTCGTCGTGATGTACGTGAACACCTCCGCCGAGGTAAAGGCGCTGACCGACTACTGCTGCACCTCCGCGAACGCGGTCGAGGTCGTGCGCCATGTCTACGAGCAGCATGGGCCTGATACGGAGATCCTCTTCGGCCCGGACATGTGGCTCGGCGCCTACGTGGAGAAGCGCCTCGACAAGCGGATGCGCGTCTGGGACGGGGAGTGCCACGTGCACGCCGCGATCAGGCCCTCCGACATCGAAGCGACGCGCTCCGCCCATCCGGGCGCCGACTTCCTCATCCATCCCGAGTGCGGCTGCACGACGAGCGTGATGGAGTACGTCGCCGCCGGCGACGTGAGGCCGCAGGACGTCCAGATGCTCTCGACCGGAGGCATGCTGCGCTACGCGCAGGAGGCCGAGCAGGGCGCCGCGGCGCAGGCGGCCGCCGGGCAGCAGCGCGAGGCGGTCGTCGCGACCGAGGTCGGGATGCTCTATCCGCTGCAGCTCGCCGCGCCGGACGTGCAGTTCGTGCCGGCGAACCCCGAGGCGACGTGCGAGTTCATGAAGATGATCACGCTGCCGAAGCTGCTGCACAGCCTGCGCGAGGGCAGGTACGAGGTGAAGGTCCCGGAGGAGATCGCTAAGGCCGCGCGGGTGCCGATCGACCGCATGGTCTCGATCGGCTGACGCTCCCCATCTCCGATTCGGCCGAATCGAGAGACGCTCCGCATCCCCGATTCGCCCAGTGCCGGGCTACGGACGTCTCAGTTGAAGTCTGCGGCCTCGTGTGGGCCGACGCACGCGATAGCGAGCTCGTCGGCGACGCCGTCTGCGATCGCTTGCACCTCCTCGAAGCTGACGGCGTCGAGTGCCGCGATCGCGGCGTCGGGGTCGATCGGCTCGCCGAAGACGATCGAGGTCGCCGCGGCGTGGCGGGCGACCGCGCCCGTGTTCTCGAAGGCGAGCACGAGCCGCCCGGCGGCGTAGGCGCGCGCGCGGGCGACCTCCTCTCTCGTCGGGCCCTGCTCTCGAAGCTCTGAGACGATCTCGCGCATCCTGCCGTATGCCTCGACGCACTTGCCCGACTCGAGCCCGGAGCCGAGCTGCAGGATCGGCACGTCGGCGAAGGCGTGGTCGAAGGCGTAGACCGAGTAGCAGAGCCCGCGCCGCTCCCTGATCTCCTCGAACAGGCGCGAGCTCATCGAGCCGCCGAGCAGGGTCGCGTAGATCGTGAGCGCCGCGCGCTCGCGCACGTCCGACACCTCGGCCTGCGGCCGGTAGATCATCCGCAGGTGCGACTGGTTCGTCTCGCGCTGCTCGACGAGCGTCTGCGGCGCGAAGGCGGGCGCCGGCGCGTAGGGCTCCGGCTGCGGCAGCTTCGGGAAGCGCGCGAGCAACTGCTGCAGCGCGTGCTCGTCGGGCAGGTGCTCGAGGTTGCCGACGAGGAACGCGCCGCCGCGCGAGGGCGACCAGCGCCGCTGCCGGAAGGCGACGACCGCGTCGCGCTCGAAGCTGCGCAGGTGCTCCTCAGGGCCGAGCACTGTGCGTCCGAGCGGATGCTCGCCGAAGGCCGCCCTGTCGATCAGGTGCTCGGCGACCGTCGCGGGCTGGTCGTAGGCCCTGTTGATCTCCTGGATGACGACGCCGCGCTCGCGGTCGAGCTCGGTCTCGTCGAGCTTCGGACGCGCGACGAAGTCGCTCAGCAGGTCGATCGCCTGCTCCGCCGCCTCCGCTCGCACGGTGATGTGGAAGGCGACGAGGTCGTGGCTCGTGTAGGCGTTGAGCACGCCGCCGAGCTGCTCGGCGGTCTCGTTGATGTCGCGATGAGTCGGATACTTCTCGCCGCCCTTGAAGACGAGGTGCTCGAGGAAGTGGGCGACCCCGTTCTCCTCCGGGCGCTCGGTGCGCGCGCCGGCGTCGAACGCGAGCAGCACCGTGAGCGCCCTCGTGCCAGGCAGCGCTATGCGGTGCAGCGGCAGCTCGTTCGCCGCCAGCACGGTCGAGGTGACGGTCGCCATCGCGCTGCACAATAGTCTCTGTCTCCCCGATGTCCCTGCTCAGACGCTCCTTCGCCCGCGCGGCGCTGGCGATCGCCGCCGTGCTCGGGCTCCTCTGCCTCGGCCTTTGGCTGGGCGGCCATCCGGCCGACCTGCCCGGTTTCCTGCGCAACGCGTTCACCGCGGGCGGAGAAGACGCGGTCGTCGGCGAAGCGCTGCAGACCGTCTCCCACGACTACTACCGCCCGATCAAGCCGAACGCGTTGATCGGCGCCTCGATCGGCGGCGCGCTCGCGAGCCTGCACGACCCCTACTCGAGCTATCTGCCGCCAAGCGAATTCAAGTCCTTCGGCGCGCCGCAGACGTTCACCGGGATCGGCGTGTCGGTCGAGCCGGACCGGCAGGGCTTGAAGATCGTGAGGGTGTTCGACGGCTCGCCGGCCGCGCACGCGCGCCTGCAAGGGGGTGAGGTGATCGTGAGCGCGGACGGCCACCGCCTGCACGGCGTCTCTCTCGATGCCGCGATCTCGCTGATCGAGGGGCCGCCTGGGACCGACGTTCGCCTCGAGGTGCTGCGAGACGGTCGTCCGCGCCACGTGACGATCACGCGCGAGACGATCTCGCGGCCGATCGTCGCCTCCGAAATGCGGGACGAGAAGGGCGTGAAGATCGGCTGGGCCTACCTCGCGAGCTTCAGCGAAGGCGCCCACGCCCAGCTCGCCGAAGCGGTCCAAACGCTCCTCGACCACGGCGCGAAGGCGCTCGTGCTCGACCTGCGCGCGAACGGCGGCGGTCTCGTCAGCGAAGCCCAGCTCGTCGCGAGCCTGTTCCTGCGGCAGGGCGAGACGGTCGTGACGACGAAGGGACGCGCTCAGCCGACGATCGTGCTGCGCGCGCTCGGGGGCGCGATCCCGTCGAAGATCCCGGTCGTCGTGCTCGTCGACCGTGGCACAGCTTCGGCGGCGGAGATCGTGACCGCGGCGTTGCAGGACCACGACCGGGCGAAGGTGGTCGGCACTCACACCTTCGGCAAGGGCGTCTTCCAGGAGCTCGAGCCGCTGCGCAACGGCGGCGGCATCAAGATCACGGTCGGCGAGTACTTCACGCCGAGCGGGCGCAACCTCGGCGGCGGAGGCGTCCACGAGGGCAAGGGGATCACGCCCGAAATCGAGGTGAGAAGCGGCGTCGACGGCGAACGCGGGCTGCAGGTCGCGCTGCGGACGCTCGCGGCGGAGGTTCGGTGAGCGCCCGGCAGATGGGCGGCCCGCTGGTCGGTGGTCTCGCATCGGCGGCCCGCGCTCGCGGCGATCGATGAGCGAGAAGCTCGTCGCGGCGCTGCAGCGGCGGGGACGCTTCTGGATCGCCGAGCCGCTCTTCCCACGCGCCGCCGGCGATTCCGCTGCGACCGCGCGACCGCTGCTCAGGCGCATCGCGCTCTCCTCCAACCGCGTTGCGCCACCAGGCAGGGGCAGCGCGCGAGAGGGCGAGCTAGTGCTCGTGCGCGCCGCCGAGGCGAGCCGTGGGCGGCGCGACGGTCGCGGCAGCCGCGGCGGGCGGGCCGAGATCGTGCGAGTGCTCGGCAGTCCCCACGTCGCGCGCGACGTGATCGAGGCGGTGATGCTCGATCGCGGCCTGCGCCGTCAGTTCGACCCCGCGGTCGAGCGGGAAGCCGATGCGCGTGCGCGCGGCGAGCTCTCGGAGGCGCCTCGGCGCGACCTGCGCAGCCTGCCGACGCTCACGATCGACCCGATCACCGCACGCGACTTCGACGATGCGATCTCGGCCGAGCGCCTGAGAGACGGCGGCGTGCGCGTGTGGGTGCACATCGCCGACGTGACGGCGTACGTGAGAGAGGGCTCGCCGCTCGACCGCGAGGCACATGCGCGCTCGACGAGCGTCTACGTGCCAGGCGCGGTCGAGCCGATGCTGCCGAGCTCGCTCTCCAACGAGGCCTGCTCGCTCGTGCCAGGCCGCGACCGGCTCGCGGTCACGGTCGAGCTCGAGGTCCGCGACGGCAGCGCGATCGACGCCGCCTTCTATCGCTCGATCATCCGCTCCGACGAGCGCCTCGACTACGAGCGCGTCGACCGCATATTCGCCGGCGCGGAGCGCGCGGTCGATCCGTGGGGGGAGCCGCTGCAGGCCGCGCGCGAGGCGGCTGCCGCGCTCGGGGCGGCGCGCGCCGCGCGCGCGGGGGCGCTCGAGCTCGACGCGCCCGAGCCCGAGTTCGCCTTCGACGCGCAGGGCAACGTGGTCGAGGTCGCCGGCCGCGTCCAGACCGAGTCGCACCGCCTGATCGAGCACCTGATGATCGCCGCGAACGAAGCGGTCGCGACGCTGCTGCAGCGCCGCGGCGTGCCCTGCCTCTACCGGGTGCACGAGCAGCCGCAGCCCGAGCGGGTCGCCGCGCTGATCGACCAGCTCGCCTCGCTCGGAGTGCAGACCCCGCCTGCGCCGCAGCGGATGTCGCCCTCGCAGGCGAAGGCGCTCGTCGGCGAGATCGCAAAGGGGGTGAGCGCGCATCTGCGCAGGGCCGAAGCGAGGGCTGAGGCGGGCGACGCCTCGATCCCGCCGACGGGCGGCCGGCTCGCGCTCACGTCGCTGCTGCTGCGCTCGCTGCAGCAGGCGGTCTACTCGCCGCGCAACATCGGCCACGCCGGCCTCGGCTCGGAGTGCTACTGCCACTTCACGTCGCCGATCAGGCGCTACCCGGACATCGTCTGCCACAGGGCGCTGCTCTCCGCGGTCGGCGCCGGAGAGCAGGCGCCGAAGGTCGCGGGCCTCGCCGAGCTCGGCGAGTGGACCTCGACGAAGGAGCGCGAGGCGATGGGCATCGAGCGCGACGCCGACGCGGTCGCGCGCTGCTTCGCGCTCGAGGCGGAGCTCTTCAGGCGCGGCTTCGACGAGGTCTTCGCAGGCGAGGTGACGGGCCTGATATCGGCGGGGGCGTTCGTCGCCTTCGGAGGCCCTCCGACCGCGACGCTGGACGGCGAGGCGATGCCGCCGCCGTATGAGGGCATGCTGCCGGTGCGGCGCCTGAGCGCGGCTGACGGGGGCCGCGACTGGTTCGAGCTGAACGAGCAGGGCACGATCCTGCGCGGCGAGCGCTCTGGCACGGTGCTGCGGCTCGGCGATGCGGTGGCGGTCCGGGTGACGCGGGTCGACACGCTGCGCGGACGGGTCGACCTCGTGCTGCCCGGCTAGGCTGCTCGTGCGATGGCGAAGGGCAACTCGAAGAAGCGCAAGATCGGCGCGGGAGACGTCGCGAGCAACCGCTACGCGAGCTACCGCTATCAGCTGCTCGAAAGGATCGAGTGCGGGCTCGTGCTGCAGGGCACCGAGGTGAAGGCGCTGCGCGCCTCAGGGGCTCAGCTGAAGGACTCCTACGCTCAGATCAGGGACGGGGAGCTGTGGCTGCAGGGCGTCCACATCCCCCCCTATGGCCCCGCCTCGCGCGAGAACCACGACCCTGATCGCGACCGCAAGCTGCTGCTGCACAGGTCCGAGCTCGACCGGCTCGCCGGGCGCGTCGCCGAGCGGGGGCTCACGCTCGTGCCGACGAGGATCTACTTCTCGGGGCCGCGCGCTAAGGTCGAGATCGCGCTCGCGCGCGGCAAGGACCTCTACGACAAGCGCCAGGCGATCAAGGAGCGCGAGAGCAGACGCGAGATGGACAGGGCGCTGCGCGAGGCGCGGCGCTAGACCAGTTCGCTGCAGCTCGTGAAGCCGTCGCGCTTCACGATCGTCGAAAGCCGCTGCTGGACCTTGCTTATGTGCGTGAACGCCTCGATCGCGTGCTTCTTGTGCCCGAGCTGAAGTTCGGTGCTGAGCGTTCCCGCGGCGACCGAGATTTCTTCGACTCCTTCCAGGATCTGTTTCCAGTCGGAGGCGAGCGAGCGCGGCGGCGTCAGCTTGCGCATCGATTCGAGCTCCTGCTGCTCGAACCCTGCGAGCTTGCGCGCGAGCTGCGCGAATTCCTTCGGCGTCTTCGCCGGGCCGACCGCCTTCAGCTTTGCGTGCACCTCCTCGCAGAGCATGTTCGTGCGGCGCATCAGCTGCGCCCTCGTCAACGGCTTCGCGGAGCCGCATCCGGAGAGGCCGACGGCGAGCAGGACTGCGGTCGTCGGGGTGAGCAGGGAGGCGCCGAAGCGCGATCGCCACCGGCGTGGGCAGAGACGGGACAGAAGATCGGCTAGTCGAAACATGTACGGACAGACTACATCTTGTCTCTCGTCGCGCGTAAAGCGGTGTCCCGTCGAGCGTCGGACGATCGGCCGGGAGTGGGCGATCGGCCGCTGACTGGGCGGTTGGCGACCGAGCTGGGCAGCCGCTCCCGCGACCGTCGCTCAGCTGATCGTGCGAGCGACGTAGGAAGCGTCCATGCCCGCGGCGAGCAGCGCGATCAGGCCGACGTAGACGAGGCCGACGAGCAGCCGCGCCCGCGGCGGGACGCGATAGTAGGCGGCGCTCTGCAGCGTCTGCGAGCGGCGGTGCTGCCAGCGCCGCCACAGCTCGAAGCCCGCGAAGAGCGCGATCAGCACCATGAAGGGGCTGTGGAAGGCGAGCGTCGCGGCGACGATCACGCCGAAGCCGGCGAACCAGAGCGCCGGTGCCATCGCGGCCATCGCCCTGCCGCCGTCGAGCGGCACTACGGGGATGAGGTTGAAGAGATTTATGAGGAAGCCGACGTAGGCGAGCGCGAGGAAGAAGTCGCTGCCTGTCGCCGCGCCGATCGCAAGGCACGCAGCCGCGCCGACCGTACCCAGCACCGGTCCCGCGAGACCGACCTTCGCCTCGGCGAGCGCGTCGTCGCCGAGCGAGCGCGAGGCGATCACCGCCCCGAGGAAGGGGATGAACGTCGGCGCGCTCGCCGCGATGCCCTGCCTGCGCAGCTGGATCACGTGGCCGAGCTCGTGGACGAAGATCAGGACGACGAGGCCGATCCCGAACCGCCAGCCCCAGAAGAGCGAGTAGGCGGCGACCGACACGAGCGCGCTGCCCGCCGTCAGCAGCAGCTTCGCCTTCGGCAGCAGGAACAGCAGCGCCTTCAGCTGGGCCGCGAACTTCGCGACGATCGCGCCTGCGCCCGCGACCGCGCCGCCGGCCTGCCGTCTGCGCTTGCGACGCCTCGTCTCCGCCTCGAACGGGTTCGAGGCGGGACTCGCGAACGGCTGCCCGCTGCGGTCTCCGAACGGGTCCTCGCTGCGCTCGACGAACGGTCCGCCGTCCGCCGGGGAGAGCTCCGCGGGCGCGATCGTCGCGGTCGAGCGCTCGTCCGGCGGCTGCGCTGCCTGCGGCATCCAGGGGAAGCTTAGGCTGTCCATGCCTCAATTGTGACATCGGCGATAAGCGGCAGCTAAGAACGGCGCCCGCCGACCGACTCTCGGGCGTTGCCGCAAGCACCGAAAAAATCTTGTGACAGATCTTGCAATCTCTCGTGCATCGGCGTATCTTGGACGACAGACGCGGAACCGAGCCGCGAAAGAGCGAGGCCAAGAGGTGGAAGGCCGCGCCGCCCGTCTCGGCAGGGTCTAGGCCCAGCCGAGGCAGGCCCTCGACGCGGCCCGGGACCGCGTCGCTTCGTTTTTGGGAGGGCGCGAGCGCGTGAATGGTGGAAGGCGGATCGCGCGACCGAGGTCGGGTCGCTTCGGCGGAAGGCGGCAGCGCGGGGATGGCAAGCGCGGTGGGCGACCGCCAAGTCTGAGGAGACGGCTATCTCAGCCGAAGCCTGCGGGCGTCCGGGCGCGCGCTAGAATGAGGCTGAAAGCACACACGGGGACGACAGGCTTCGACGCGGTTGGCTTCGTGGGTGTGGTTGCGAGTCGAGGTCCCAGGCGGCCTCGTAAAACACCTGGGAAACAAATAAGTGCGGACTCACACGAGTACGCCCTCGCTGCCTGATTAGAAACCAGGCATGAGGTCTCGGCCCCCGCCCGCCTGCGGTGGGGATGACCGGGATCAGATAGCAGGCTAGCCCGGAGAGGCTTGCTTCCGCCGATCCGGGGACCTCCAAGGAAGCTGGTTCTGCGCAACCCGGCCGGCTAGGCGAGCGCAGGACGAGATCAGAGAGCCGGATACACTCGTAGACGCCATTCTCACGCAACCGCGGACGTGGGTTCGATTCCCACCGTCTCCACTATCCGCATGAAGGTCGAACCTGGGACTTGGCGGTTCGACTGTTGTCCGCTCCGGTCCACTCTTCCTGGTGCCTTTATGGCCCCAAGGAGGCGATCGAGGTGACCAGGATGCCGTCCGGTCGTGTGTAGGTGGGGCTGTCCGCAACGACGACGAGCAGCGCTCCGCATGCGGCGTTCGTGGCCGGCGAGAGCTTTTTCTGGAGGGCCAGCAGGTTGCGGGCGCCCTCATCCACTCGATGGTGCCCGAGCTTGATCTCGGCTGCGAGCCAGCGGCCGTTCGCTGTCTCGACGATCGCGTCGATCTCCAGCCCCTTGTTGTCGCGGTAGAAGCGGACCTCCGCGCGATGTGGTTGGGCGTAGATGCGCAGGTCGTGGATCGTTTGCGACTCGAAGAGGAAGCCGGCCAGCTCGATCTCGGGGCCCAGCAGTCGTTCTGGTGTGGCGCCGAGGGCTGCTACCGCGAGCGAGGGGTCGGCGAGGTGACGCTTTGGCGTGGCGGCGAGCCGGACTCGCGAGCGCAGCTCCGGCTTCCAGCTGGGCTGATCCTCGATGAGAAAAAGCCGTCCGAGGGCATGGATGTAGTCGTGTAGCGTGGTCTCGCCGAGCGGTCTCTCGGCGGTTCGCGCGATCGTTCGTAGGCTTGCGTCGGTCGCCGTGTTGCGGGCGTAGGAGGCGAGCAGGCGTCGGAGTCCGTCAGGATCGCGGTGGACGCCGTCGACCCGACGGACGTCGGCGTGGACGATTGTGTCGAGGTAGTCGGCGTTCGCATCGAGGGCGTCAGCGGGCGTGAGGGTGAGGTTGTCGGGCCATCCGCCGATCGACAGGGCCTCGATCGCCTCGGTTACGTTGAGTCTGTGTGGCTGAGGCTCAGCGGGAGAGCCGTCGAGGAGTGCGCCCACCGAGACGGCGCCGCTCGAAAGCCCGCGCTCGAGCAGCGTCATGGTCCGCATCCGGACGGCCGCGATCCTGCGCGCGCCGGTGTGGCTGCGCTCCTCGCTTTCAGGAGTCGAGGAGCCTGTCAGCAAGAAGAGGCCCTTGCCGCCGAGATCGTCGATTCGCCCTCGCACGGCGTTCCAGATCCCGGTGGCAAGTTGGTACTCGTCGATCAGTCGCGGGTGCTCGCCGTCGAGCACGAGGCGCGGGTCGGTCTGGGCTGCCGTGAGCGCTGCGTTGTCTTGGTCGAGCCTTACCTCCGAGGCTGCAAAGCAGCGCGCGGTGGTCGTCTTGCCGACCGCCTTTGGCCCTGTGAGCAGCACGCCGCCGTGGGTGCGGAGCCTTGCCTCGACCAGCTTCTCGACGATCCGCTCGCGGTGGTCACCCGTTTTCTCGACCAGCCCCGATGTAGGCGTACCCAGTATGGCGAAGGGATTGTACTATATATGACGGCGAATCTGTACCCCAGCGAATCTGTACCCGAGTCGTTTGACTCCACAAAGAGTCGTAACCCACGACAGATCAAGCTGCCCAAGTCCATGCCCAGAGATCTGGGCAAGGCCAAGCAGACGCTTGCGACGCTACTCGTTCGCGGTCAGCCGGCCGCAGCCTGCATCACCGTAAACGAAGCCCCCTGCGGGTCGATCAGCCCCGCGAAGCGGCCGATCGGCATGTCGACCGGCTCGACCGTGACCGTGGCTCCGAGATCGCGCGCCTTCGCGACCGTGGCGTCGCAGTCGGCTACGGCGAAGCAGACGCCCCAGTGCGAAGGGACCTGAGGGGGGAACATCTCGTCTGACATCTGCATCATGCCGCCGACC
The DNA here is from genome assembly GCA_037915935.1 of Solirubrobacterales bacterium. Classification (GTDB taxonomy): domain Bacteria; phylum Actinomycetota; class Thermoleophilia; order Solirubrobacterales; family Solirubrobacteraceae; genus Palsa-744. The sequence continues at coordinate 2,603 of JBAIYK010000047.1, read as the reverse complement.
GGTTTGCCCGACAGCTCCCAGACGGTGTAGCTGTCCGGCGCCCCCTCGAACCCGGGACGCCCGGCGTGCCAGCCGAACACCGCCGTGTAGAAGGCCTTGTCGGCGTCGGCGTCGCGGGTCATCACCTCGTTCCAGCACAGCGACACGGGCTCGTTGACGAGATCTGCGCCGGCGAAGGTCTTCGGCTGCCAGACGCCGAAGACGGCGCCCGTAGGGTCGATGAAGAACGCCATCCGGCCGATGTCCATCACGTCCATCGGCGCGACGAGCACGCTGCCGCCCGCGGCCTTCACCTTCTCCGCGGTCTCGTCCGCGTCGGCGACGCTGATGTAGGTGGCCCATGCGGTGGGCTGCTCGGGTTGCATCTTGCTCATGAGCCCGGCGACGTTCTTCCCGTCCTGCTGGAACATGCGGTAGCCGCCGGTCTCCTGCGGACCGGGCTCGGTGGCGCTCCAGCCCATCAGCTCGCGATAGAAGGCGGCGGCCGCGTCGGTGTCCGGCGAGGCCAGTTCGACCCACGATGGCGTTCCGGGGGCGTAATCAGGCATGACTCTCCTCTCGCGGAAGAAGGGAAGGCGGTGCGCTGGGGCACCGTGGGCTGGTTTGCGGCAGTGCTGCTCGTGGCGAGCGTAGCACTGCCGATGCCGTCGGCTCTGAGCATCCGGAGCGCAGCTCAGGGTCCGAGGAGTGCCGCTAGCGTGAGGCCGATGGCGACGCGGTGGGACGCGCACACCTACGACAGAACGAGCGAGCCCCAGCAGGCGTGGGCGGCGGACGTGCTCGCGCGCCTCGACGGCCTCGCCCTCGACGCGAGCGTGCTCGACGTCGGCTGCGGCACGGGGCGCGTGACCGAGGCGCTGCTGACGCTCGTTCCGCAGGGCCGGGTGCTCGCGATCGACGCATCCGCCGAGATGGTGGAGCTCGCGCGCAGGCGGCTCGGGGAGCGGGCGACGATCTGGCGCGAGGACGCGCTCGATCTGGAGCTCGACGAGCCCGTCGACGCGGTCGTCTCGACGGCGACGCTGCACTGGGTGACCGATCACGAGCGCCTCTGGCCAAGGCTCGCGGAAGCGCTGCGGCCTGGCGGCTCGCTCGAGGTCCAGTGCGGCGGCGAAGGCAACATCGAAGCGGTGCGCGCGGCGATCGACGCGGCCGCCGAGGAGGTTGCGCCAGAGCTCTTGGGGTGGTCGCCCTGGTGCTTTGCGGGGCCTGAGCAGACTGAGGACCGCCTGCACGCGGCGGGCTTCACCGCGATCCGCTGCTGGCTGGAGGCGAAGCCGACCTTTCCGGAGGACGTGGATGCGTTCGTGCGCACGTCGATCCTGCCTGCGCACCTCGCGCGTCTGCGAGAGACCGAGCGAGAGCGGTTCGCTGCCGCGGTGCTGGAGAGGGTGCGCCTGCCGCTGCAGTACGTGCGCCTGAACGTCTCCGCGGTCCGCGGCTGTCCCGGACACGCCGTCGACCCAGCGGCCTGATGCGAAGCGCTCGAAGCGACGCAAGGCTCTCTGTCTCTGCGCCGTGCCCGCTGTGCTTCCCGCAACGTCGCTGCGCTCTTCCTGGGTGCGAACGTTCTTCCGTGGGTATTGACCTGCGCTGACCGTCGGACTATGAAGTCGCCTGTCTACATCGCTTGCGAGCAGGCTCCGCGAGATCCGCGCCGAGGGCCGCAGCACGGAAAGGAAGGTCCTAAGGTGAGGCAGGAGCAGAGCACCGATTCGAAGCCGAGGGAGATCGATCTCGAGGCGACCGAACAGGCGATCCTCCAGATGCTGTTGTCAGGCGACCCGTGCGGGGTGTGGTGGCGCTCGGACATCGAGCTCGAGGTCGGCGATGCGCCGGCCGTCTCCGATGCGCTCGGCAACCTGCGCCGCAGCGGGCTGATCCACGTCCAGGGCGAGATGGTCTCGGTCACACGCGCCGCATTTCGCACCGGCGAGCTGCTGCTCTGAGGCGCGCTGATCACATACTGCGAGCGCCGGCGCGGCGAGCGCGAAACGCGGCCTGCGAGGCGACGGGGGCCGCGAGGATCGGGCTGCTACTCGATCGTGATCGCCCTGATCGCGTGCTCGTCAGGCAGCTTGTCGAGGATCTGCCTGAGGACCCGCTGCTCGCTCGCCTGATCGCGGCGCAGGTCGTCGAGCAGCAGCTTGACCGCGGTGTGCGTGATCTTCATGCCCTCCGGGCTGAGCGGCACGACGAGCGGCTGCGCTCCGGGCTCCCGCTCGAGCTCTGCGAGCACCGCCCGCGCGATCCGTCTGATGAGCGGCTCATGGGCCTCGTCGGATATGAGCAGCCGCAGCGCCCCGGCGGCGGCGCGTGCCTCGTCGGGCTCGAGATGCAGGCGGTATGCGGGCTCGGCCTCATGCGCCGCTTCGGCGCTGGCGGCGGTATCGACGGGCGCGGGCTCAGGCGTATCTGTCACGTCGCTCATTTCGCTGGTTCGGTCTCTGCCGGCTCTGCCGGCGGGCGCGATGGATGATCGCACGCGCGGCGGCCCGAAAGGTTGGAAGCGGTCCGCGATGGCGCTGCGCGGGCACGGCAAAACCTGTCGCTCGAGCGACGAAGGACGCTTCGCGAGGAGGAGCGGCGGGGGGGGGGGGGGG
>JBAIYK010000005.1:0-79764 GCA_037915935.1 Solirubrobacterales bacterium | reverse complement strand
GCGCTGGCCGCGCGAGCTCGCGCGCCAGTTCACGCACCCGCTCGCGCTGCTGCTGTGGGCGGCCGCGCTGCTCGCCTGGCTCGCGGGCATCGCCGCGGTCGCGGTCGCGATCCTCGTCGTCATCTTCCTCAACGCGATCTTCGCCTTCGTGCAGGAGGCGGAGGCCGAGCGCGCGGTCGAGGCGCTCGCGCGGTTCCTGCCGGAGACCGCGCGCGTCATCCGCGACGGCGCGAGGCAGACCGTCGCCGTCAGCGAGCTCGTCCCTGGAGACGTGCTCGCGATCACCGAAGGCGACCGCATCTCCGCCGACGCCCGCCTGCTGCAGGGCACGATCGAAGTCGACGTCTCGATGCTCACGGGCGAGTCGGCGCCGGTCGTGCGCGCGGCGGACCGGCTCGAGCGGGCGCGCGTCCCGCTCGCGGAGGCGCCGGGGCTCGTGCTCAGCGGCACCGCCTGCACGGAGGGCGACGCGACCGCGGTCGTCTTCGCGACCGGCATGCACACCGAGCTCGGCAGGATCGCGGCGCTCTCGCAACGCGTCAAGGCCGCCGAGAGCCCGCTCGAACGGCAGGTGCGCCGCGTCGCATGGCTGATCGGCGGGATCGCGATCGCCCTCGGCCTCGCCTTCCTGCCGGTCGCGATGCTCGGCGCGGGCCTGCCGTTCAAAGACGCCGTCGTGTTCGCGATCGGGCTGCTCGTCGGCAACGTGCCGGAGGGGCTGCTGCCCGTCATCACGCTCGCGCTCGCGGTCGCCGTGCGCGGGCTCGTCAGGCAGGGGGCGGTCGTCAAGCGCCTCAGCGCGGTCGAGACGCTCGGCTCGACGGATGTCATCTGCACCGACAAGACGGGCACGATCACCGAGAACCGGATGCGCGTGCGAGCGATCTGGACGACCGCCGGCGCCTGGTCGCTGGATGGGGCGAGCCCCCCAGCCGGCGCGGACACCGCCTCGCTCGCGCAGGCGCTTGCCGCCTGCAACAACGCCGAGCTGCGCCCTGGGCAGGCGCCCGCCGGCGACCCCACCGAGGTCGCGCTGCTCGAGGCGGCCGCCTCGCTCGGCGCGCACGTCGATCCGCAGCTGCGGCAGCGGCGGCGCCTGCGCGAGTTCCACTTCGACCCGACGCTCAAGCTCATGTCCACGGTGCAGGCGAGCGAGGGCGAGACGCGGATCGACGCGAAGGGCGCGCCGGAGGCGATCCTGCAACGCTGCACCCTGCCCGATCGAGACCGCAGCAAGGTCGAGGCCGCGGTCGAGGAATACGCGCGCGACGGCCTGCGCGTGCTCGCGGTCGCCTCGCGGCGCCTCGAGCCTGGAGAGCAGCCGCCGCAGCGCCGGGAGGACGCCGAGCAGGGGCTCACCTTCCTCGGGCTCGCAGCCGCGATCGACCCGCCGCGCGCGGAGGTCCCGGACGCGGTGTCGCGCTGCCACTCGGCCGGTATCAGGATCATCGTCATCACCGGCGACCACGGCCTCACCGCCGCCGCGATCTCGAGGCAGGTCGGCATCTCCGCGGATCGGCGGCCGCGGATCGTCACCGGCCCGGAGCTCGAAGCGCTCGGCGAGCCCGCCCTCGACGAGCTGCTGCGCAGCGAGCGCGAGCCGATCTTCGCGCGCAGCTCCCCGGAGGCCAAGCTCAGGATCGCGGACGCGCTGCGCTCGGAGGGCCACGTCGTCGCGATGACCGGCGACGGCGTCAACGACGCGCCCGCGCTGCGCCGGGCGGACATCGGCGTCGCGATGGGCCGCTCGGGCACCGACGTCGCGCGCGAGGCATCGACGATGGTGCTCACGGACGACAACTTCGCCACGATCGCCGCCGCGGTCGCGGCGGGCAGGCGGGTCTACGACAACATCCGCAAGTTCATCCTCTACATCTTCGCCCACGCCACGCCGGAGGTCATGCCGTTCCTCGTGTTCGCGCTCGGCGGCGGCGCGATCCCGCTGCCGCTCACGGTGCTGCAGCTGCTCTGCTTCGACGTCGGCACCGAGACGCTGCCCGCGCTCGCGCTCGGACGCGAGCCGGCCGAGCCGGGCCTCATGAGCCGCCCGCCGCGGCCGCGCAGCGAAGGCGTCATCCAGCGGCACATGCTCGTGCGCGCCTGGGTCTACCTCGGGCTCGTCTCGGCGGGGCTCGAGATGCTCGGCTTCTTCTACGTCCTCACGAAGGCGGGATGGAGTCCCGGCGACCCGACCGGCGCCGGGCATCCGCTGCACCACGCCTACCTAGAGGCGACGACGATGACGTTCTTCTCGATGGTCGCCTGCCAGATCGGCGCCGCGTTCGCGGCGCGCACCGAGCGCGCCTCGCTGCGGGCCGTCGGCGTGTTCTCCAACCGCCTGCTGCTGTGGGGGATCGCCTTCGAGCTCGCGCTCGCCGCGCTCATCATCTACCTGCCCCCGCTGCAGTCGCTGCTCGGCACCGCCGCGCTCACGCCGGACGCGCTGCTGCTCGCGCTGCCCTTCCCGTTCGTCGTCTGGGGCTCAGACGAGCTGCGGCGCTGGTGGGTGCGGCGGCGCCAGCGCGTCTGAGCGCGCCGCCCGCACGAACCCCCGCAGCTGCAGCTCGAAGCGCGCGCCGCCCGCCTCGCCGCGCCCCGCGCTCACCTCGCCGCCGTGCGCCTCCGCGATCGCGCGCACGATCGCAAGCCCGAGCCCTGTCCCGCCGGAGGCGCGGTCGCGAGCCGCGTCGATGCGGTGGAAGCGATCGAAGACCCGCTCGCGCTCCTCGTCCGGAATCCCGGGACCGTCGTCTTCGACCAGGAACCTCACACCGCCCCCGCGCGGCTCCACCCGCATCCGCACGAGCCCCACCCTGGGCTTCGTGTGCGCGATCGCGTTGCCCAGCAGATTGCGCAGCGCCTGCGCGAGCCGGTCCGGGTCCGCGCGCAGCGTCCCCGCGGGCACCTCGCCCAGCTCGAAGCGCCGATCGGCCAAAAGGCTCACGCCGTCCCACAGCTCGGCCACGAACGCAGGCAGGTCGACCGGCTCCACGCGCAGGAACTCCGTTTGCTCGGCCTTCGCCAGCAGCAGCAGGTCGTCGACGAGCCGCGTCACGCGGGCGATCTCCGCCTGCAGCAGCCGCTCCACGCGGCGCACCTCCCCCGCCGAGGGGTCGCTCTGCGCGGCCAGCACCTCCAGCTGGCCGCGGATCACCGTCAGCGGCGTGCGCAGCTCGTGGGAGGCGTCGGCCACGAACGCGCGCTGGCTCGCGAAGGCGTCGGTCAGGCGGTCGAGCATGTGGTTGAACGCCTCGGCCAGCACGCGCACCTCGTCGCCGGGGCGGCCGACGTCGTGGATGCGCGGGTGCAGGTCGCCGGCGTCGACGCGCGCCGCGACCGCCGCCATCCGCCGCAGCGGCCGCGTCAAGAGGCTGCCGATCAAAAGCGCGCCCAGCAGCGCGCCGATCGCCGTCAGGACGCCGGCGAGGATGAACGCGCGCGCGACGCTATCGGTCGCACGCGCGACCGAGGCGAGCGACTCGCCGGCGCCGACCGTCACATCGCCCCCGCCGCGCACGCGCACGACCCGCTTCATCAGCCTCAGTTCCCCGACGTCGGGCAGCCGCAGCGTCGAGCGCCCCAGCGGCGCGCTCAGCACCCTGCCCGAGGCGCGGTTCTCCGCGGACTGCATGCTCGCGTTCTCGCCGTCGTCGCTGCTCGCGCGCGCAAGCAGCTCGGGCGCATTCGTCTCAACCGCCCCGCCGGGCAGGACCGCGAACAGCACGGTCGAGCTCGCCTGGAAGGGCTGGCCCTTTATGTAGGCGGCGATCGCGCGCTCGCGGCCGCGGCCGCTCCGGCTCGCTTCGAGCGCCACGTGCGAAAGCTCGCCCGCGTCGCCGCGCAGCTCGCGGTCGATCTCGCCGCGCAGCTCGCTCGCTGTGCCGCGGTAGACGACCACGAAGCTCACCGCGGAGGAGAGCGCGACCACCACCGCGACCCAGGCCGCCAGCCGCCAGCGCAGCCCCCCCAGCCGCAGCCGCCGCCCGCCCCCTGACGCCGCGTCGTCGAACCGCGCCCCTCCCCACGGCCGCAGCCGCCGCCTGCCCTCAGGCGCCATCGCCGAGGCGGTACCCCACCGAGCGGACCGTGAAGATCGGGGCGGGGCTGTCAGGGCGCCCCAGCTTGCGGCGCAGGTAGCCGATGTAGACGTCCACGATGTTCGTCGCCGGGTCGTGCTCGTAGCCCCACACGGCGCTCAGGATCTGCTCGCGCGAGAGCACTTCGCCGCGGTGGCGCAGCAGCTGCACGAGCAGCTCGAACTCGGTCGTCGAGAGCTGGACAGGGTGCCCGCCGCGACTCACCTTGCGCGTCAGCAGATTCACCTCGATGTCCTCGCCGCGCAGCGTCGTCGCGGAAGCCTCCGCCGCCAGCCGCAGCTGCGAGCGCATGCGCGCCACCAGCTCCGCCAGCGAGAACGGCTTGCCGAGATAATCTGCGGCCCCCGCTTCCAGGCCGTGCACGCGGTCCTCCACCTCCCCGCGCGCGGTCAGCACGATCACGGGCAGCCCTGGCTTCGCGGTCCGCAGCGCCCTCAGCACCTCCAGGCCGCTGCGCCCTGGCAGCATCAGGTCGAGCACCACCATGTCGAAGCTCTCGCGCAGCGCCGTGCGCTCGCCCGCCAGGCCGTCCAGCTCCGCCGTCACGGAGAACCCCTGCGCCTCCAGACCGCGGGTCACGAAGTCGACGATCCCCGGCTCGTCCTCGATCAAAAGGACCGCCGGCGCGGTCGTCGAGTCGGCGACCGGCGTCTGCTGCGCCGATTGCTGCATCAGACGAGCATAGAGGGGCGTCTACTCGACCGAATCCGGTTGGCCGGACGCCGACACACGCGATCGCCGCACGCCTCACCGCACGCGATCGCCAACAGCTGTCAGACGCCGGATCCGAGAGATTTCTCATCTCTTGGTTACCGGTTGCTTAGCAACGGCTCGCAGACTGCTGCCCAGATGGCCATCGACCGTCAGGTATCGGCCGCCTTGCAGAGGACTGCGGAGCCTTCGCAGGCGAGCGCTCCCCCGCGGACCGCGGCCCTCGCTCGCGGCGGCGTCGAGGGCAACCGCCTGCTCACCGCCCAGACCGGCGCCGCGCTCGCGCTCCTGCTCGCCGTGCTCGGCGTCACGATCCTGCGCGTAGGGCAGCTGCTCTCCGTGCACATGTTCGTCGGCATGCTGCTCATCCCGCCGGTGCTGCTCAAGCTCGGCAGCACGGGCTACCGCTTCACGCGCTACTACGCCCGTCACCCTCGCTACCGCAGCGCCGGGCCGCCGGCGCCGCTCATGCGGGCGATCGCGCCCGTCGTCGTGCTCTCGACGGTCGTCGTGTTCGGCAGCGGGGTCGCGCTCCTGCTCGCCGGACCGAGCTCGAGCCTGCGCGGCGCGCTCATGTCCCTGCACAAGGCCTCGTTCGTCGTCTGGATCGTCTTCGCCGCCCTGCACGTCGTCGGCCACCTCGCCGAGATGCCTCGCGCGCTCGGCGCAAGGTGGCAGCGCAGGCTCAGCGGGCTCACCGGCCTGGCAAGCGATCTCACACACTCGCTGCCGGGCATGCGGCGGGCCGCGACCGTAGATGCGCCGGTCGAGTGGGACGCCCACGGCACAGGGCGCGTCGGGCGGGCGCTCTCGCTCGCGGGCGCCCTCGTCGCCGGGCTCGTGCTCGCGGTCGTCTCGATCTCCTCGTTCGGTCCCTGGCTGCACTCCGCGGCGAGCTTCGTGGACAGATGAGTCCCGCTGCACCTGATATGGACGGCAAGAGACCTCGGCTCGATGCGAAAGGAGGCAGCTGACATGCCCTCGCACACCCCCCGCACCAGAGACGCGGCCCTGCGCAGGCTCGCGAAGTCCAACCGCTGGCTGATCGCGGGCAGCGCCGCGCTCGCTGGGGTCTTCACGGCGGTCGCGGCGAACGCCTTCCCTGGGCACACGCTGAAAACTGGGGCCTCGAGCTCGCGTGCGCGCACCGGCGCGGGCGCCTCGGAACCGCCCCCCAAGGCGCCGCAATCGGGCGCGGAAAGCGGCGCCGAACCGGGCGCCGAAACGCCCTCGACCGAATCCCCATCCACCCCGGGCGAACCAGGAACCACCCCAGAATCAGGCGCCGCCCCTGAATCTGGCGCAACCCCCGAAGAACGCACGACCCCCGAAGCCGAAACGGCTCCCGAACGCGCTCCCGAATCGAGCCCCGAATCGGGCGCCCCGGCCGGCGAAGCGGAAGCGCCGGTCGTCTCCGGCGGCTCCTAGCCCGCAGACGGCGGCATCGCGATCCCACCGCGAGCACATGACCCAGACACGACAGACGACCGAGACACAGCCAACGACCGCGAGCTGGCAGGCGCTTGGCACGAGCGCGGTGCTACGACTCACGGAGGCAGGCCCGCTCGCGCAGGCGCAGGCGCTCGTCGAAGCCGAGCTGTCAGCGATCGACAGGGCCTGCAGCCGCTTCCGCGCCGACTCCGAGCTCTCGCGCCTCAACGCCGCGGGCGGACACCCGTTCGTCGCCTCGCCGCTGCTCGCCGAGGCGCTCCACGTCGCGCTGCGCGCCGCGCAGCTCACCGACGGCGACGTCGACCCGAGCGTCGGCGTCGCGCTCGAGCTCGCCGGCTACGACCGCGACTGGACCCTGCTCGACCACGGCCCTGCGCTGCCTCGCGCCACATCCACGCCCCCTCGCGACAGGTCCCAATCCCCTCTCAGTCTCTCCAGCCCCTCCCTCTCCTTGGGCCACCATCCCACCTCCCCCCCGATGCAAGTCAGCGCCCGCCGCCGGCCCGGCTGGGAGTCGATCGCGCTCGACCGCCGCACAGGCGTCGTCAGGATGCCGGCGGGCGTCAAGCTCGACCTCGGCGCCACGGCCAAGGCGTGGGCGGCCGACCGCGCAGCGGCGAGGGTCGCGGAGGCGACCGGCGTCGGCGCGCTCGTCGCGCTCGGCGGCGACGTCGCGACGGCGGGGCCCGCACCCGCTCACGGCTGGCGCGTGCACGTCACCGACGATCACCGATCCGGCCCGCTCGCCCCTGGGCAGACCGTCGTCGTCCACGGCGGCGGGCTCGCGACCTCGAGCGTCACCGTGCGCCGTTGGATAAAGGGCGGCGCTCAAATGCACCACATCCTCGACCCCGCGACCGGGCAGCCCGCGCAGGGCGCCTGGCGCACGGTCAGCGTCGCCGCCGCCGACTGCACAGACGCCAACATCGCCTCCACGGCGGCGATCCTGCGCTCTCAGCGCGCCCCGGAGTGGCTCGCCTGCCGCGGGCTGCCCGCGCGCCTCGTCGCCCATCGCGGCGAGGTCGTCACCGTCGGCGGCTGGCCTGCCGAAGCGCAACCGGAGCGAGCCGCCGCATGACCGTCCTGCTCGCCAGCTCGATCGAACCGGAGCGAGCCGCCGCATGAGCGCCCTGCTCGCCAGCTCGATCGGGCCGAGCGCCTACTGGTACCTCACGCGCGCCACGGGCGTCGTCGCCCTGTTGCTGCTCACGGCCGCAGTCGCGCTTGGCGTGCTCGACGTCAACCGCTACAGCTCCCCGCGCTGGCCGCGGTTCCTGCTCGACGCGCTGCACCGCAACGTCTCGCTGCTGTCGGTCGTCTTCCTCGGGCTGCACGTCGTCACGACGGCGCTCGACAGCTTCGCGCCGATCTCGATCGTCGCGGCGTTCGTCCCCTTCACCAGCAGCTACCGCCCGCTCTGGCTCGGGCTCGGCGCGATCGCGTTCGACCTGCTGCTCGCGCTCGTCATCAGCAGCGTCATGCGCCGCCGGCTCGGGTTCGGCGCCTGGCGCGCCACGCACTGGCTCGCCTACGCCTGCTGGCCGATCGCGCTCCTGCACAGCCTCGGCACCGGCAGCGACGTCAAAAGCGGCTGGATGCTGCTCGTCTCGATCGCCTGCGTGCTCGCCGTGCTCGCCGCGGTCGGCGTGCGCGCGCTGCGAGGCTGGCCGCAGAACGCGAAGGTGCGCGGCGCCGCGCTCGGCGCGACCGTCGCGTTCGCCCTGTTCCTCGTCGTCTGGCTGCCATCCGGGCCGCTCGGCAGCGAATGGGCGCGCCGCGCGGGCACCCCCTCCTCGCTGCTGCGCCACTCCAGCAAGGCCGCCGCAAGCGGCCCCGCCCGCACTGCGGAGGCCGACCGGTGAGCTTGCAGCTGCAGGACCGCCCGCGCACCGCGACGCTGCCGCGGCTGCTGCTCGGCATCGGCGCGGAGGGCGCGCTCTCGCTGCAGCAGCACCTCTCGATCCACGGCGAGCCGCCGGCGATCGCCGCCGGACGCGGCAGGCGCCTCGGTCGCCGCCCAGGTATCAGCCCCCTCATCGAGGAGGTCGAGCGCGCCGGCCTGCGCGGGCGCGGCGGCGCGAGCTTTCCGCTCGCGAGCAAGCTGCGCGCGGTCGCCGCCGCGCGGCAGGGCTCCGGGCGCCCGATCGTCGTCGTGAACGCGACCGAGGGCGAGCCGGCGAGCTTCAAGGACAGGCTGCTGCTCGCGAGCCTGCCCCACCTCGTGCTCGACGGCGCGGCGCTCGCCGCGCAGGCGGTCGGCGCGCAGGAGGCGATCGTGTGCGTGTGCGAGCGCAACGCCGACCTGCACACCGTCGAGCGCGCGATCGCCGAACGGCGCCCCCTGCGCGAGGAAGTCGCGCTGCGCTTCTCGGTCGTCCCCAACGGCTACGTCACCGGCCAGGAGTCGGCGCTCGTCAACCACCTCAACGGCGGCCCTCCGCTGCCGACCTTCACGCCGCCGATGCCCTTCGAACGCGGCGTCGAGAATCGCCCCACGCTCGTCAGCAACGCCGAGACGCTCGCCCACCTCGCGCTCGTCGCCCGCCACGGCGCGCAGTGGTACCGGCAGCTCGGGATATCGAGCCAGCCTGGATCGACGCTCGTCACGCTCTCCGGCCCCGTCGCCCACCCTGGCGTCTACGAGATCGAGCACGGCGCGCCGCTCTCCTCGCTGCTCGACGCCGCCGGCGGCCTCGTCACGAGCGCGCGCGCGGCGCTGATCGGCGGCTACGCAGGCGCCTGGATCGACGGCGACGCGCTGCAGAGGGTCGCACTCTCCGACGAGCACCTCGCCCCGCTCGGGGCGTCGGTCGGCGCGGGCGTCATCGCGCTGCTCTCAGCCGAGACCTGCCCCGTAGCCGAGACCGCCCGCCTCATCGCATGGCTCGCCGGGCAGAGCGCCGGACAGTGCGGCCCCTGCGTAAACGGCCTGCACGCGATCGCACGCACATTCGCGGAGATCGCGACCGGAACGACGCGTCAGGGATCTCGACAGGGCTCGCGGCGCAGCCTCGAGCACCTCCTCTCGATCACACGGGGCCGCGGCGCCTGCCGGCATCCGGACGGCGCCGTGCGGCTCGTCGAGAGCGCCGTCGAGGTCTTCGCGCAGGAGCTCGCCGACCATGCCCGCCACGGCCCCTGCGATGCCTGCCGCGCGCCGGCGGAGCTGCCGCTGCCGGCGTGGTCGACTCCGGCCCGCCGCGAGCGCCCACGCCGGACCGCGGGCGTCAGCCGCATCCCCGTCCTCGCGCGCGGCGGGGCGAGGGCATGAGCCGGCGGCTCGTCGTCAACCCGATCGCCTGCGAGGCGCATGGCATGTGCGCGGAGCTGCTGCCCGAGCGGATCACGCTCGACGACTGGGGCTACCCGATCGTCGACGGGCGCCCGCTGCCCGCGGAGCTGCTCGCGCACGCGCGGCGGGCGGCGGAGGCGTGCCCCACCTTCGCGCTGCTGCTGCAGGGCGAGGGCGCCCCGGCGAGGGCGTCTGCCCCCAGGCCGTCCACCGGGAGGCCGTCTACCGCGTGGGCGGCAGCAGCCGGCGAGCCCGCGACGACGGTCAGGGCATCAGCAGGTGCATCGCGGCCAGCCCCGCCCAGCGGCCATAGGGAGCGAAGAACTCCCGAACCTGCGCCTCGTCGGCGTAGGCGCGCGGATCTCCGCCGCTGAGCAGGCGACCCACGCGCCGCAACAGGCCCAGATCTCCCGCGGGCACCTGATCGTCGCGTCCCTGACCGTGCAGGGCGAGCATCTCCACCGTCCACGGGCCGATGCCGGGGATCGCGCGCAGCCGCCGCCAGCAACGCTCCTCCTCGCCGCCGTCGAGCGCCACCCGCCCCGCCGCGACCTCACCCGCGGCGCGTCGCCGCGCGAGCGCGCGGGAGGCGGCGAGGTCGAGCGACAGCAGCCGCGCCGGCGAGGCCGCCGCGAGCGCCTGCGCGGTCGGGGCGTCGCCCAGCACGCCGACGCCCTCGCACCGCAGCCGCCGTCCGAATGCGAACACGAGCCGGCGCTCAATCGCCGCCGCGCGCTCGTACTCGATCAGCTGCTCGCAGATCGCCCATGTCAGCGCCTCGAAGGGCTCAGGCCGCCGGTGGGCGCGCAGCCACGGCCGCCGGCGCAGCGAGGCGCCGATCGCAGGATCGTCCCGGAAGCGGCGGTGAAAGCCGCGCACGTCGACGTCGAGGCCGAGCGCGAAGCGCATCCGCTCGATCCCGTGCCGGGCGGCGGCCGGGTCACGCGCGCGGGCGCCGAGCAGCACGCGGTCCTGGGCGGTCTGGGCGACGCGCACGACCACGGGCTCGCCCTCGTGGTGCAGCAGCCGGTGCAGGACGCCCCCGCGGCGGCGCGTCAGCCCGTCGGCGCCGTTGCGCAGCGGCAGCCTGAACGGCGTCACGGGCGTCAGCTCGACGCGCAGCTCGCCCACGCCGACCACGCCTCAGCGCTGCCGCACGGCGGGCGCGAGCACGTGGACGTCGACCAGGAACGAGCGGCTGCCGACGACCTGCAGAAGCTCCGCCCCGCCCGCACGCGCAGCGGGCCTGCGGCCAAGACGTCCGCGACCGCCCCGCACCAGCCGACGCCGCCCGCGCCTCGCGACCGCGTGCCTGTGCCGCGTCAGACCGACGACCGCCGCGCCGGCGAGAAAGCCGCCCGCCGCGACCGCGACCGCCTGGACGGTCGAAGCCTCGCGCAACCCGGCCAGCGCCCGCCCTCGGTAAGCATGCGCTGGCAGCGAAGCCTCGTCGGCGGGCACGAGCACCGCGTCGACTTCCTCGGTCTCGCCCCCGGCCACGACGCCCAGCTCCTGCGCGCGCTCCGGCCCTTCACGCTCCGGCCCTTCAGTCACGGCAGCGAGTCTAGCCCGCCCTCCAGACGCCCGAGCAGGCTCAGCCGAGCTCGCGCTCGTAGACGCGGTAGCGCTTCACGATCTTGCCGCCCATCGCCTCCATGCCGCGGTTCATCGCCCAGTTCGTCTCCAGGATCCAGCCCATCTCGCCCCCCGTCTGCGGGCGCGTTTCGGCCGCGTCGAAGTGCAGCTGGTACATGCGCGCGGCCACGCCCGTGTGCTGGAACTCGGGCTTCACGCCGAGGTAGCCCACGCGCACGCGGGTCATGATTTTGCCCCTGTTCAGGAAGTGCCACCAGCCAAGCGGCAGCAGTTTGCCCTTCATCTTCGCGAGCACCTGGTTGATGTCCGGGAAGGTCAGCGCGACGCCCACCACCTCCCCGTCGGACTCGCGTTCGGCGATCATCGCCCAGTGCCTGTCGAAGACGAGGTGCAGCTCCTGGGCGTAGGCGTCGAGGTCCTTCTTCGAGAAGGGCACGAAGTCCCAGTTTTTCGCCCAGGCGGAGTTGTAGACCTCGGCGAAGGCGTCCAGCTCCCTGCGCAGGCGGCGGCGCTTGATCGGGCGCACCACGATCCCGTGCTCTGGCTGCACTTTGTCTGCCAGCTCCCAGATCACGGGCATCACCTTGTCGCGTTCGGTCACCACCAGGCTCCACATGTAGAGGTCGATCGCCTTGCTCATCCCCGCCTGCTCCATCAGGCGCTGGTAGTAGGGCGGGTGCCAGGGCTGGCGGATCATCGGCTCCAGCTCGAAGCCCTCGATCAGGACGCCGCTCTCGTCGTTCATCGAGAAGTCCGCAGGGCCGACCATGCGCTCGCAGCCGCGCTGCCGCAGCCACCCCTCCGCGGCGGCGAGCAGCGCGTTCAGCGTCGGCAGGTCCTCCTCGAGCTCCAGGAAGCCGAACCAGCCCCACTTCGTACCGTGGATCTCGTTGTAAGCGTGGTTGATCTGAGCGCTCACGCGGCCGACCACGCGCCCGTCGCGCCAGGCGAGGAAGTACTCGGCCTCTCCGTGGCTGAAGAAGGCGTTCATCCTGCGGCTCAGGAACATCCAGCGCTCGAGCTTCAGCGGAGGGATCCACGCCGAGCGGTTAGCATGCAGCCGGAACGGCAGGTGGATGAAGCGGCGCAGATCGCGCCAGCCTGAGACCCTCCTCACCTCGACTCCCAACGCCCGCTCCTCCACGCGCTCGCTCTCCACGGAAGCCACGGCGCAACGTTACATGGCACTCTCGACAGACGTCTTCGCCAAGACCCGCGGCCACGAGCGCGAGCAGATCGTGCGCGCGGCCAGGGAAGCCGACCTCTTCCCCTACTTCAGGACCGTCGAGTCGCCGGCGATGCCGGTCGTCGAGATGGAGGGCGCCCCGCGCATCATGCTCGCCTCCAACAACTACCTCGGCCTCACCGGCGACGAGCGCGTCCTCGAGGGCGCTCAGGACGCGCTGCACCGCTACGGCACCGGCCTCACGGGCTCGCGGCTGCTCAACGGCACGACGCCGCTGCACCTCGCGCTCGAGCAGGAGCTCGCGCAGTGGATGGGGACCGAGGACGCGCTCGTCTTCAGCACCGGCCACCAGGCGAACGTCGGCACGCTCGGCGCCCTGCTCAGCCCCGGCGACACCGTCATCGTCGACTCCGCCGACCATGCCTCGATCCTCGACGGCGCGCTGCTCTCCAGGGCCAAGCTCAGACCCTTCAGGCACGGCCGCCTCGACAAGCTGCAGCGGGCGCTGCAACGCGCCAAGGACGACGGCGGCGGCGCGCTCGTCGTCGTAGACGGCGTCTTCTCGATGGAGGGCGACGTCGCGCCGCTGCCCGACATCGCCGAGCTCTGCTCCGCCCACGGCGCGCGCCTCATGGTCGACGAGGCCCACGGCGCGGGCGTGCTCGGCGCGCGCGGCGCCGGCGCGAGCGAGCTGCTCGGCGTCGAGGACGCGGTCGACCTGCGGATGGGCACCTTCTCGAAGTCGCTCGCCTCCTGCGGCGGCTTCATCGCCGGCCCCGCCGACGTCATCGACTACCTGCGGCTCTCCTCGCGAGCCTTCCTGTTCACCGCCTCGGCCGTGCCGGCGGCGCTCGGCGCCGCGCTCGCGGCGCTCAGGATCGTGCGCTCCCCAGAGGGGCCGGACCTGTTCGCGGCCGCGCTCGCGAACGCGGAGCATCTCGCGCAGGGCCTGCGTCAGCTCGGCTACAGGACGCTCGCGGGGCAGCCGATCCGCAGCGGGCCGGGCCCGGACGCGGAGCGCCGCAGCTTCCGCACGCCGATCGTGCCGGTGCTCGTCGGCGACGACTGGAAGGCGGGCCTCTTGTGGAAGGCGCTCTACGAGAGCGGCGTCTTCACCAACTGCGCGCTGCATCCCGCGGTGCCGCCGGCGGGGGCGCTGCTGAGAACGAGCGTCATGGCGACCCACGACCGCGAGACGCTCGACCGCGCCCTCGATGTCTTCGCGGCCGTCAAGTCCAGTTTCGAGGCTGAGCACGGCCCGCTGCCTGCGCCCTGACTCTTGTCCGGTTCTTCACAAGTGCCCCGCGTGAAGAAAAAGCCCGCTTCTAGCGAGCGAAGAGTACACAAGGCGTTGACCATCCCAGGGTCGCTCACGTAATTTTCGGTGAGCACGCTGCATGACTGACCGGGCGTCGCCGACGCGCTCCCGCAGAGGGGTGCCGGGGCGTAGGCGCGCGCCACGGGGGGGTCCGGGGGGTCCCTGCCGCTGCGTCTTCAAACCTGAAATCCAGCGGATTGTCGCCGCCGTGCGCTCCACATCGCGGCGACGGGGAGTGAGAAAACCATGAACGCGACAGCGACGATCGCCCCTGCCATCCCTCAGCACCTGCGCGCGCTCCAGCGCGCGAACGAGGTGCGGCTCGCCCGAGCGGAGCTCAAGCGCAGGATCGCGGTCGGCGAGCTCGACATCGCCGAGGTGATCCTCGGATGCCCGCCGGAGGCGCGCAGCATGGCGGTCGCGGACCTGCTCATGAGCCAGCGCCGCTGGGGCCAGACTCGCTGCCGCCGCTTCCTCGCGCAGATCCCGATGTCCGAGAAGAAGACGATCGGCTCGATGACCGAGCGCCAACGACGCGCGCTCGTCATGATGCTCTCCGCGGTGCGGGCGACGCGGATGCGCACACCCTGGCTCGCCGACGAAGCTCACCGCTTCTGAGCGCAGGCGCCAACGCGCCACCCCGGCGTCCGCCTCACATCTCCATCGATCTCCGCTTCATCGTCGGGCGAACCGTCAGGGCCGCGCGCGTTCGCGCGGCCCCTCGCTAACGGACAGCCGGAGCTCAGCTTCACCCGCCACCAGCCGGCGAGCAGGCCCAGCAGGCCCAGGCGCGGGCGCACCTGCCAGACCCCGCAGCCGCGTTCGCCGACGTCGACCGCCCGCAGCCTCGCGAACTTGTAGCGGGCGGGCTCGAGCTGCATCGCGGCGAGCAGCTCGCGCCCGTCGCGGTGACGCTGATCCCGCGCCGCGGCCGCCGCCCGCGCGTCGCCGAGCCGCGCGAACAGCGCGTCGCGCTCCTGCTCCAGCTCCGCGAGGCCGAGCAGACGGGGCGCATGCCGCGCACGCCGCGGATCGCGCACGGGGCTCAGATCGGGGAAGCAGTCCGCGACCAGCTGCGAGAGCTCCCGCTCCAGCCTGCCGATCTGCGCTCGCAACGCGCTCCGCGCCGCGCCCTCGGCGAGGGCCACGTCCGTCGCGGCGCGCACTCGCGGCCTCATCTCCACGCTCAACTGCACAGCTGCAGACATCGAAGACCTCCTCGTCTTCGCGATCGCGTGCGAGCCTCGATTCTACCGCCCGCACCCGGCCCGTCCAGGCCGCCGGATCGTCAGGGCGCGACCTCGCCACGACGCCGCCGCCGACGCCGAGCCGCCGCCACGAGCGCTACGCCGCCGCCAGCGCCGAGCGGCAGATCCACAGCGCCTCCTCCACCGCCAGCCACGGCACGCCCTGCACCTGCAGCGCGTAGAGCAGCAGCCGCCGCGCGTCCCTGCCCGGGCGGCGATCATCGGCAGGCTCGCCGAACAGCGGCGCGATCGGGGAGCGCGCGTCCGCCACCACCAGCTGCCCGTCGGAGCCCTCGCCCAGCTCGCCCGCCGCGCTCGTGCGGATGCCGAGCGTCCCCTCCACCGCCTCTGCGTCCAGCGCCCACACGGGCACGCCCGTGTCGAGCAGCGCGATCAGCAGCACGTCGGAAAGCAGGCAGCGCGGCAGGAACGCGCCGTCGAGCATCCGCTCCAGCGCCGCCGCCTCCAGCGGCGTGTGCACGACGTCCGGGTCGAGGCCGATGTGGCGGAAGAAGACCCGGTAGGCGGCGGTCACGGGCTCGCGCCGCAAGTTCATCGCCTTCGCGCCGTTGAAGGAGTTCGAGAGCGCAGCCAGCTGCTCCCCCACCGCCGGCGGCGTCGGGCCCGTCGGCGCAGACCTTCCCGAAAGCTCAGCCTCGCACAGCGCGATCCGCAGCTGCGGCAGCTCCTCCTCCACAGCGCGCTCGCACCAGCCGATGCTCGTCTCGGCGCTCTCGGCCCCTCGCGGCGCTCCGCGGTACTCCGTCATCGTCGTGCCCGCCCCTCCCTCATCGCAGCCTCCAGCCGCGCACCCTCGAGCCCGCCACCAGCGCCCTCACGCGCCCCGCGAGCGTCGCCCGCGAGGGCGTTCCGAGCAGCGCCCTGCTCTGCATCACCCCCCCTGGATAGATGAAGCTCAGCTGCGGGCAGCTCGCCATCCCGTACAGCGTCGCAAGCGACCCGTCGCGGTCGAAGCCGACCGGGATGCTCAGACGCTCGCGGCGCACGAGCCGCCGCACTTCGGCGTGGGCCCCCTTCACCGCGACCGCGGCGAACCCCACGCCGGGGAACTCGCGCGCCGCCGCCTGCAGCTTCGGCAGCACCCCCTCGCAGGCGCCCCCGACGATGAACAGCGCCAGCACGACCGGACCTCTTTCGTAGAGCTCGCAGACGTTCAGGATGCCGCCGCCGCGCTCTTTGCACGCCGGCACGCGGCCGCGTTGCCCTTCGTTTGCTTTCACGGCGATGTCGGAGTCGCCTTCGAGCCCGCCGAGCGCGAGCGGCACCGCGAACGGCGGCACCTTCGCGCCGGGCCTCACGCCGGTCAGGGCATGCGGTTTGTCGATCGCGATCCATGCGAGCACGCCGACGAGCGCCAGCGCGGCCACCAGGGCGACCAGCCGCCCGTAGCGGCGGCCCTGGACAGGGCGCCAGGACCCAAGGACCGGCGGACGCCCCGGGTGCAGCGGCTGCTCGCCTCCCACGCCCAGGCCATCCCCCGCGTTCGGGGCACCCCCCGTCCCTGGGCCGCCTCCCGCCCCGCGCGGGCGCTCAGGCCGAGACACCGCGCGCCCCCGCGCGCCGAAGCCTCACCCGCCGCGCGACCGGCGCATGCCGCCCCCGCTCGCCATAGGCGAGGTCGATCGTCGCGGGCAGCACGAGCAAGACCCCCAGCAGCGAGACGGTCAGGTCGATCAGGGTCACGAAGCCGAAGTCGCGCAGCATCGCGATGTCCGAGAGGCTCAGCACGCCGAACCCCGCGATCGCCGTCGCGGCGGACGCCGTCACCGCCACGCCGGCGCGGCGGTAGGCGACCGTCAGCGCGCGCTCCCGGTCAGCCGCCGTCGCGCTGCCAGGGTGGCCCAGCTCCTCGCGGTAACGCTCCGAGACGATCACGCTGAACTCGGTCGAGATCGCGATCACGAGCGCCCCCAGCGTCACGGACATCGGGTTCAGCGGCACCCGCAGGACCAGCAGCAGCAGCGCCGACCAGCCGGAGGCGAGCGCGACCGGCACGATCGGCACGAGCGCGCGGCGCAGGCTGCCGCGGAATGCGAGCAGCAGCACGAGCGCCACCGTCACCAGGCTCAGCAGCAGCTGCAGCATGCGCCGCCCCGCGGATGCCACCTGCGCGTTCGCCTGCGCCGCCAGCACCGGCAGCCCGACGAGACTCGCGCGCACGCCTGCGGGCGGGCGCAGAGCGGCGCGCATCGCTTCGATCATGCGCTGCTGAGCGGAGAGCGGCATCAGGCGCAGCCCGAACGCGAGCGTCGCCGCACGCCGGTCGGGCGTGATCACCTCCTGCGAGAGGTAGGGGGGCACGGTCGCCAGGAAGCCGTCGATCGCCGCCGCGCTCAGCCTGCCCCCGCCGCCGCCGGAGCCGCCCGCCGCCCCCAGCAGGTCCGGCAGCGAGAGCGCGGGGCACAGCGGCGCGGCGCCGCAGCCGCGGCCGGCGCGGTAGCCGAACCGGTGCAGCATCCGCGCCTCGTAGGACCGCATCCATTCCACCGTCGCCGGCTTCGTCACGTTGTCGCCGGAGACGAGCAGGTCCAGCTCGCCGCCGACGCCGGAGAGGCGCTCCAGCGTCGCCAGGTTGCGCAGCGACCGCATGCTGCTCGGCACGAGCTTCGTCACGTCGCTCTGCACCGGCGTCAGGCCAGAGAGGCCGAAGCCGAGCGTCGCGCAGGCCGCGCCGATCGCGAGCGCGAGCCGCGGCCGCCGCCGCACGCCCGTAAGCGCGGCCCTCGACAGCGCGCGCGTCAGCGGGTTCTCGCGCACGAGCGCCTGCGCGCCGCGCCAGGACGCGCCGATCCACGCGGCCGCAGCTCCGCGCGAGGATGCCCGCACGCGCGACTCCGAAGCGCCGCCTCCCACTCGACGCGCGAGCGCCACCGCCGCCGAGCCGACGCCCACCGCGCAGAGCAGCGCGACGGCGAGCCCGATCACGAGCAGCACGGCGAAGGCGCGCACCGTCGGCACCGGCGAGAGCTCGAGCGTCAGCATCGCCGCCCCGCTCGCCGCCGCGGCCGCCGCGATCGTCGGTCCTCCAAGGCGGACGGCGGCCACGATCGCGCCTCTCACGTCCGCGCGCGACGCGCCCGACGCGGCGCCCGTCGAGCCCGAGGATGCGCCCTCCACCGCTTCCTGCATCCGCGACTGCAGCTGGATCGCATAGTCGACGGCCAGCCCGATCAGGACGGGCAGCACCGCGACCTCGCCGACGCTCAGGCGCGCGCCCGAGAGCGCCAGGCCGCCGAACGTCACCGCCGTGCAGAGCAGCGCGATCGCGAGCGGCAGCAGCTTCGGCGCGCCGCGGAAGATCAGCCCCAGCATCAGTCCCATCAGCAGCGTCGCCGCGATCAGCAGCAGTAGGATCGAGCGCGAGACCGAGTCCGCCAGTTCGCTCAGGATCACGGGCTCGCCCGTCACCAGGTAGGACTCGCCGTGGGTCAGCCGCCACTGCGGCATCGCCACCGCGCGCCGCACCGCCGCGATCGCCGCGGTGCTCGCCTGCTCGCTCAGGCCAGCCTTCAGCCGCACGGATATCAGCGCCGCTTCCCTGCTCGGGAACAGGTAGGCGAAGCGCTGCTTCGGCGTGCCTGGGACCTTCGCCGCGTCATCGAACACGAGCGTCGAGACGAAGTCCCGTTCGGTCAGGCTCGGCGGACCGCTCAGGCCGTAGCGGACCGCCACCGCCGCGACCTGCGCCTCGAACGCGCGCATGTTCACTTCTCGCGCCTGCCTGCCGAGCGTAGACGCTTCGGCGGCGGAGAAGCCCCGCGCCAGCGCCCGCCGCCTCACCGTCCGTTCCGCGAGCCCCGCGCGCGCCCGCGCCTGCCGTTCGCGCCCCGCGAGCCCTTCGTCGATCTCGATCGCGGCCTCGTTCACGAACGTCGCCGGCCCGATCACGACCTTCGTCGCCTGCATGCGGTGAAGCTGCCCGCAGGGGCCGCGCGCGCCGCCCTCGCTCGCCAGGCCCGCGCCGGAGACGCGCCCGGCGAGGCAGCCCTCCAGGCCGAGCAGCCGCTGCAGGTCTTCGCTCAGCAGAAGCCGCTGCAGGTTGCCCTTCACGACGATCTCGACCGGCTCCCCGCCGAAGTCGCGGTAGAAGGCGCGGGTCGCGCGGTAGGTGCGGCTCGAGCCCTGCACGAACGTGCCGACCGCGGTGCTCGGGCTCAGCCCAACCGCGAGCCCCGCGCCCGCCGCCCCCAGCGCCAGCGCCGCCAGCAGCACGAGCAGCGGCCGCCGCACCGCGCCGCTCGCAAGCGCGCCGAAGACTCTCGCCGCGCCTCGTCGCTCCTCGCGGCCTCGGTCGCGCGCCGCCTCGCTCACGCCCCGCCTCCGCTCCGCCGGCTCACTCCATGCCCAGCGGCCCTGACGACTCCCCGGACAGGAACTGCCGCACGAACTCGTTCTCCGACTCGAACAGCTCCTGCGAGGGCCCCGCTTCCACGATCTTGCCCCGCCACAGCACCGCGATGTACTCCGCCACGCGGCGCGCGCTCATGATGTCGTGGGTGATCACCACGTAGGTGCCGCCGTTCTCCGCGTGGACTTCCTTGATCAGCTCGCACAGCAGCGCCGTGCGCACGGGGTCGAGGCCGGAGTCCGGCTCGTCGAAGAGCACGATCTCCGGTTCGAGCACGAGCGAGCGCGCGAAGCCCGCGCGCTTTCGCATCCCTCCGGACAGCTCGTTCGGCATCTTCTGGCCCGCGTCGCCGAGGCCGACCTCGCGCAGGCGCCGGTTCACGATCTCCTCGATCTCGTCCTCACCCTTCTCGGTGTGCTGGCGCAGCGGGAAGGCGACGTTGTCGTAGAGGGTCAGCGAGCCGAACAGGGCGCCGTCCTGGAAGAGCACCCCGAACTTCTTGCGCAGCTCGAAGAGGGCCTCGTCGGAGAGCGATGGGATCGAGTGACCGGCGACGATCACGTCGCCGCTGTCCGGGTAGAGCAGCCCCACGATGTGCTTGATGCAGACCGACTTGCCGGTGCCGGAGGGGCCGAGGATCATCGAGACCTTGCCTTCGGGCAGCCCCAGGTCGAGGCCGCGCAGCACCCTGTTCGCGCCGAACGCCTTGTGGACGTCGATGAACTGGATCGCGTCGGGGACGCCCGCGGGGCGGTTCTGGCCCGTGTGCCACTCGAAGTCGCCCTCGACGACCGCCATCGCCCTCAGCCCCCGATCGGGGCCCTTGGGCTGCCGCCCCAGAAGACCTGGGTTCCGAGCATGCCTATCAGATGGATCAGCACCAGGTTCAGGACCATCGACTTCGCGGTCGCGGTCCCCACCCCGACGGGTCCGCCGCTCGCGTTGTATCCGTAGTAGCAGCCGACGAGCACGATCGCGGTCGCCATCACCATCGCCTTTATCAGGCTGAACAGGAAGTCGGGCGGGTTCTGGAACTCCCAGAAGATCAGTTCGTAGCCGCCGGAGGAGACGAAGCCCACCTGGTTCACGACCGCGATGTAGGACGCCAGGAACGCCATCGCCAGACCCGCCACGTAGAGGAACGGCAGCACGATCCACGCGGCGAGCAGGCGCGTCGCGCAGAGGAAGGTCATCGAGTCGATGCCCATCACCTCGAGCGCGTCGATCTCGTCGGAGATCCGCATAGCGCCCAGCTCGGCCACGATCCCCGTGCCCACCTTCGCGGCCATCATGTAGCCGAACGCGTAGGGGATGATCTCGCGCAGATCGCACCAGGCGGCGAACACGCCCGCGTAGGCGGGTGCTCCCTGGGCCTCCAGGAAGTAGGCGCCCTCGGTGCCGCAGACGAGGCCGAGGATGAACATCAGCGCCCAGATCACGAGCGTCGAGGAGATGATCAGGATGCCCGCCTGGCGCAGTCCCTCGCCGAAGAAGCGCAGCACGCGCCCGCCCCACACGTCGCCGACCACGGTGCCCATGAAGCGCCCGATCTCGCCGGTCGCGGCGAGCCATTCGCGCGGCATCGCAAGCAGTTCGTTCACTTGATCACCAGGATGTTCGGGTGGGTTGCCAGCAGCATCTGGGTGAAGGTGTAGTTGAAGGCGCCGTTCGCCAGGAAGGTCACCACCACCGCCTGGTTCACGGCGCGGCCGACGCCCTCGGCGCCGCCGGAGGCGGTCATGCCCTTGTAGCAGCAGACGATCGCCGTGATCGCGCCGAAGATCGTGCACTTCAGCACCGAGCCCCACATGTCGGTCGTCGAGGAGTTCGCGAACAGCGTGTTCCAGAACGGCCCCAGCGGCTGGCCGTAGGCCAGCTCCGCCAGCAGGCCGCCGAAGAGCCCGAACAGGATCGCGTAGACGTCGAAGAGGCCCGTCACCAGCATCAGGGCGAGGAACCGCGGCACCACCAGGTTCTTCACCGGGTCCACCCCCAGGACCTGGAGGGCGTCCAGCTCCTCCCTGATCTTGCGCGCCCCCAGATCGGCCGTGATCGCGGTGCCGGCCACCCCCGCCACGACCACGAAGGTGATGTTCGGGCCGATTTCGCGGATCGCCGCGAGCACGAAGATCCCGCCCAGGCGGTCCAGGGACCCGAACAGAGAGAGGAAGTTCGCCGCCTGCAGCCCTGGCGCCGCGTAGTTGATCGCCACGGTCGTGATCAGCAGCGGGAACCAGACCACCCGCAGGGCGAACAGGAACTGGGAGACGAACTCTCCCCCGTAGGGGTAGGGCGGGCGCAGGGCAGAGGTGATCGTCCTGCCCGCCAGGATCATCATGTCTCCGACTTCCTCGAGCAGGTTCCTCGCCGGGAGGTACGCCCGCTCCGCCACGCTTCTCACCACTCTGCCCCTCCTCGGCCGCAATCGGGGATTCGCGCATAGCGAACACTACGCGATCGTGGAGCGGCCGCGCGACGGCGCCAAAGCCGCTGGTATCGTCACCCCCGCCGTGAGGAGGAGCAGACTTCGCAGAGGCGCCGGGCTCGGGCTGTGCGCGCCGGCGCTGTGCGCGCTGCTGGTCGCCGGCTGCGGCGAAGCCAAGCAGGACGCCGGGGAAGCGAAGCGCACCTACTCGGTCGCGATCGCCAAGGCCAGCTTCCCCGCCAGGCAGGCGATCTCCAAGCCCACAATGCTGCAGATTGCCGTCCGCAACACCGGCGACAGGGCGATCCCCGACGTCGCGGTCACCGTCGACTCGCTCTCCTACAGGGCCGCGAAGCCGGCGAATCTCGCCGACCCTACGCGGCCCACCTGGATCGTCTACAGGGGCCCGGGGCCGATCACGAAGCCGCCGGTCGAAAGCGAAGAGGTCACCGCCGAAGGCGGCGCCGGCACCGCGTTCGTCCACACCTGGGCGCTCGGCAGGCTCGGTCCCCATCAGACCAAGCTGTTCGCCTGGCGGCTGCTGCCCGTCGTCTCCGGCACCAAGACCATCCGCTACGCCGTCGTCGCGGGGCTCAACGGCAAGGCCAGGGCGCAGCTCGCCGGCGGCGGGCGGCCCACCGGCAGCTTCGTCGTCCACATCGCTCCAAAGCCCCGAAGCACGCACGTCAACCCGGAAACGGGCGCGGTCGCGCAGGGCGCCTACACCGCCGCGCCGGGACCGGTAGGCGCGGTGCCGTAGCGCCTGCGCGCCGGCCGTCGCCGCCACAGCGCCTCATAGCCGGCGTCGCGCCGCTTGGGCTCGCGCCGCCGCCCCCCTCGACCGCCGTTTGGCCCGCTGTCGAAACGGCCCGCCGCCGATTTCGCCATCCGGGCTACCCCAGACCTGCCGCCAGACACTACGATGCTCATGGCCTCGAGCGGCCGCCGCCGCGCCCTGCGCCCCGCAGCCCGCTCAGCGCCCCGCCAATCTTCTTCAGGAGGACGAGAACCCGCCGATGCCAAGGACCCGCCAGCACAACGTCACCGCCGCCCAGTGGAGCGCCAACGGCTCCGCGCTCGGATCGCCAGACCTCACCCTGCCTGGCAACCAGATCTTCTCCTCCAACGTCTTCTCTCCCGCGGTCCAGCGCCAGCGGCTGCCCAAGCACGTCTACAAGGCGCTGCAGCTAACGCTCGAGCGCGGCGAGCCGCTCGACACCTCGCTCGCGGACGCCGTCGCGCAGGCGATGAAGGACTGGGCGCTCGAGAAGGGCGCCACCCACTTCACGCACTGGTTCCAACCGCTCACGGGCTCCACCGCGGAGAAGCACGACTCCTTCTACGCCCCCGCGGGCGACGGCACCGCGATCGCCGAGTTCTCAGGCAAGGAGCTCATCCAGGGCGAGCCCGACGCCTCCTCGTTTCCCACTGGCGGCATCAGGGCCACATTCGAGGCGAGGGGCTACACCGCCTGGGACCCCACCTCGCCCGCGTTCCTGCTCGAGAACCCCAACGGCGCGCTGCTCTGCATCCCCACCGCCTTCACCTCCTGGACGGGCGAGGCGCTCGACCACAAGATCCCGCTGCTGCGCTCCATGGACGCGCTCTCCAAGGCGGCCGTGCACGCGCTGCACCTGCTCGGCGACCGCCAGCCCAAGCGCGTCTTCACGACCGTCGGCCCCGAGCAGGAGTACTTCCTCATCGACGAGCAGTACTACTTCGAACGGCCGGACCTGCTCATCACGGGCAGGACGCTGTTCGGCGCCAAGCCGCCCAAGGGCCACGAGCTAGACGACCACTACTTCGGCTCGATCCCGGAGCGGATCCTCGCCTGCATGCTCGAGACAGAGCGCGAGCTCGCCAAGCTCGGCGTGCCCGTCAAGACCAGGCACAACGAGGTCGCGCCCAACCAGTACGAGATCGCGCCGATCTTCGAGAACTCCAACGTCGGCTCAGACCACCAGCAGATCACGATGCAGGTCATGCAGAACGTCGCCAGGCGCTATGGGCTCGTCTGCCTGCTGCACGAGAAGCCCTTCGCCGGCGTCAACGGCTCGGGCAAGCACAACAACTGGTCGATGGGCACCGACACGGGCGTCAACCTGCTCGATCCTGGAGACACTCCGCACGAGAACCTCGTCTTCCTGTTCTTCTGCACGGCGGTCATCCAGGCGGTCAACGCCCATCAAGAGCTGCTGCGGGCCTCGATCGCAAGCCCGGGGCAGGACCACAGGCTCGGCGCCAACGAGGCGCCGCCCGCGATCATCTCGATCTTCCTCGGCGCCGAGCTGCAGCAGGTCTATCACGCGATCGAGACGGGCAAGGCGCGCGAAAGCAAGCCCGGCTCCTTCCTCGGGCTCGGCACGCCGGTGCTGCCGCCGCTGCCGCTGCACGGCGGCGACCGCAACAGGACCAGCCCGTTCGCCTTCACCGGCAACAAGTTCGAGTTCAGGGCGCTCGGCTCCAGCCAGTCGCTCGCGCTGCCCAACACCGTGCTCAACACGATCGTCGCGGAGGCGATCGACGACCTCGCGCAGAAGCTCGCAGCGGCGCAGAAGGGCAACGCCAGCCTCGAGAAGGCGCTTGCGAAGGTCGTCAAGGAGAGCTGGAGCGCGAACAAGAAGATCGTCTTCGACGGCGACAACTACGCCGAGTCCTGGCACGCCGAGGCCGAGAAGCGGGGCCTCGCGAACCTGCGCAGCACCCCAGACGCGCTGCCGTGGCTGCTCGAGAAGGGCACCGTCGCGCTGTTCAAGAAGTACAAGGTGCTCTCAAAGCGCGAGCTCGAGTCGCGCCACGAGGTGTTCGCAGAGCAGTACGCGGTCAAGCTCAACATCGAGGCCGAGACCGCGGCCTCGCTCGCCAGGACGCTCATCCTGCCAGCGGCGGTCAGGCACCTCAACGAGCTCAGGGCCGCCGGCCTCGACGAGCTCGTCGAGGAGGTGCAGCCCGTCATCAAGGAGCTGCACTTCGCGCTGCGCGCGCTCGAGGACGCCAACCTCAAGGACAACCAGCCCGACTCCAGCCCCACCAGGTGGGCCGCCTACATGCGCGACAGGGTCATCCCCGCGATGGAAGACGTGCGTCAGGTCGCCGACCGGCTCGAGAAGCTCGTAGCCGACGACCTCTGGCCGCTGCCGAAGTACTCGGAGATGCTGTTCATCAAGTGATTTTCCCTTTTATGGGCCGGCCTTAGGGCCGGCCTGAGTTGGTTGGCGGCGGGAGACTCCGCGCGGTGACGGGGCACGATCTCGTGACCCGTCTGTTTCATCCCCAGCACCCCCACTAGCATGGGCCTGTGCGCGACTTCCTAGAAGCCGTCCAGACCCGCGTCGTCGTCTACGACGGCGGCATGGGCGCCACGCTCGAGCAGCTCGACCTCACGCAGGAGGACTACGGCGGCCTGCCTGGCAAGTGCCACGAGGCGCTCGTGCTCAACAGGCCAGACGTCATCGAGGGCGTCCACGCCTCCATGCTCGACGCGGGCGCGGAGGTGCTCGAGACGGACACCTTCCAGGCCTCGCGGCTCAAGCTCGAAGAGTGGGGGCTCGCGCAGCACACGCTCGAGATCAACCGCAGGGCAGCTGAGATCGCGCGCAGGGCCGCCGGCGAGCGCCGCTTCGTCGCCGGCTCGATCGGCCCCACCGGGCACCTGCCCGCCTCCGAAGACCCAAGCCTCGGCCAGATCCGCTTCCCCCAGCTCGTAGAGGTGTTCGCCGAGCAGGCGCAGGGCCTGATCGAAGGGGGCGCCGATCTCATCATCATCGAGACGGCACAGGACATCCTCGAGGTCAAGGCCGCGATCTTCGGCGCGCGGGAGGCGTTCAAGCAGACGGGTCGCGCCCTGCCGATCCACGCCTCCGTCTCGCTGCTGCCGAACGGCGGCAAGATGCTGCTCGGCACGGACATCGACGCCGTCCTCACGACCCTCACCGCGCTCGACGTCCAGGTCATCGGCCTCAACTGCTCCACCGGCCCGCAGGACATGCGCGACGCGATCCGCTTCCTCGGCGAGAGCAGCCCCTTGCCCGTCGCCTGCATCCCCAACGCCGGCCTGCCGCTGCAGGGCCCTGACGGCGAGACGATCTTCCCCGAAGCGCCGGAGCCGATGGCGGCCGCGCTCGCCGAGTTCATCGAGCGCTACGGCGTGTCGATCGTCGGCGGCTGCTGCGGCACCACCCCCGAGCACATCGCGGCGATCGCGGACGCCGTCGCTGCGCCCACCGCACGCCGTCAGCCCGCGGACCGTGACGGCGCACGCGCAGGCCACGAGCGCCCCTCCCGTCCCGTCGCGCCCCGGCCGGCGCCCGGCCCACCGCGCCTCTCCTCGATGATCGCCGCCACCCCGCTCGTGCAGGAGCCGCGCCCGAGTATGGTCGGCGAGCGCGTCAACGCCCAGGGCTCGCGCAAGGCGAAGGAGCTGCTGCTCGCCGACGACTACGACGGCTTGGTGCAGATCGCCGAGGACCAGGTCGCAGGCGGCGCGCACGTGCTCGACGTCTGCGTCGCGCTCACCGAGCGCACCGACGAGGCCGAGCAGATGCGGCTGCTCGTGAAGAAGATCTCGCTCACGCAGCCGTCGCCGATCCAGGTCGACTCCACCGAGCCGGACGTCATCGAGGCGGCGCTGCAGCAGATACCGGGCAGGGCGATCGTCAACTCCGTCAACCTCGAGGCCGGCCGCGAGAAGCTCGACGTCGTCGCGCCGCTCGCGAAGGCGCACGGCGCCTGCCTCATAGCGCTCACGATCGACGAGGTCGGGATGGCGAAGACCGCCGATCGCAAGGTGGAGGTCGCCAAGCGGATCGTCGATCTCGCGTGCGGCGAGCACGGGCTCGATCGCGAGGTCCTCATCTTCGACTGCCTCACCTTCACGCTCACGACCGGCGACGAGGAGTGGAAGCCCTCCGCGATCGAGACGATCGAGGGCATCAGGAGGATCAAGGCGGAGATTCCGGGCGTCAAGACCTCGCTCGGCGTCTCGAACGTCTCCTTCGGCGTCTCCCCCGCCGCAAGGGCGGTGCTCAACTCCGTCTTCCTGCACCACTGCGTCGACGCGGGCCTCGACCTCGCGATGGTCAACCCCAACCACATCACCCCCTACGGCGAGATCCCCGACGCCGAGCGCCAACTCGCCGACGACCTCGTCTTCAACCGCCGTCAGGACGCGCTCGAGCGCTTCATCGCCCACTTCGAGAGCAAGGGCGAGCAGGATCAGAGCCAAGGCGCGGCCGACCCGACCGAGGGCTTCGAGCCCGAGCAGGCGCTGCACTTCCACATCCTGCGCCGCCGCAAGGAGGGCGTCGAGGAGTGGGTCGACCGCTCGGTGCAGAAGATCGGCGCGGTGCCGACGCTCAACGACGTGCTGCTGCCCGCGATGAAGGAGGTCGGCGACAAGTTCGGCGCCGGCGAGCTCATCCTGCCGTTCGTGCTGCAGTCCGCGGAAGTCATGAAGCGGGCGGTCGCGCGGCTCGAGCGCTACCTCGACAAGATCGAGGGCTACACGAAGGGCACGGTCGTGCTCGCGACCGTCTTCGGCGACGTCCACGACATCGGCAAGTCGCTCGTCAACACGATCCTCACGAACAACGGCTACACGGTCATCGACCTCGGCAAGCAGGTGCCGATCCAGACGATTCTCGACGCCGCGCAGGAGCATCACGCGACCGCGATCGGCCTCTCCGCGCTGCTCGTCTCGACCTCCAAGCAGATGCCCGCCTGCATCGCCGAGCTGCACAGCAAGGGGCTTGGCTACCCCGTCCTCATCGGCGGCGCCGCGATCAACAGGGCCTTCGGCTACCGCGCGCTCTACCCCCACGGCAAGGAGTCAGAGGAGGTATACGAGCCGGGCGTCTTCTACTGCAAGGACGCGTTCGAGGGGCTCGCGGTCATGGACCAGCTGATCGACGAGCAGGCGCGCCAGGCGCTGGTCGGCAAGCTCAGGGCCGGCGCGGAGGAGTACAGGAAGAGCGGCGCCGAGCCGCAGCAGCTCGACACCTCCGACGACTCCGTGCGCTCGGCGGCGCGCCCGGACGCGCCCGTGCCGAGACCGCCGTTCTGGGGCGTCAGGGAGATCCCCGTCGACCTTCGCGAGGTCTACGCGCACCTCGACACCCACGTGCTGTTCAAGCTGCACTGGGGCGGCAAGGGCGTCAAGGGAGAGGCCTGGAGGGAGCTCGTCGCCGGCGACTTCAGACCGCGCTTGCAGCGCATGTGGCGCGAGCAGGACTACCTGCGCCCAAGGGCGCTGCTCGGCTTCTTCCCCTGCTACGCGCTTGGCAACGAGATCGTCGTGCTCGATCCCGCGGTGCTCGGCCTCAGCGCCGACGAGGGCGCCCCCGACCGCACAGCCTTCGCGTCCGACCCCGCAGCAGCCGCGGAGGCCGCCCGAGCCGCGGGGCAGGCTGCCGAGCTCACCCGCTTCGTCTGCCCCCGCCAGCCGAAGGGCGAGCGCATCTGCCTCGCGGACTTCTTCAGGCCCGCTGTGGACGGGCGCCCGCCGGACGAGCTCGACGTCATCGCGCTGCAGGCCGTCACGGTCGGCTCGCAGGTCACGGAGCTGCTCGGCACGCTCGAGCGCGACGGCGCCTTCGCCGAGCAGCTCTTCGTCCACGGCCTCAGCGTCCAGGCCGCCGAGGGGCTCGCCGAGTGGCTGCATGCGAAGGTCAGGGAGATGCTCGGCATCGACCCCGCGCAGGGCCGCCGCTACTCCTGGGGCTACCCCGCGGTGCCGGAGCAGAGCGAGCACCTCAAGGTCGACAGGCTGCTCGGCCTAGAGCAGATCGGCCTCAGCATCAGCGACGGCTACGCCCCTGAGCCGGAGCAGTCGACGCTCGCGCTGATCGCCCACCACCCGCAGGCGATCTATTTCGGCACCCGCCAGGGCCGCCTGCCCGCGGAGACCTCGCCTGACGACCTCATCAAGGGCTCACCGCGCGATCCCTCGCTCTTCGCCCGCAACGGCGACGCGCCGGACCTCGCCGACGAGGACCCGGACGAGGCCGCCGAAGAGGCCGCCGTCTGAGCCGCCGCGTCCCCTAACCGGCAGTTTCGTCGGATTAGGCTATGTGGCGAAGAAGGTGCATCAGGTGACGGCGATTCTCGAAGCGCACGGCTGGACGCGGGTACGTCAGCGTGGAAGTCATCGTCAGTACAAGCATTCCGACTCTGAATACGTAGTGACAATTGCCGGCAAATTGAGCGCTACGATCCCGATTGGCCAGCTGAACAGCATCAGGCGCAATACCGGAATCAAGGAGCTGCGATGACCGAGTATCTAGTCATATATGAGAGAAGCGAAGACGGTGAATGGGGCGCCTCGTCGCCCGACCTGCCCGGCTGCGTCGCCGTCGGGAAAACCAGGCACGAGGCCGAAAAGCTGATCGGCGAAGCGATCCCGCTTCACGTCGAGCTGCTGCGCGAGTCGGGCCAGCCAGTGCCCGAGCCCCATCACGGCGCCGGCACGATCGCCGCCTGAACGAGGTCGCGACGACTGAAACCGGCGTGTTCGGCTGAACGCTGCAGTCAACCGTCATCGCCGCATCGATCGCGCCTCCTCAGGGACCGCGTCGACGCTTGACTTGCCCTTCTCCGGAGCGCATACTGGATGTCTTCTGGCTCCCTCGACGTATCAGCATCGGGCGCCTCGAACTCGACCAGCCGGCCGGGGACGCCGGCGGGTGTGCTGCAGCAAGGGTCCTTGCGAGACCGTGGCGGGGCCACGGCCGGGCCCGCGAGAAAGGAGATGCGAGATGAAAGGACGACTTCTATCCTTCGCCGCCGTCGTCGCATGCGTGGGCGGTCTGGCGGTGCCCGCCGCGGCCGCGGCCTCGCTGCCGAGTGGTGAGCGAATCGTCGGCGGCAAAGGGACCAACGGCGGTGTCGTGATCGAGCCCGTGTACGACGACATCACGGGCGCGATCCGGTATGTGAGCACTCCGCGGGGCGCTCCTGATCCCGTGAAGTCGAACCCGCGCGCGTCCGCGCCGTTCTACCTTCCGGTCTATCCGATCCATTCCACCATCGGCGTCACGCTCAACTGCCAGCACCTGCCGGCGGAGAACTGCCCTGATCACGGTGGACCCGTCGCCGCGCTCGCCGAACTGTTCGAGCCTGGCGTCTACGGCGAAGGAGTGCTCGGTCACGATCACCTGATGGCAGGACCCGCAAGCCACGGCGACTTCAACGTCGCCTGGGTGCCAACGCTCGTCCTGTTCACCAATGGCGAAGCCGCGAACACGCACATAACGACGCTCGTTCAGCTGCACGCGATGCTCGAAAGCGGCGACGTGATCGAAGTGCCTCTGAACGGCACGAACGGACTGCCGAACCTCACCTTCCATTGCTCGGTCGTCTCGGCGGCCGTCTACGAACACGGCAGGCCGTTCCTCGGTTAGGAGCCATACGGACGAATCGCAAAGACCGGCAGCTGCGTCTCGGACAACGTCTTCAAGACGTCGTTCTTCCCGTTCGGGGAACCGCCGGCCTGCGGCTGAAAGCGACGACCGCCGATCTCAGGAGCTGAAGCCCGCGTCCGCCGCCTCCCGCGCGGCGGTCGCGGGCAGCGGGCGCAGCCGCACGGGCGCGGCGTGGATCGTGCGCAGCCTCAGCTGCCGCCAGGAGAGACCCTCGGACATCAGCGCCGGCAGGCCCATCGACGTCGCGGCCACGAGCTCGACCGCCTGCAGGACGATGCCGTAGGCGAGCGCGTCGGGGCCGGGGACGTGATAGGCGCCCGCCAGCACCGCGACGCACGCCGCCTGGAAGACGCCGACGTTCGCGGGTGTCAGCGGCACGAACGATGTCACGTTCACCGCGAACAGGACCGCCGCCGCCGCTCCGAAGCCGGTGCGCGCGTCGAGGCCGAGCGCGATCAGCAGCAGCCAGCAGGCGAGCACCTGCAGGCCCCAGGCGGAGAGCTGCGAAAGCGTCGCGAGCGTCGCGGCGCGCGGATGCGAGAACAGCGAGAACCCGTCCTTCACGCGTCGCAGCACGAGGCCGACCGCGTCCGTCAGCCGCCGCATGCGGCCTCTCTGCTCGCCGGGCGGCGCCTGCGCGACCAGCGCGGGCCAGAGCAGCACGATCGCCAGCAGCGCCGGCGGCGTCAGCGCGAGCAGGACGCCGTCTCCGCGCAGGAGATTGACGCTCGCGATGCTGCCGACGCCGAGGAGAGTGAGCGCAAACGCGTTCAGCA
Source organism: Solirubrobacterales bacterium (assembly GCA_037915935.1). Taxonomy (GTDB): domain Bacteria; phylum Actinomycetota; class Thermoleophilia; order Solirubrobacterales; family Solirubrobacteraceae; genus Palsa-744. The sequence goes on along the minus strand of JBAIYK010000005.1, from coordinate 48,878 downwards.
GCGTCTGGGAGACGATCGTAGGCAGCACTAGCGGCATCGTCTCGCGCACGCGGCCCAGCCGGCGAGCGAGCACGAGCGCGCGCGAGGTCTCCCCGAGGCGGACTGGCAGCGTCGCCGACATCAGGACGCCGATGAACGTGCCCTGCAGCGCGTCGCGCCGCCGCACCCGCCGCGAGGTCGAGACGGTGCCGAGGATCGCGTGCCAGGCGAGGCCGCGCAGCACCATCGAGGCGCACATCAGCCCAAGCCCCGCCGCGACCAGCCCCGGCTGCGAGGAGACGAGGCTCGCGAGCACTCTCGCCACGCCGAGGCTGTGCAGCTTGCTCAGCGCGAGCGTCACGACACCCACGGCGACCGCGACCAGCGCAAGCCGAACGCAGATACCGACCGCACGCCGGACGGGCGCGCTGCGGGGCCTCGCCTCGAGGCTGCCGAGGCGCTGCGGCGGCACTCGCTCCTGCAGGTCGGAGGGCACGAGCCCGAGCCGCACGGCGGCGCGCCGCGTCCTCGTCGCAGGCGCAGCGACGGAGATCGCCTGCTCGTAGACCTCGAGCACCTCTGAGGCCACCCGCGGCCAGGCGAAGCGCTTCGCGCGCTCCCGCGCAGCGCTCGCCATCTCCCGCCGCCGCCGCGGATCGAGCGCGAGGGCTCGCAGCGCCTCTGCGAGCGCGAGCGGATCGCCGGGCGGCACGAGCCTGCCGTCGAAGCCGTCCCTCACGACGTCGCGGTAGCCGGTGATGCCTGAGGCGATCACGGGCGTGCTCGCCGCGAACGCCTCCGTCAGGACCATCCCGAAGCTCTCGCCCCGCAGCGAGGGCGCGCACAGCACGTCGGCCTCTGCAAGCGCCGCGGCCTTCTCAGCCTCGGAGACCTTGCCGAGCGCGCTCACGCCGCGCCCGTCGAGCAGCAGCGGCGCCACCTGCTCGTCGTCGGCGCCGACGAGCGTCAGCGTCGCGGGCACGTGCTCGCGCAGCGCCTCGAACGCCTTCAGCAGGACGGGCAGGCCCTTGCGCTCCACCGCCTGGCCGATGAAGAGGATCCGCAGCTGCCCTGCGCTGGCATCGGCGGCGCTGACCGACTCTTCATCTGCCCCCCCGGCTGGCAGCTGCACCCCATTCGGCACGATCGTGTACCGGCCACCGAAGAACCGCCTCGCCGTCCAGGCGGCCGCCTCCGAGACGGCGATGCGCGCGTGCAGGCGGTTCATCCGCCGTGCCGCGCCGGCGAGGCGAGCGAGCCCGTTGCTCACCGCGTTGTCCGAGTAGGTGTGGAAGGTGCCGACGATCGGCATGCCGCGCGTCGAGCAGAGCGCGTCCCAGGCGACGATCGGCACGACCGGCTCGTGGACGTGGAGCACGTCGTAGCCGCCCTCCCGCAGCTCCGCCCGCATCCTCGCCACCGCCTCGGGGAAGAGCGACAGGTTGGAGACGGCGCCGTTCGCCTCGATCCCGAGCGTGCGTCCGAGCGGAACGAGGTGCGCAGGCGCGCGCCGCGCCTCCGGACGCGCGCCGCCGTGCAGGCGCCGCGACAGCGCGTCGTCGGGGTCGAACGGCGCGAGCACCCTCACCTCCTCGCCCGCAGCGATCAGCTCGCTCGCGAGCGCCTCGATGTGCCTCGTCACCCCCCCTGGATAGGTCCAGGAGTAGGGGCAGAGCAGCGCGATCCGCACATGCAGACTCTAGTCCCTCCCCGGACGGCGACGCGGCGAGGCGTCCCGCGCCCGCATCTATAATCGCAAGCCTGAGCGAGCGCCACTTCGTCAAGTACACCTTCCTCAAGGTCGACCCTGCCTGGCGCCGCCTAGAGGACGACCAGCGCGCCCAGGACAAGCTCGAGTTCCTCGCCGCCTGCGAAGACTTCGCCGAGGGCCACCTGCTGCAGTCCTTCACGCTGATCGGCACGCGCGGCGACGCCGAGCTGCTGCTCGTCGCCGAGGCGGAGAACCTCCACCGCATCCACGAGCTGCACGTCGTGCTGCTGCAGAGCGGCCTCATGAAGTGGGCGAGCATCCCCTACTCGTTCCTTGGCATGCGCAAGAGCTCGGAGTACTCCGAAGACGTCAGAGCGGTCTCGCGCGGCTTCAAAGGCAAGTACGTGTTCGTCTACCCGTTCGTCAAGTCGCGCGAGTGGTACGCGCTGCCCGCGGAGGACCGCTGGCGGATCATGCAGGGCCACATCGAGGTCGGGCACGAATACCCAAGCGTCGACAACCACACCGCCTACTCCTTCGGGCTCGACGACCAGGAGTTCGTCGTCGCCTTCGACACGGACGACGTCGGCGCCTTCCTCGACCTCGTCCAGCGGCTGCGCGGCACGGAGGCCTCGCGCTATACCGTCCGCGACACGCCGAGCTTCACCTGCATCGCGGCGTCGCTGCCGAGGGCGCTAAACGCGCTCGACGGACAGCAGGTCCCGCTGCAGGCGCTGCCCGCAGGCTGAGCGTCCCGTGGCCACAACTCCCGCCGCCCCGCGCCGCCGCGCCCGCCTCGGGCTCACGCCCCGTCAGCGTCAGCAGGCGCTCGGCCACCTGCGCGCGAGCGACCCAGTGCTGAAGGCGATCATCGACGCCCACGGACCGCTGCCGGACGGGCGCGCGGGCAGGCCGGACCAAGACGACCACTACGGCGCGCTCGTGCGCTCGATCATCAACCAGCAGCTCTCGGTGCACGCGGGCAGGGCGATCTACCAGCGCCTGCTTCACCGCTACGGCGGCAGACCGCCGACGCCGCAGCAGGTGCTCGACGAGCAGCCCGAGGAGCTGCGCGCCGCCGTCGGCCTCTCCCGCGCGAAGGTCGGCTTTCTGCGCTCGCTCGCAGAGCACGTCCTCGACGGCAGCCTCGAGCTGCAGCGCCTCGACAGCCTCGCCGACGAGCAGGTGATCGCCGAGCTCGTCGCGGTCAAGGGCCTTGGCGTCTGGACCGCCCACATGTTCCTCATGTTCCACCTGCAGCGCCCGGACGTGCTCGCGGTCGGCGACCTCGGCATCAGGCGCGCGATCGAACGTGCCTATGGCCTCGATGGCCTCCCGGACGCGGTCGTCATCGAGCGGATCGCCGAGCGCTGGCGCCCCCACCGGACGCTCGCCTGCCGCTACCTGTGGCGCTCGCTCGACAACGAGCCCTGACGGCCGATGGCCGGCGCTGCGGAACGTCAGACTGCCGAAACCTGCTCTTCCTCGGCGACCCTGAAGGAGGAGCCGCAGCCGCAGGCGGCGACCACGTTCGGGTTGTTCACTTTGAACCCCGCGCCCTGGAGGCCCTCCTCGTAGTCGATCACCGAGCCGCGCACGTAGGGGAGGCTCGCGCCGTCCACGAGCAGCCTCAGCCCGTGGTCCTCGAAGACCGCGTCCCCGTCGCGCTGCTCGTCGAAGGCCAGCTGGTACTGGAAGCCCGAGCAGCCGCCGCCGCGCACGCCGACGCGCAGGCCCGCGAGGCTCAGATCGGCCTGCTGGGCGGCGAGGAACTCGCGCACCTTCTCCGCGCCCTTGTCCGTGAAGCAGATCATGCTTCACAAAGGATAGCGAGACGCGGATGCACACCCCGCCGGCATGCTCTCAGGCGACACTGTCGTGGCCGAGCGCGGCGCTTCGGGCCACTCCGATCAGCCCAACCCAGCCCGTTCGACTATCTCCTCCGCGATCGCGAGCGAGGAGGTCGCGGCCGGGGAGGGCGCGTTGCGAACCCAGCTCACGCGCCCGTCCAGGTCGAGGCGGAAGTCGTCGACAAGCGTGCCGTCGGCGTCGACCGCCTGCGCGCGCACGCCCGCTCGCGCCCGCACCGCGTCGCCAAGACGCAGCTCGGGCAGGTAGCGCCGCGCCTCGGCCAGGAACGCCCGCTTCGAGAGCGAGCGCGCCATCTCCGCCACCCCTGCGCGCCAGTGCCTGCGCATCATCCGGCGGGCGCCGCCCCAGGCGAGCGTGTCGCGCAGCTCGGAGAGGTCCACCTGTGTGCCGCGGTAGCCCTCGCGCGCGAGCGCGAGCACCGCGTTCGGCCCGAGGAGCACCTCGCCGGTCACCGTGCGCGTCAGGTGGACGCCGAGGAACGGCAGTCGCGGATCGGGCACCGGGTAGATCAGGCCCCTCACGAGCGCGGAGCGGTCCTCCCGCAGCCGCCAGTATTCGCCGCGGAAGGGCACGATCCTCGGCGCGGCGGGCCGGCCGGAGGCATCGGCGAGCCGATCGGAGTGAAGCCCTACGCAGACGATCGCGTGGTCGGCCTGCAGCTCAGACCCGTCGACCAGCTCCACGAGCGAGCCCGTCGTCGCGTTTCGCACCCTCGCCGCCGCGGTCGCCGTCCTCACCTCGCCGCCGAGTTCCACGAGCTCGCGCGCGAGCGCCTCGGCGACAGCACGGAAGTCGGTGATCGCGGTGCGCGGCGAGTGCAGCGCGGCGAGGCCGGTCGCGTGCGGCTCGATCTCGCACAGGCCGGCGGCGTCGAGGCGCTGCAGCCCCTCCACGCCATTCTCGAGCGCGCGCCGCTGCAGCGCGTCGAGGCGTCCCAGCTCGCTCTCCTTCGTCGCGATCACGAGCTTGCCGCACTCCTCGTAGACGATCTCGTGCTCGGCGCAGAACGCCTTCAGCAGCGCGACGCCGCGCCGGCAGAGGCGGGCCTTCAACGACCCCGGCTCGTAGTAGAGGCCGGCGTGCACGACGCCCGAGTTGTGGCCGGTCTGATGGCAGGCGACGGCAGGCTCCTTCTCGACCACGGTCACGGCGGCGCCGGGGTATTCGCGGGCGACCAGGCGAGCGCAGGCGAGCCCCACGATCCCGCCGCCGATCACCGTCACTCGCATCGCGAACGCCCCCGCGAGGCGGATGCCCTCAGCGCCATCGCTCCGGCCCTGCCACTCGTCGACCGCCCGCCGGCGTCACCCGTCACCATCCGGTCAGAGCTCGCGTCGACCATCCCGTCACAGCTCGCGCTCGTAGTAGTAGTTGATCGGCCCCTCGCGCTTGCCTTCGCGGTTGCTGAAGCCGAGGCTCTCGTACAGCGCGATCGCCGCGAGGTCCTGCTCGCCGGTGCCGAGGTCCATGTGGTCCGCGCCGCGCTCGCGCGCCAGCTTCATCGCCGTGTTCATCAGCGCCCGCCCGAGGCCGCGACCGCGCATCCCAGGCGCCACGTACAGCTCGGCGAGGTAGCACTCGAGCCCCTGCGACCAGATCGCGGGCCGGAAGCGCAGCACAACGAGCCCGTCGGGTCCCGATCCGCCGAGCAGCACCGCCGTCTCGCCCGCCTGCATCAGCTCCTTCATCCGCCGTGCGAGCTGCTCGCGCCCCGGCGTCGGCTCGTCGTATTCGCGGTTGAAGTCGTCGAGCAGCCTGCCGATGCTCTTGGCGTCAGCACCGCTCGCAAGGCGAACGTCGTCGTTAGAGAAGTCGCTCATCGCCTCAGACGCCGCTCATCGTCAGCTCGGCTGCAGCGAGCGCGCCTTCGCGCTCAGCACGAGTCCCCACAGCACGTACAGGATCGCCACGCCGATCAGCGTGAACTTGATCGCCGCGCACACCGCCGCGAACGGCGGAGCGAAGCTGCCGCCTTCGCCGCCCAGCGTCAGCAGCAGGGCGACGTTTTCGCTCGCGTCGAACGCCGCCGCGGCGAGCGCGAAGAACGGCACGATCGCCCCGGCGGCCGCAAGGCGCCGCCAGCGATGAGCCCTCGCGGCGTCGCGGACCGCGAAGCCCGCGAGCGCGAAGAAGAGGCCGTAGGAGAGCATGTAGCCGTAGTCGAGCAGCAGCGAGAGATGCGCGGCGCTCCTGCCTTTCGCGCCCCATTCGGCCATCATCTGCGCCGCGCGCGAGCGGCTGCCCGCAAACTCGACGGCGACGACCGTCGGACCGCGCGAGACCTGCGAGGGGTCGATCAGATCGAGCGCGACCGTCAACGCGACCGTGCAGAGGCCGAGCAGGATCAGCGCCCGCTTGCGAGTCATGAAAGCCCCCGACGTCGGCTCATCGTCGCGGACCGTATCTCGCGCCCGCGCGCGCGGCAACCATCGTGCAGACGATCCGCCGCTGCTGATATTCGTTCCCGCTTGAGCGAGCTGACGATCCGCACCGCCACCAAGCAGGACATCGACCCCGTGCTGCGCCTGTGGGTCGCAGCCGGCGGACACAGGACGGTCACAGACTCACCTCAGGGACTGCTCACCCTGCTCGCCAGCGACCCCGACGCGCTGCTCGTCGCCGAGCACGACGGCGAGGTGGTCGGCTCGCTCATCGCCGCATGGGACGGCTGGCGAGGCAGCTTCTACCGCCTCGCGGTCCACCCTCACCACCGACGCCGAGGGATCGCGACGGCACTGCTGCGCGAGGGCGAGCGCCACCTGCGTGCCCGCGGCGCAGTCAGGCTCACCGCGATCGCGGTCGAGGACGACCCGCTCGCGGTCGGCTTCTGGCGGGCGGCTGGCTACGAACAGCAGAGAAGCCGCGCGCGGTTCGTCCACCCCGCGGAGGACTGAGACGTCAGCCACTCCACAGCGCATCCGCCCACGGCGGATCTGCGCATCCCTCAGAGCGTTCTGCGAATCCATCAGCCGGCCGACGATCAAGAGGCGCAGCGGACGCTGATCCCGCCCGACGCTACGCGCGGATGCGCCGCATCGCGTTCACGAGCGCCTCATTACCATGAGCCTGTGAGCGGCCAGAGGGTGCCCGGCGGAGTGGTGCATCGACTGCCTGCGGACTTGCGCAAGGCGCTCATCGCCAACGCCATCGCACTCGACGCCTGGCAGGACATCACGCCGCTCGCACGCAACGAGTTCATCTGCTGGGTCGAGGACGCCAAGCAGGAGACCACCCGAGAGCGCCGCATCCGGCGCACCCAAGAAGAGCTCGAGGAAGGCATGCGCCGGCCCTGCTGCTGGCCGGGGTGCAAGCACCGCGACCGCACTGGCAGATAGGCCACGTCGCATCGAGGCGATCGAGGCGAGGCCGAGCTGCTCAATGCCACCGAAGACTGCCCGCCTGCTAAGGCCGCTGGCCACGCATCAGCCATCGCCGGCGCAGCCACAGCAGCAGCATCGAGAAAAGCACGGAGAGGATGAGACCGCCACCGTGCCTGTGCAGGACGAACCAGGAAAAGAGCCCGGCGATGAACGAGCCGGCGAGGCCCAGGAGGATCGTTCCGCCGATGCCCATCGGGTCTGGGCCAAGCAGCAACAACCGTGCGAGCGCTCCGACGGCGAGCCCGACGACGAGCAGCAGGATCAGGAACAGGATCAGCGACATCGCCGCCGATCATTCTCGCAGCCGCCTCGCGCTCAGGCGGCGGGCGGCTGGTCGATGCGCACCAGACTGCCCGATGGGTCGCGCACAGCGAAGTCGCGCATGCCCCACGACTGGTCGGTCGGCTCCTGCACGATCTCGGCGCCTGAGGCGCGCAGCTTCTCGAAGGTCGCGTCCAGGTCGTCGGTGCGGAAGTGGACGCCGTTCATAGCGCCCTTCGCGAGCAGCGCGGCGAGCGCGTCGACGTCGGCGGGGCTGCCGTTCAGGTAGTTCGTGAGGACTATCCCGACTTCGGGCTGGGAGGCGGCGCCCACGGTGATCCAGCGGAACTCTCCGCGGGCGACGTCGTTGCGCACCTCCAGGCCGAGCGTGTCGCGGTAGAAGGCCAGTGCGGCCTCGGGGTCATCGACGAGGACGAAGCAGGTGGAGAGAGCGAGATTCATGCCCGCCAGGCTAGTGAGCGAGCGCCCTTCGCGTTTCTCCGATCCTGCTCGATCCCGCCCGGCCGATCCGGCTCGATCCCGCCCCGCCGATCCCGCTCAACCCTCTTCGGCCTGCGGCTTGGGCGGGTGATCTCCTTCGCTACGCAGCCAGGCACGCGCGCGAGCGCGCTGTGGTCGCGCGCCTTGTAGGCCGTCGGCGTCTGCCCCACCAGCTCGGTGAACCGCGCACTGAACGAGCCGAGCGAGGTGCACCCCACCGCCATACAGACCTCCGTCACCGACAGGTCGCCGCGGCGCAGCAGAGCCTTCGCCCGCTCGATCCGCCGCGTCATCAGGTAGGCGTAGGGCGTCTCCCCATACGCCGCCCGGAACCGCCGCGAGAAGTGTGCGGTCGACATCAACGCAGCGCGGGCGAGCGCCGCGACGTCGAGCGGGCGCGCGTACTCACGGTCCATCAGATCACGCGCACGGCGCAGATAAGCGAGGTTCTCGAGTTCCTCTCGCGTCACGAGCGGAGCGTAGCGGCGCGCTGGCGCTCGAGCCGCCCTAGCCGCCAACGTTCAGGTAGCTGGCGAAGGCGTTCCCGGGATCGGAGGTAGCGCCGCCTGCACGCCGCGAACCGCATGCGCCGTTTTGTAGACGAGCATCAGCGGCTCGTCTACGAGTGCCGTTGCGATGTCGGCTTCATCGATGACCGAGACGGAGCCGTTGACGAGCACAGCGGCGCCGATGCTGAGCGCCGTCGGATGAGCCGCCAACTCCACGGCGGCTTCGCTCAACCGTTCGAATGAGACACCCACCTGCCGCAGATCCGCGATGACCTTGATCTGGACGACATCGTCGGGACTGAAGAGGTTGGGCACGCCGGTCCCGCTCGACTCTTGGAGGCTCGGGCGCAACAGACCCCGCTGCAACCAGCTATGGAGCGTCCTATACCCCACTCCGACGATCCGTGCTACCTGGGGCAGTGTGAGCAACCTTGACGCCAACTCGGCAGCCACCTTCCGTCGTAGATCGACTCAAAGCGCCCGCTTGCCGAAGGCGCATCGTGAGCGTAGCGGCCGCCCCCGACGAAACGACATGCAAAGCCGCAGGATGCGGGAAGCAACCGGTTCGAGCCAGCCGCTTTGAAGCGAAGTTCAAGCAAGTGCAGTTCTGTCCGGATGCCTTCCTAGCATTACGCCGCTTACGCCCCGACGAAGAGAAGGAGCCACAATGACCTTCTGGCAGGTCGAACATTCTGCGGCCCAAAAACCCCGAGATGCCCAGATCATCACCGTCAAGGCTGTCTACCTCGATCGAGACGGCCTTGGCGAGGAGCGCCTCGCCGTCCTCGCAGATCGATGTCCGCGCAAGGAGGACTTCATCTACGAGGAGCGTGATGGCATGTACTACGGCGAGCGTGACGGATGGGCGGCCTACTTCCTCCAGACCGACGATAAGACTGGCTTTTGCGGCGCATGCTTTGACGTGATGATGCAGGACGGCACCACACGCCGAATCGAAGGCCCGTGGTCGAGCAATCCGCAAGCGCTTCGTGCTCATGGCTTCCCAGAGGTCGTGGACGTAGCGGTCTATACCGATCCGACTAGTTTGGTAGGCAGTAGTGCAGCGGCGACCGCCGCCAAGGCTCGCCAGCTCAAGGCGATCGCTGGACCCCCTTGGCGCCGAACCTAACACCCTTGCTCCGCGACGAATGCGTCTCGCGCGAATGCTCGCCGAGTCATAAGCCGCCGCAGCACCGCGCTACTGACGAATTGATCGCGGCAGCCGGCGTCAGACGCTAGATTCGGCAAACTAACGTCATCCGTTAGACTACGCAATATGCCGTCAATAGCCGAGCTGCCCGACGTGCTCATCTCTCAGGGCCGCTACTGGGCGACCTCCGCGGAGGTCGCCCAGCTCGCTCACGTGCCGCCCAAGCACGTCTACGCGGGCCTGCAGCGCCTACGCCGCCGCGGAGCGATGTTCTCACCGACGCGCGGCCTGTATGTAGTCGTCCCCCCGGAGTACCGCTCCTGGCGGGTGCTGCCTGGCGAGCTGTTCATCGACGCGATGATGCGTGCGCTTCACCGCGACTACTACGTCAGCCTGCTCACGGCCGCGGCCATGCACGGCGCCGCCCACCAGGCGCCTCAGCTCTTCCAGGTGATGGTCGACCGGCACGTCGCCGACCGTGATGTAGAGCGGGTCAAGCTGCGCTTCTACGCGAACGAGTACCTCGACCAGATGGCGGTCCAAGAGCGCTCGGTCGACACCGGCCGCGTAAGAGTCGCGACCCGCGAGACGACCGTCGTCGACCTCCTCGTCCACCCCGAGGGCGCTGGCGGGCTCGACAACGTAGCGACCGTCATCACCGAGATCGGCGGTCTCGACGTGCCGACGCTCGCGCAACTTGCGAGCGTGCGCTCGCGCTCGGTCGCGAGACGCCTCGGCTGGCTGTTCGGCCGGTTCCGTCAGGATTTGGATCTCGAGCCACTGCACGAGGTGGCACGAGCCGACGACGGCCACCCGACGCGGCTCGTGCGTGCGCTGCCGGCACGTGGACCGATCGACGCCCGCTGGAACCTTCAGATCAACAGCGACGTGCAGCCGGACCTGTGATCGACCGTCCCGCCCTCATCGCGTGGCGCTCGAAGGCACCGTGGCCCGATCGGGTGCAGATCGAGCAGGATCTCCTGTTGTCCCGTCTCATGATCGAGATCGCCCGCGACGAGGTGCTCGGCCCGGAGCTTGCGATGCGCGGCGGCACTTGCCTGCACAAGCTTCATCTTCCCACCCCGCTGCGCTACTCCGAGGACCTCGACTACGTTCGCTCGACCCACACCGGCATCAGGCCCTACACACAGGCGCTCACGAAGCTCGCCGACGAGATCGGGCTCACGGTCTCCAGCACGCAACGATCTGGACAGATGGTGCACGTCCACCTCGATGGGCAGCCAACAGAAGGGATCGGCCGTATCCGCATCAAGATCGAGATGAACATCGCCGAGACGAAGCCGCTCCTGCCGCGCAAGACCGTACGCCAGAGCGTTCAGACCTCCTGGTGGAGCGGCGAGGCCGACATCCTCACGTTCCAGCCAGAGGAGTTGCTCGCCACAAAGCTTCGCGCCCTGTATCAGCGCAGCAAGGGCCGCGACCTGTTCGACCTGTGGCTCGGACTCACCGTTCTCGGAGCCGACCCCGAGCGGATCGTCGCCGGCTTTCACCACTACATGCGCAATGCCGCATTCACCTTCCCGGAGTTGCGCAACAACCTAGCCGCAAAGCTCACAGACCCGGCCTTCCGCCATGACCTCGACGCGCTCCTCATACGCACACCTCCCGAGTATGACGCCAATGTCGCGGCCGACATCGTCCTGCGCGCACTCGGCAGCAGGCTGCGCAACGCGTCTCTCGAAGAGATTGCCGATGACAGGAACGAAAGCCATGCGCACCGATGAGACGATTCAGCGTGCCGCAAGCTCGCCGAGCAGTTCGACCCGTCTCGTGTCCCGATGGACGACCCGACCGACCTGTGGACCCTCGCAGAGGCCGTCGACGGCGTGTGCACCGCCGAGCTTCGCGTTTCGAGAGCTGGTTGCCCCGCGCGCACGCCAATGGCCGGTCGTGAGGTGAGATCGGGACCGCGCTTGGCGTCTCTCGACAGGAAGCCCGCGAGCGATTCACCGAGAAGACCCGCGCCTAAGATTTGCGGCCACCTCGATCCCGCGCATGTCGCCTGGGACGCACCTATGCGACATTCGGCAGAAGCGCGTCACCACGACCTCGTGATCGTCCTGCGGCCATTTCCGCCCGCTGCTGCGGTCCGCTTGCGGGTTCCATCGCGAATAGCCTGGAGATCTACGAGCCTAGCAACTCCCTCCCGAGCGGTACGTACGTTGCAAGCCGAGACTCTGTTGAACGCCCAGACGCGAAGCCAGCGGCAAGCTCCTCCTGCTGCCAGAACGCCTCGACTTTCTGGGTCAAATCCTTTCCGATCGGAAGTTGGCGACGAAGCCTATAACCGAGCGCAGATCCAAGCGCCTCGAACGATGTGTTCAAGAACGGGCCCTTGAAACGTTTCTCATCTGGATAGAACCGTCTGAAGAAATCAGCACCTGCACTGTTAGCAATGAGCCCCATCGTCTTCACGAAAATGTCTCCTAGGCGTTTTGTCCGCTTGCTTGGAAACTCAGTAGCGAGTGACACACCAAGATCGTCGAGCAGTTTCGGAAAGTCGCGCAGCTCGACCTCCTTCAAAACGTCCGTCTCAACCAAGTAGAAAAACCTGAGAACGAGCTCGATGTCGTACTGCCTCTCTAGTTGCCGATCACTAAGTGCCAGCAGCGCAGGCGTATCTCCATCGCGAGCGAGACTAGCCAGCCACGCAAGACATTCAGCGCTTGTACTCGCGATTAGTGCTGCCCTCATCTCTTGAGGCGTCAGCGGCTCCCCATAGCTATTTAGACGACGGAATACATCGTACTTGGCCTGCCCTGCAGAAGTACGCTGAATTATCGTGGCATCAAGCTTGGCAAATTGAATATCGCTCCGTTGTCCGTCTGACAACACGCCACCAATCTCAAGGCCAGCGTCTGCTGCTCGCTGCTCTACATCCTCATTCCACACAAGTCCCGCCAAATGCTTTAGGTATTGGCCAGCCGTCATGACTAGAGGGACGCGAAGCTCCAAGTCATTATTCTCTGCTGGTCCGAGAAGAATGCCTCTTAGCTGCAGCAGAGTAGACAAACGCTGAACTCCGTCAACCACCTCTAGTACCCCCTCCTCGGTCTGCGCAAGAAACAATGGCGGCACAGGAAGACCAAGCAGCAATGACTCGACCAGATAAGTCTTTTGTGTATCACTCCAACGGAAAAAGCGCTGAAAGGCAGGATTCACCTCAAGCTCCCGCCGTTCGTAAAGCGAAAATATCTCGCCCACAGAGACCGACCACTGGGTCGTGCGAACCTCCGCTCGATGTTTCCTTATTTCACCATCAAGCGTCGGCATCGTACTCCTCATCATTAGGACGATAACCCATCCGTTGGGTCGGCGGGATAGGTACACGCGAGAAATACTGCGCGTTGAGCTCGCGTGCAAGCCCATCAAGGTCGGGAAACGCAGCGAACTCTCCGATCCCAACTAGCCGAAGCGCGGTTTCCCATTCTGAGCGGCTACCTGCCAGGCGCACCTTATAAAGAGTGTCTGATGCCGGTGCAAGCAGAGGCTCCTGCTCCTCAAGGCTCTGGGAGCCCTCTGGCGCACGAGTGCCAAATACGGTAAAGACACCCCGCTGCGCTGCAATCCGCGTCGCGAACTCAGGACCAGCGATAGCCAGTGCATAATGTTGAGCGCTTCCACGCGTCATGGGCCCGCTCGGACCATAACCTGCGGCGATCCCCTCGGTAAGCTCGCTAATCACGCCGGAAGGACCAGCCGCCGAGACGCCACCCTCCCCAACAGTCTTCGCGTTCCAGTCGCGTGGTTTGAACATGAATACACACGGTGGATCATCGGCACCCTTCCAAGCCTTCGGATCACTCACAGCGAAGTAAGCTCCAATCAATAGGTTGCGCGACCAATCGAGCAGTCTCGTAGAGAGGCGATGATGTTGCATAAGGAAGAACAACTCCCAGTCGCCACGGGCGGTCGCCCGCTCCGCGATCATCCGAGACCGGTTGTTGAAGTCGAGGAAGAGCATTTCCTCAATGCCGAGCGCCTTGGTTACGTCCGGCTCACGCCTATAGATCGACGGCAGCAGAGTCCAGCTGCTCCTCCCTTGACCTCGAAACCAGACCTCTACGTCCCCCGTGCTGGATCCAGCGAAGGCCAGCGCCATCCTTACGAGCTCCACAAGGTTCTCCGCCGTCTCTTCACGCACAGGGCAGATGTTACATGGATCGCCGGCGCCAACGATCATGCTCACACGCCGAGCCCACCTGCCACTGGCACTCGGCGAGCGACGATGGAGACCGTCCACTGTGGCGCATGACTCGGGGTGAGGCATACCCTGACGAGAGATGCTGCTCTGTGTGGCTATCCCGCTTGTGGCCGTCTTGCGGTCCTTTCCTCCACCGCTGCGGTCCGAATCCGCCACACGAGCATCCTCGCCAAGCGTTTTCAGGGCTTTCGTCAGCATTCGCGGTTCTTGAACCTAATCGGGGCGCCCAGATTCGAACTGGGGACCTCACCGACCCAAACGGTGCGCGCTACCAGGCTGCGCCACGCCCCGAGACCGCCTGATTCTACAGCCGCTCCGCGCACAATCGCCCCATCCACATCCTGCACCCGCGCCAACACCGTGGCGCTCGATCCTTCGAGCGCGCCTTCTCGCGTACATAGCCTGCATGCGCCACGAACACATGTTCGCACGTCGTGCAGACAGAAAGCTGCGGCTCCAGCCTCCGCCAAACCCGCTCGTTGCCACCTCTCCCACCTCGTCCTCCCGCCCCCACTGCTAGGGTCCGCCCCCCAAATGGCAGACGTCCAACCCCTGCAGGCCCTCCACTACGACACCGCCGTCGCCGGCCCGCTGGCCGACGTCACCGCCCCTCCCTACGACGTCATCTCCCCTCAGCAGCGGGCCGCCCTGCTGCGCCGCTCCCCCCACAACGTAGTCGCGATCGACCTCCCCCAGATGGACGCCGAGGGCCGCCTGCAAGCCGAAGCGAGCGAGTCAAGCGCAGGCGACGGCGAGGCGAACCCAGGCGAGCCCGGCGACGACGCCCCCCGCAACGCCTACGAGACCGCCGGCCACCTCTTCAACCAATGGCAGCAAGAAGGCGTGCTCCGGCGCGACCCCCACCCCGCCCTCTGGGCCCACACCCAGGAGTACACCGGCCCCGACGGCATCGCGCGCACCCGGCGCGGCTTCTTCTGCCGCGTGAAGATCGAGCCCTACGGCCCAGGCAAGGTCCGCCCCCACGAGCGCACGCACCCCGGCCCCAAGCAGGACCGCCTCGAACTCATGCGCGCAACCAGGGCGAACCTCTCCCCGATCTTCTCGCTCTACTCCGACCCCGCCCACGCCGCCTGGGACGCGCTCGCGCCCGCGGGCGACGCCCAACCGGACGGCGAGGCGGTCGACGCCGAAGGCACCGTCCACCGCATCTGGCGCGTCGGCGACCCGCAGGCGATCGCGGCCGTCACGCAGGCGATGCAGGACGTCGAGCTGCTCATCGCCGACGGCCACCACCGCTACGAGACCGCCCAGACCTACGCGCAGGAGATCGGCGGCGAGGGCCCGCACCGCTACGTCCTCATGTGCCTCGTCGCGCTCGAGGACCCCGGCCTCATGGTCTTCCCCACCCACCGGCTCGTCAACGGCCTCGACGAGCAGCGCCGCGCCGCGCTCGCAAAGGCGATATCGCGCGATTTCGAGGCCCAGGAGGTTTCGCTCGACCAGCTCACGCCGCCCCCCGGAGACGGCCCGTTGCAGCTCGGCTTCCTCGACGCGAGCATGCACCCGCAGCTGCTCACGCTAAAGGACCAGGCGATCGCGGACGCCGCGCTGCCCGACCGCTCCGCCGCCTACAGACACCTAGACACGGGCGTGCTCGAGGCGCTGCTGCTAAAGGAGGCGCTGCAGCTCAGCGAGCACGACATCGCCGAGCTGCACGGCCTCTGGTACGCGCGCGACGCGGAGGAGGCGGTCAGCCTCGTGCGCTCGGGCAAGCACGACGCGGCGTTCATCATGCGCCCGACGCCCGTCTCGCAGGTGAGGGACGTCGCCGCCGCCGGCGAGAACATGCCGCCGAAGTCGACCTTCTTCTTCCCGAAGCTGCTGACCGGCCTGTTGTTCAGCCCGCTCGCCTGACGGCCACGCGCGGGTTGATCCGCCGCGCCATCCGCGTTTGCCGAGGGGCGCCCGCTCGCTTAGCCGATCCCCAGCCGGTCCAGCAAGGCATCGTCGGCCCGCCACCCCCGCCTCACGCGCACCTTCAGCTCGAGATGCGCCTGGTGCCCCAGCTCCCGCTCGATCTCGCGCCGCGCTGCGACCCCGATCGCCTTCACCATCGCGCCGCCAGAGCCGACCACGATCCGCTTCTGCGACTCGCTCTCCACCCAGACGTCCGCGGCGACCCGCGTCAGCCCCTCGCGCACCGGCGTCACCTCCTCGACCATCACCTCGACCGCGTGCGGCAGCTCCTCGAACGTGCGCCGGATCACCGCCTCGCGCACCAGCTCCGCGAGCAGCAGCCTCAGCGGCTGATCGGAGCGCTGCCCCGGCTCGAACAGGAACGGCCCCTCTGGCATCAGCCCCAGCAGGTGCTCGACCAGCTCGCCCACGCCCTCGCCGCTGCGCGCGGAGACCGGGAAGACCTCCGCGTCGGGCAGCAGCTCTGCGGCCTGCGTCAGAGCCTCCGCCACGCGCGCCCTGCTCGCGCGGTCGACCTTGTTCACCGCTACGACGCTCGGCAGCGAGGCGTCGCCGAGCTGCTTCGCGATGAAGCGGTCGCCCGGGCCGACGCCCTCCTCGCCGTTCAGCAGCAGCAGCGCCGCGTCGGCGCCCTCCAGCTCCTGCTGCACGCGCTTCGCCATCCGCGCGGTCAGCTCGTCCCGCGGCCGCTGCACCCCCGGCAGGTCGACGAAGACCACCTGGCGCTCGCCCTCGCTCAGCACGCCCCTCACCGCGCGCCGCGTCGTCTGCGGGCGGTCCGAGACGATCGCGACCTTGCCGCCGACCACGCGGTTCACCAGCGTCGACTTGCCGACGTTCGGCCGTCCCGCGAGCGCGAGCAGACCCGCCCTCGTCATCCCCGGCTGCCGCCAACCGCGGCGAGGATCTCGGCCTGCTTCGCCAGCATCTCGCCCCCGTCCGTCTCGTGGTCCATGCCGAGCAGGTGCAGCACGCCGTGGACGACCGCCTCGCGCAGGTCGATCGTGTGCTCGGGGCAGATCACCACGTCCCCCAGCTCGCGCTCCACCCCATCTTCAGTCGTCAGCTCGTCGATCGGGAACGAGAGCACGTCGGTCGGGCCGCGCCTGCCGCGGTGGCGCTCGTTCAGCTCCGCGATCCGCTCCGCGCTCACCAGCTCGACCGCCAGGTGCCCGTCCGCCACGCCCGCGCGCGCGAGCGCCGCCTCGCAGAGTCCCACGATCTCCTGCCGGCTGGGCGCTCCTCGCACCCCATCGAGGCCGATCACCTCGACCAGCACCGCAGCGCTCAAGCGGCCCGTCCGGCGCCGTTGCGCCCCGCGGGCGGCAGGTCGCGCTGCGAGTGCGCGTCGTACGCCTCCACGATCCGCTGCACCAGCCGGTGCCGCACGACATCCTCGCCGCCGAAGCGCACGAACTCGATCCCCTCCACGCGCTCCAGCACCTCCGCGACCGCGACCAGCCCCGAGCGCTGCTCGCGGGGGAGGTCGATCTGGGTGATGTCCCCGGTCACGACCATCTTCGAGCCGAACCCCAGCCGCGTCAGGAACATCTTCATCTGCTCTGGGGTCGTGTTCTGGGCCTCGTCCAGGATCACGAAGGAGTCGTTGATCGTGCGCCCGCGCATGTAGGCGAGCGGCGCCACCTCGATCACGCCGCGCTCCAGGTGCTGGGAGACCTTCTCCGGGTCGATCATGTCGTGCAGGGCGTCGAACAGCGGCCGCAGGTAGGGGTCGACCTTCGCCATCATGTCGCCCGGCAGGAAGCCCAGCCGCTCCCCCGCCTCGACCGCGGGCCGGGTCAGGATGATCCGGTTCACCTCGTGCCGCGCCAGCGCGGCGGCGGCCATCGCGACCGCGAGGAAGGTCTTGCCCGTGCCGGCGGGCCCGATCCCGAACGTGATCGTGCTCGCCCTGATCGAGTCGACGTAGCGCTTCTGGTTCACCGTCTTCGGCGCGACGCGCAGGTTGCGATGCCGCCAGACGACGTCCTCCAGCACCTTCGCGGGCGACTCGTGCACGTCGAGCGCGCCCGTCACGGCGGCGATCGTGCCGGGCCCGATCTGGTGCCCGCGCTCGATCAGCTCCGAGAGCTCCTTCACGACGCGCTGCCCGACGCGCGTCTCCTGCTCGGCGCCGTCGAGCGTCAAGAGGTTGCCGCGCAGGAAGACCCTGCAGCGCAGATGCCCCTCGAGCGCGCGCAGCACCGCGTCCTGGCTTCCCGCGAGCTCCGCGGCGACGTCGTTCGGCAGCTCGATCTGGGTCCTCATGCG
Organism: Solirubrobacterales bacterium; assembly: GCA_037915935.1. GTDB lineage: Bacteria > Actinomycetota > Thermoleophilia > Solirubrobacterales > Solirubrobacteraceae > Palsa-744. The sequence continues at coordinate 31,081 of JBAIYK010000005.1, read as the reverse complement.
GCGGGCGCCAAGTTCATCCGATCAGGATACGCCGCCCGCGGCCCTCGCTCCACGCCCGCTCCGCGGCGGCCGCCAGGCGGATTCCCCGGCGCCTCCCCGCGGGCTCCTCGGCGGCGCGCCGCCGCCGCAGACAACTCGTTTCGCGCTCGACAAGGTTGGATGCATGACGCCCCCGTATGTTCGTCTTCTCACCTTCACGCCCTTGACATGAGCGATGCAAGTAATTTTCAAAACTTTCCCTGTGCCGATTTGTGTCACGCATCCGGCAATGCCCCAAGACTCGACGGCGCCACCCGATGTCAAGACCGAGACCTCAGCGTCCGCTTCAGACCCGCACACCCGCAAGCCAAGGGCGAGCAGAGGACCTCCACAGCGCGCCGATGGTCTCCGTGCTCGAAGCGGACCCCACGCTCGGCGCGCACCTCGAGCCCGCCAGCCTGCTCGCGGCGCGGCGCGAGGCGTTCGCGCCCGTGCTGCCGCTCTCGCGCGGTCCGTGGGAGTGGGAGCGGACGCCGATGCAGCCGGGCGACTCGCTTGGCATGCTCGTGCTCGGCGGCATGCTCACGAGGCGCCAGGGCATCGGCGAGCTCTCGTTCGTCGAGCTGCTCGGCGAAGGCGACGTGCTGCGCCCCTGGACCTCCGAAGAGAGCACCACGCTCGCGAGCGCCGCGAGCTGGCAGGTGCTCTCGCCCGCGCGGATCGCGCTGCTCGACCGCGACTTCGCGCTCAGGACGCGCCACTGGCCGGAGATCGCCGCCGCCCTGCTCGAACGCTCCTCCCTGCGCTCGCGCTCGCTCGTCATCGCGCTCGCGATCCACGGCGCGGTGCGCGTCAAGGACAGGCTGCTGCTCACGCTCTGGCACCTCGCCGACCGCTGGGGCCACGTCACGCCGCGCGGCACAGTGCTGCCGATCGCGCTCACGCACGAGAGCCTCGCCCAGCTCATCGGCGCGCGCCGCTCGCCCGTCACCGTCGCGCTCGGCGAGCTGCGGCGCGAAGGGCTCGTGCGGCGCGAGCGCGGCACGTGGCTGCTCAGCGGCTCCCCGCCGGTCGAGCTGCTCGCGGCCGCGACCAACCGGGCCGTCGCGGAGCGATCGCGTAGGGCGCCGCTGCGCAGGGAGGGCGGCCGCCAGGGTCGATAACGCCTGTCAGGTCCAGAGCGACCGACCCCGCCTCAGGTAGGCTCCGCGAATCCGCACGGAGCCCCCCGCTCACTCCATGTTCTCCGACTCGCTGCTCGCCGGCGAGGTCGCGATCGTCACCGGCGGCGGCTCTGGCCTCGGGCGCGAGACCGCGCTCGAACTGTCGCGCTGCGGCGCGCGCGTCACCGTCTGCGGGCGCCGCATGCAGCCGCTGCAGGAGACGGCGGCGCTCGACCATCGGGGCCTCATCGACGCGCTGGTCTGCGACATCAGAGAGGAGGAGCAGGTGCAGCAGACGGTCGACGCGGTGCTCGAGAGGCACGGCAGGATCGACCTGCTCGTCAACAACGCCGGCGGCCAGTTCCTCGCGCCGGCGGAGTCGATCACGCCGAAGGGCTTCAGGACCGTCATGCGCCTCAACGTCGAGGGCACCTGGCTCTTCACGCACGCCGTCGCGACGAGGGCGATCATCCCCTCAGGGCGCGGCGGCAAGGTCTTCAGCATCACGCTCTCGCCGCACAACGGCATGCCTGGGATGGCGCACTCCGGCGCCGCCAGGGCCGCGGTCGAGAATCTCATGAGGACGCTCTCGGTCGAGTGGGCGCGCTTCGGCATCCGCCTGCTCGCGATCGCCCCAGGGCAGTTCGCGACTCAGACGCTGCTCAGCAAGTACCCGGAGGCGATCGTCGATCGCCTGTCGGAGACGATCCCCGCCGGCCGCCTCGGCAGCGAGCGCGAGCTCGCCTCGCTCGTCGCCTACCTCGCCTCGCCGGCGGCGAGCTTCATCTCGGGCACCGTCATCACGATCGACGGCGCGCGCGACAACTGGCTCGGCCGCTGGCCGCCACCGCAGGCGACCGACGCCGATGGCAGGCCGCTCAGCGAGCAGCGCCGCCCCAGCGCCTCCCAGCCGCACGCCTCCAACGAGCCGCACCGTCCTCACCGGGATCGATCCTTACAGTAATTAAATAGATATGAGCGATCCCGGCGACACTGGCGCACACAGGGCCGTCTACCGGCAGGCGCTGCAGCCGTTCCTCGCCGAGGCGCAGCGGCTGCGGCCAGCGCAGGCGGAGGTCTTCGACGCCCACACCCATCTCGGGCACGACGAGGACGGGCGCTCGCTGAACCTGGAGGGCCTGCTCTCGCTGCTCGACGAGGCGCAGGCGAGCAGGGCGTGCGTGTTCGCGCTGCACGACCCGCAGCGCAGGCCCTCCTATCGGGTCCCGAACGACCGGGTGCTGCGCTTCGCGGCCGAAAGCGAGGGCCGCCTCGTCCCCTTCTGCAGGCTCGACCCCGCCGAAGAGCCGATCGCCGAGGGCAGGCGCTGCATTCAGGCGGGCGCACGCGGCATCAAGCTGCACCCGAGGGCGCAGGCGTTCGACTTCAGCGGCGAGCAGATGAAGGGCATCTTCGCGCTCGCAGAAGAAGCGGAGGTGCCGATCCTCATCCACGCCGGCAGGGGCCTGCCGCCGCTCGCGGAGGGGCTCGTGCAGCTCGCGCTCAGCCACCCGCAGGCGACGCTCATCCTCGCCCACGGCGCGATCTGCGACCAGGGCATCATCACCTCGCGCCTCGCCGACCACCCCAGGGTCCTCTACGACACCTCCTGCTTCTTCCCGATCGACGTCATCGAGCTGCTCGCGAGGGTGCCCGCCGAGCGGGTCGTCTTCGCCTCCGACCCTCCCTACGGCACGCCCTCGGCCGGGCTCTACCTCGTGCTGCGGGTCGCGGCGCAGGCGGGCCTATCGGAGCGCGCGCTCAGGGGCATCCTCGGCGAGACGATCGCAGGGCTCTTCGACGGCGAGGGCCTGCCAACGCCCTCTGCGCCTCCGCGCCCCGCCATCATCACGCTCACAGGCCGGCTCGCGCGCGTCTACGGCTACGCGAGCCTCGCCGGGCCGGCGCTGTTCGCCGGCGTGCCGGAGCAGGCGCTCGCGATGATCGAGATGGCGCTGTCCGCGTGCCGGCTGCCCGACAGCGCCGAGCGCGGCGAGGACGAGCAGGAGCTCGCCGCGCTCGCGACGATCGATAACGCGCTGCTCGCGGCGCTAGAGCTGCTGCGCGCCGGCGAGGGCTCGCAGGCGCTCGTCAGAGGCGCGATCGACCTGCTCTACCGCTGCATCGTCCACGCCGCGACCGCGGTGCCCGACGACCGCGCCGCCGAGGCGGCGGGCCTTGACGCAAGCCGCGCCATCAGCGGCTACGCCGAGCGCGACTGAGCGCCGACCAACCACACCGCGGCCCACTCCCCCTCGGTACGCCGCGTCCGCTCGGCCAGCTCGTGCCGCCCCGCGAACGCGGCCACCACCTCGTCCACCTCGTCCCGCAACAGCCCGCTCGCGATCAGGTGCGCGGGAGGCGAACGCAGCGCGTCGCACAGCTCGATCAACAGCGGGCGCAGCAGGTTCGCGAGCACGATCGCCCCCGCGCCGGAGGGCAGCGCGCCGCGGCGCAGATCGTCGCGGACGACCTCGACCTCGACGCCGTTCAGCGCAGCGTTCTCGATCGCGGCCTCCACGCTCGCGGGATCGCGGTCGCATGCGGTCACGGGGCCAAAGCCGAGCTTCGCAGCCGCGATCGCGAGCACGCCGGAGCCGGTGCCAACGTCGAGCAGCGCCCCCCGCTCGCCCTCCGCGGCGAGCTGCAGCAGCAGCTGCAGGCAGAGCCTCGTCGTCGCGTGCGAGCCGGTCCCGAACGCCTGGCCGGGGTCGATCACGATCTCATGCCCAGCCCCCGCGCCGGCCGGCGCCTCCCAGGGCGCCCGCACCCTCAGCGCCTGCCGCGTCTCGCCCTCAGGCCCCGCGATCGTCACCGGCACGTGGAAGCGCTTCCAGCGCTCCTGCCAGTCGTCTGCCACCTCGCTCGTCTCAACCTCCACGAGCGTCCCACCCACCGCGGCCCGCAGCGCCGGCAGCTCGGGCAGCTCTCCGGGGGCGCCGTAGAGCGCGTACTCCACCGTCTCGCCGCGATCGACCTCCTCCAGCCCGCTCGGCGCGAGCTGCAATAGCTCCGCGAGCGCGAGCTCCGCGTGCTCGCGCCTCACGCGCACCGCCAGCCGGATCACGTCAGGCGCGCCTCGCGCGCACCGCGAGCCGAATCACGCCTCGACCCTCCTCAGGAGTGCCCGCGCAAAGCGCGCCGCAGCTTCGAGAGCACCGACTCGTCGGAGCGCAGGTTCTCCTCGGTCAGCGTCGCGCTCAGCCGCTGCAAGAGCTCGCGCTGCTCGTCGGTCAGCCGCCGGGGGACGACCACGTCGAGCACGACGCGCAGGTCGCCGCGTCGCCCGCGCCGCAGCTGCGGCATCCCCTCGCCGCGCAAGGTCACGATCTCCCCTGGCTGCGACCCCGCCGGCACCTGCACCTCCAGCGGCCCGTGCAGGCTCGGCGCGCTCAGCGTCCCGCCGAGCGCGGCGATCGGCGCTGGCACTGAGAGCGCGGTGATCAGGTCGTCGCCTTCGCGCAGGAAGCGCTCGTCGGGGCGCACGCGCACGAGCACGTAGAGGTCCCCCGCGGCGGCGCCTGCCTCGCCTGCGTGGCCGCGCCCGCCGATCCTGATGCGCTGGCCGTCGGCGATGCCGGCGGGGATCTCGACGCTCACCCGCCGCCGCGCCGCCCGCCGGCCGCGGCCGCGGCATTCCTCACATGGCTTGCTAGGCAGCCGGCCGTCGCCGTGACAGGCGTCGCAGACGACCGTCCTCACCATCTGGCCGAAGGGCGTGCGCGTCACCCCCTGCAGCTGGCCGGAGCCGCCGCAGCGCTTGCAGGTCTCGATCGGCGTGCCTGGCTGCGCGCCGTTGCCACGGCAGCGCTCGCAGACCTCGATCGCCTCGAAGGAGACCTCGACGTCCTTGCCGCTCGCCGCCTCGACCAGGTCGATCTCGACCGAGACCGCGACGTCGCCGCCGGCGGCGGGGCCCGAGCGCGCGCTGAACCCGCCGCCGAAGAAGGCGTCGAAGAGGTCGCTGATCGAGCCGAAGGCGTCGAAGTTCGAGCTGAAGCCGCCGGAGCGCAGCCCCTCGTGGCCGTAGCGGTCGTAGGTCGCGCGGCGCTCGGCGTCGGAGAGGATCTCGTAGGCCTCCGCCGCCTCCTTGAACTTGTCCTCGGCCTGCGGGTCGTGGGCGTTCACGTCCGGGTGCAGCTCGCGCGCGAGGCGGCGGAACGCCTTCTTTATCTCCTGCTCGGAGGCGTCGCGGCGCACGCCGAGGACCTCGTAGGGATCGCGTGGCGTCGAGGTCGTGCTCATCTATCGAGTGCTGTCGATGCTGCGCTCATGTATCGCATCGTGTCGATCTCGCGCTCATGTCTGGTGTGGGAGCCGTCGCCTTCGCTTCAGCGTTGCGCGTACGCGTCTTCGACGAACCGCGAGAGCTCGTGGGCCGCCTCGCGCACGGTCGCGATCGCGCCCGCGTAGTCCATCCGCGTCGGCCCGATCAGCGAGACGGCGCCGAGCTTGCGCTGCGCGAGACCGTATCCGGCGGCCACGACCGCGAAGGGCCGCATCGCCGGCAGCTCGTTCTCCGCGCCGATGCGGACGTAGACGTCGGGGGTCGAGAGCGCGGCGCGCAGCAGGTTCAGCAACGCGACGCGCCGCTCGAGCAGGCTCATCAGCTCGTTGATCTGCGCGACGTTCTCGAACTGCCCCTCCGCGAGCAGGTGGCTCGCGCCCTCGAAGTAGAGCGCGGTCTCGGCCTCGGCGGGCGGCTCCTCCAGGAACGCCGGCGAGAGGCGCTGCAGGAACTCGCGCTCGACCTCGCTCAGGCCCTCGTCGAGCAGGCGCTTGTGCAGCGTGCGCGCGCCGACGGGGACGCCGGCGAGGCGCTCGTTCAGGTACTCGCCGGCCCAGCTCACGAGCCCCTGGTCCACCGGCTGCTCGAAGGTCACGATCATCTTCGAGACCGCGCCCGTCGAGGTGATGATCACGACCGCGACCACGCGCGGCTGCAGCGCGAGCACCTCGACGTGCCTGATCTCCGCCATGTCGAGCAGCGGCGCGGAGACGACCGCGAGCAGGTTGCTCACCTCCGAGAGCGCCTCCGTCGTCAGCTTGATCGCGTCCTCGACTTCGCGGCGCACGAGCGAGACCCCGAGCCGGCGCGCGGGCGCAAGGCTTCGGCCGGAGGCGAGCATCAGGTCGACCGCGTAGCGGCGGCCGGCGTCCGTCGGCACGCGCCCCGCGGAGGTGTGCGGATGCGTCAGCAGCCCGTGCTCCTCGAGCAGGGCGAGCTCGTTGCGGACGGTCGAGGGCCCGCAATCGAGACCGGACTCGGCGGCGATCGCGCGCGAGGCGACCGGCTGGCCGGTCTCGATGTGCGCGTCGACCACCCAGCACAGGATCCGCTCCTGGCGTGGCGTCAGCATGCCTAGATTCTAGGAGCGGCTCACAGCTCCAGCTCGGCCTCGGCGTTGCGGATGATCCGCTTGCCGGCCTGCTCGGCGAGCGTGTCGATCACCACGCGGCCGTCGCTCGCCTCGCGCACGGTCCCCGTCACGACGATCTCCTGCTCGGGCACGCCCATCCCGCGGAACTGGACCGAGAGGCGCTTCAGGTGCTCGGGGCCGCCTGCCGCGTCGGTCTGCGCGCGCGCCACCTGGGCCATGCTCCAGAGGCCGTGCAGGATCCGACCGGGCAAACCGACCGCTTTCGCGAACTCCTCGTCGATGTGGATCGGGTTGAAGTCGCCGGAGGCGCCGGCGTAGCGGACCGTCAGGTACTTGTCCGGCGTCACCCTCAGCTCCGGGATCTGGTCTCCCACGTTCAGCGTCGCCATCCCGCTCACACTCCCCTCACGATGTTCGTCCAGGTCCCGCGGCAGACCTCCTCGCCGCGCTGGTTGCTCGAGACCGACTCGAAGACGTAGTAGCCGCGGCCGTCGTCTTCGCGGATCTCCTTCACGCTCGCGACCGTCTCGATCTCGTCGCCCGCGACCACGAGCGGCCCCCAGCGGAACTCCTGGCCGCCGTGGACCATCATCGCGAAGTTCAGTTCGACCTCCGGGTCGAACAGCGCCGGGCCAACGGCGGGCGCGCCGTAGACGACGGCGAACATCGGCGGCGCGACGAGGTCGGCGTAGCCCTGGGCGCGCGCCGCCTCGAGGTCGAGATGGACCGGGTTGGTCTCGCCGACCGCGAGCGCGTACTCCCTCACCTTCTCGCGGCCGACGGCGTAGCGGGTGGGTGCGTAGGTCTTGCCGACAGCTTTCGTGTTCACTGGCACCGATGGACTCCTTGCGCGGTTGACGCTCCTCGGACGCGCGCCTCACCCCTCGCTGACGAGCGGCGGGTGGCCGACGCGACATGCGGCGATCCGCCGCGGCGCCGGAGTTTACGGCCTGGCCCTGTAGACCTGCACGGAGGGCCATCTCGGCAGTCCTGCACGCACGGTCCCCGCCGCGATAGGCCCTGGGCCCAGCCTTTCCCCCCACAGGCCGCTGCGCGGCCGGCCCCTCGCGAGGCCGGCCGCGTCACCGGCCGCGTCTAGAAGGCGACCTCCTCGGCGGCACCGACGCCCGCGAGCTCCGGCTCCTGCGCGCCGGGCCCCTCGTCACCGCCAGCCCACTCGCCGCGCTCGCCGGCGGGGCCGTCGAGGAACTGGATGGAGTCCGCGACGATGCTCACCGCTTCGCGCCGCCCCTGCTCCTCGGCCTCCCACTCGCGCCACTGCAGGCGGCCGTCGATCGCCACCCGCCTGCCCTTCTTCGTGTAGCGCTCGACGGACTCCGCCGCGGGGCCGAAGACGCTCACGTCGAAGTAGTTCGGGCGCTCCTGGTACTCGCCGTCCGCGTCGCGGCTCACGCCGCTGCAGGCGACGCGCAGGCTGCAGACGCTGCGGCCGGAGGCCAGCGCGCGCAGCTCGGGGTCGCGCGTCAGCCTGCCGACCAAGATCACGCGGTTGATGCTCGGGTAGGACATCGCTTTCTCCTTGTCTTCACGTGCTCCCCGCTTGCAAGCTAAGCCTCGCTTGGGATGCAACGCGCGATCGGCGCTTCCCCCCTCGCATCCGCGCTCCTTCTCCCGCCGCGACTGCGCTTCCGCACCTCGCATCCGCCCTTCCTCGCCCGCTCGCATCTCAGGGGCGGAGCATCTGCGCGACCCGAGCGCACCTGCGCGGAGCGCCGTGGACGATCACGACCGCCTGCCCCGGCCGCAGGGCGCTCACCCGCTCCGGGGCGACGCGGCGCCGCTCGCTCGGGCGGTAGGCGTTGCGTCCGTCGCTGCCGAGCGTCGCGCTCCAGGCGGGGCTCGCGCCGGCGAGCTGCGAGACCCACTCGGCCGACTCCGGGTTCACCTGGCGGTGGGAGATCGTGCTCGTCAGGTTGCCGGTCACCTGCCGCAGCAGGCTCTCGCCGCCTGGCAGGTGCAGGTCGGAGATCTCCTGCGTCGCGAGCACGAGGCTCATGTCCGCGCCGCGCGCCCTGCCGAACAGCCCGCCGACGTGGCGGGCCGCGAGCGCGGCGAACTCGTCGATCAGCGCGATCGAGGGAGTCGTCGCGCCCTGCAGCGCGCCCGCCGCGCTCAGCAGGTCGAGCACGATCGCGCCGCCGAGCATCTGCATGATCAGCGGGCGCTGGTCGGAACGCAGCCTGAACAGCGCGACGTCGCCGGCGCGGATGCAGCTCAGCAGATCGAAGCTGCTCGCGCCCGCTGTGCGCGGATCGAGCCAGGGCCCGACGTCGGACTCGGCGAGGATCGCGAGCCTGTCGCGCACGCCGCAGAGGTCGCTGCGCTCGCGAGGGCCGAGCGAGTCCAGGTACGCGTAGCCTGCGGCCGCCTGCGCTTCGGGCAGGCGCCGCAGCACGAAATCGAGCCACCCTGGATCGAGGTGCTGCGCGAGCGTCGCAAGGCTGATCGGAGCGCCCGCCGCGCGCAGGGATCGCACCTCGAAGCCGAGGAAGCGCTGCGCCTGGCGCAGGTAGTGCGGCTCGGTGAAGCGCTCGCCCGCGAGCGCCTTGTCGGCGATCTCGCTGTCGGAGCCCTCGGCGTAGGGGTTGTAGACGGAGGGGCCCTCCGGCGACCATTCGTGCAGCCGCTTGCCCGCGTTCGCCGCCGCCTCTCGCACGCGCTCGCCGAGGTCGGGGTCGTCCTTCGGGTCGATCACGATCGTCGGCATGCCCGCCTCGATCGCGCGCACCGCAAGCCAGCTCAGGGTCACGGTCTTGCCCGAGCCCGCCGCGCCTACGAGCAGCGTGTGCGCGCCGCCGGCGTGCGAGCGGATCGGCGCCTGCACCGGGCGCAGGCTCGCGTCGTAGCCGAGCAGCACCTCCTCGCCCACGAACCAGCGTCCTGCTCGCAGCCGCCGCGAGCGCGCCGCCGCCCGCGCCAGCAGCCACAGCATCCCCAGCGGGCCGCGGCCGGCGCTCGCGGCCTGCTCGATCTCGTCTCCCAGCTGCCGCTGCTCGCGCTCGCGCCGGCGCATGCGCCTCACCGCGAAGGCGCTCGCGATGCCGAGCGACCACGCGGTGCTCGCCGGCAGATCGGCGAGCAGCAGGGCTCCGAGGCAAAGCGGCGCCCAGGTCCAGCGCAGCCGCAGCGCGTGCAGCGCCCACACCGTCAGCCAGCTCAGCAGCACCCCGAGCAGCACGTGCTCGGCGGCGAGCAGCAGCCAGCGCGAGAGCGGGTCGGGCGGCGCGCTCAGCACGCTCATCCGAGCTCCACCTCGCGCGGGGGGATGCCGAGGCCGCGGCGAGCGATCAGCGCGAGCACGTCGCTGTGGATCCAGGGCGTCGGCGCGGCGGCGTTGCGCTCGCGGACGAGGCCGATCCGCCGTGAGAGCCAGGTGGTTTCGCCGCTCACCACCCGGCGCCGGTCGCGCTTCACGCGGCCGCAGCGCAGCGCAATCTCGCTCATGCTCAGCTCGCCGCCGGCCACCGCCGCGAGCACCGCCTCGCGCAGCCCCCGGTTCAGCACGGTCCGGCTCCCGTTCAGCCGCTCCAGCTCGCAGGCGAGCGTCGAGACGGACACGCGCGGATCGCGGCGGTGGCGCGCGATCGCGTCGGCGCTCAGCGCGCGCGCCGGCTCGTAGCGTTCGAGCGCGCCGACCAGCTCGCGTACGCTCACCGGCTCTCGCGCCGCGACGTCGACCGCGCTCATCCTGCACCAGCGAAGCTCCGGGATCGCGATCCGCCCTCTCACCGCCGTCAACCGGTAGAAGTTGCCCTCTGCGTCCCGCAAGCCGCCCGCGCCGACCGGCTCGCCCCGCCTCGCCGCGGACGCGTCGCCGTTCCTCTTCACGGCGACCTCGCCGCTCGCAGCCGCGGCGGCCTCGCCCTCCAGTTCGGTGCAGATGGCCGCACGCGCGTCCTCGGCTGTCAGGCGCCGGCAGAGCGCACGCCGTCTACCCGCCCGCGCCCGCCGGCGATCGCGCAGGTACAGCGCGCAGACGAGCTCGGCGTTCGCGACCGGCTCGTCGACCGCGAGATGCGCAAGCAGCCGGCGATCGCCGCGGGTCAGGCGATCCTCGTCGATCACGAGCAGGCTGCCGCCCGCGCCGCGCCGCCTCACCACCTCGCGGCGGCGCCCGTCGGCGTCCCGATAGCCGCCAAGCACCTCCTCGGCTTGCAGCATCGCCTTCATGCGTCGACCGCTCATGCGTCGTTCCGCAGGGGCAGCGTCGCGCCGACGAACGGCAGCTGGCGTCCGGAGGGCGTCGCCCAGCATGCGATCGCGTGGTGCATCGGCAGCCGCAGGCGGGCGTCCGGATGCCCGAGCGTCGAGAGCCGTGCCATGCCGGGGCGCACGAGATCGGAGAACTGCGCCATCATCAGGCGGGCGGACCGTCGCGCCTCCTCGACCGAGGCGGTCGCGAAGTAGACGCGATGCGCGAACAGGGTCTCGAGCTGGCCGCGCAGCTCGCGGTCGCTCCACTGCGCGTCCGTCTGCCAGCAGGCGACCGTCTCGAGCTCGGCGGACCGCTTCTGCGCCATCGTCTCGGCGAAGCCGCGGTCGATCAGCAGCGGCGCCTCGTCCACCTTCAGCGCGACCCTCACCCTCTCCCGCGGCGGCAGGCGCTCCTGCTGGCGAGCGAGCGCGGCGTCGAGCATGCTCAGCAGCGGTTGCATCAGAGCGGCGGCGGCCGCCGCCGTGATCGCGCCGCGCGCTCCCTTCACGACCAGCACCTCCGCCCCGCCAATCAGGCGGTCGAGGTCGACGTGCGACGGGTCGCTGCACAGCGACCGCGTCACCGCCGGGTCCGTCAGGTCGAGCAGCGTGCAGGCGCGCCCTCTCGGCACGCTTTCGAGCGCCGCCCTCGTCGCGTCCCCCTTCGGGTCGAGCAGGATCACGGCGCAGCGCGGCCGGCGCAGGTCCTCGATCAGCGAGGCCACGAGATAGCTCGTCTTGCCCTGCCGCGAGGCGCCCACGACCGCGGTGTGCTCACGCCGCATCTGCAGGTGGATCGAGACCGGGCCGTAGGCGTCGAGCAGCGTGCCGAAGCCCCGGCGCGGGCGCATGATCGCCGCCGGCGCGGGCGCGAGCGGGATCGCGCCCCGTCGCATCGGCACGGCAAGGAAGTCGGGCGATGGCAGCTGCCACATCGCCGCCAGCTCCTCCGAGGAGTAGACGCCCTTGCGCGTGCAGGGCAGCGGGTTGCCCTCGCCCCTCATCACGCGCCCGCCATAGAGGCTCAGCAGGCCGTGTCGAATCGTCGTGCCGCGCTCGACGAGGCGGTTCTCGGCGACCTCCGCCCGCAGCGCCGAGGCGATCTGCTCGCAGCGAGAGCGCTCTTCGGCCACCACGCGCACGTCGACGAAGAAGAGCGTCCGCCGCGTGCGCCGCTCGAAGCCGATCGAGGCCGGCGTCATCGCCAGCTGCACGAACGCCGGTCCGCCGCTCGCCGCCATCGTCAGCAGCAGCCGGTTCATGAACGGCTCGCGTTCGCGCTCCTGCCCGAAGCGCTCGATCGCCCTCGCCCGCCTCGTGAACGGCTGTTCCTTCTTCAGCCGCAGCAGCACGGGCGGCGAGCCGACTTGCAGCGGCGCAAGCTCCAGCGAGCAGTTCGGGTAGCAGACGCGCAGCGCCGAGAGCACCATCGCCTCGGAGCCGACCGGACAGCTCACCGCAAGCCAGGCCTCGTGGCAGAGGTGGGCCTCAAGCGAGATCGAGGGCTGGCCCGCGAGCAGCCGGCGCCACCAGCGGCGCAGCAGCCGCTTGTGCAGCGCCTCGAACATCGCCACGAGCGCCTCGGCGCTCGCCGCGTCGCCCTGGTAGGGCAGGATCCGCAGCCGCACGTAGCGGCGGCCGCGGCGCCGGGCGGCTCTCGTCAACCCCAGCGCGAGGCAGAGCAGCAGAGCCAGGCCGAGCAGCGGCAGCGCGTGCTCAGGCAGCGAAGCCGCCGCGCCGGCGGCGGGCGCCAGCACGCGCCCGCTCGCCAGCAGCCGCAAGGGCGATGCGAGGACCGACATCTACTGACATATCCGACCGCCGCCCCGCTTCGGGGACGCCGCGCGCTCAGAGCGGGCGCGCGGCGCGCTCGACTCTCCTGCCCTGCTCCGTCAGGTGCCACTCGTTCGAGGCGCCGTGACGCTGCCCTGCGCCCGTGTTGCGCAGCAGCTTCAGCCGCTCGAGACGGGCGAGCAGCTTCGATATCTGGCCCTGGTCGGCGATCCCCGCGCCCTCGGCCACCTCGCGGTTGCTCGCGCCTGGGTGGTCTTTGACGTGGGAGAGCACCCGCATCGTCCGGTAGGTCAGCCGCATGTCGAGGCCGCCGAGCGGGTCGGGGCGCGACTCGATCTTGCGCCTGCGGCCCCTTGGCCCCGGCCGCGAGAGCTCCTCGCCGGCTGCCCTCATCCCGCGGTAGGGCAGCACTATCAGGCTCATCAGCGGACCCAGCAGGCTTGACAGCGGCGCGCGATCGCGTTCGAGCAGCCGCGAGTGAATCACCATGAAAGCCGCCCCGATTATGCCTTCGACCGCGATGTCGGCGGGCTGCCCGCGTCGCAACCTCGCCCCGCGCGGACCACCGGGCTCGCCTTCGGCGATCACCCGCTTCAGGCGCTCGATCACCTTCGACCGCGCCGCCAGCACCTTCGGGCCCGCGGCCAACGCCTCCACCACGCACAGCCGCGCAAGCGCAGGCTCTTCGTCCATGAAGCTCAGCAGCACGAGCAGCCCGGCTCGCACCCCGTCGCGCCAGTTCGACTCGCCTTCGTAGGCCTGCGCGGCGAGCGCGCTCGCACGCTCTGCCGCCTGTTCGAACACCGCCAGAAAGCAGTCTTCGCGATCCTCGAAGAGGTCGTAGAAGGTCTTGCGGGAGACCTTCGCCCGGGCGATCACCTGTGCGACCGTCAATCCCGTATAGCCGACCTCGTCGACCACGTCGGCGGTCGCGCCCAACAGGCGCCCGCGCTGGATCTCGGCGACCTGGACCCGCGGCATCGTCCGCGGGCCGGGTCGCAGCCGCTGTACCGTTCCCCCCCTGTCGGTGCCAGCTGTCGAAGCCATTTGAATTCGTCTGCCTCTCGCCTTTTGGTTTCAGTATCAAAGATCAGACAGCCTGCCTGCAGAGCAATCCTCGGTCTCCTGCTGTGCGATGCCAAGCTCTTGCTCAGCGATAGCTTGGCTGGTAAAGAACATTGAGTCGAGCGGTGTCTCCAACTCGGCTCGCCCAAGCGCCCGGTCTCCGGCTCCGTCCCATCAGCCTCCGGCGCGCCGCCACCCTCGACCCTCACATGTAACTACGCAGCGAGCCCGATCGGATCGACGTGCGCAGTCAGATGTCTGAAACCACCGTCCGTCAGACCGGTGACAGCACGTCACGTTCTGTACAGTCGAGCTTCGTTCGGTTATGTTCCGTCAACGCATACGACCCCGCAAGAATCGTCATCCAAGTGCCAGCCGGCCGTAACCGACCGTCCAGGCTCTCCTCGCTGGCCTTGCGGCTCAGCCTTTCGGCGCGAGTCGCGCTCGGGGCCGCCGCAGCTCTCGCCGCGCTAGCGATCACCCTCGTCGCGACACGCCCCTCGACGGGTCACGACGGCGCCGAGGGACGTCATCACCGGACAGGCGGATCGCCGATGCGGCAATCCTCAGCTTCCCGCACCCGCAACGCCTTCGCCCGCAGCTCCGCCACGCCAGGAGGCCGTCTGCAGCGGGCGCCGCAGCCCGCCGGCCCGCACGGCATCGCCGGCCCCCGCCACAGATCGCCTCGCTCGCTGCCGCAGACCTCCGCCCTTCCCTCCGCGCGCACCCTCGCGTTTCGCAGGGAGATGTCGGCGCTGTGGCAGGCGATCGTCACCGACCGGCCGCGCCTCGGCCGACCCGCGTTCTTCCCCAAGGGCGCCTACCTGCAGCTCAAGGCGATCGTCGGCGCGGACTCGGACTACGAGCACCGGCTGCTCTACGACTACGCGCTCGACATCCGCGCCGCCCACGCCCTGCTCGGCCGCGGCGCTCGCAGCGCATCGCTGCTGAACGTGCGGGTACCGTCCTCATACGCCCACTGGGTGCCGCCAGGCGTCTGCTACAACCGCGTCGGCTACTACGAGGTCCCCAACTCGCGCATCGTCTACAGCGAGCATCGCAAGACGCGGTCCTTCGGCATCGCCTCGCTCATCTCCTCGCGCGGCGTCTGGTACGTCGTGCATCTCGGCGCGATCCTGCGCTCTGGCGCGGAAGGCGTCGTCGATCAGCCGGCCGCAGGCCCGGGCGTGTCGGAACCCTCGTCGACGTGCTGAGCGCGTAGCGCACCAGACGGCACCGGGCATCGAAGCGCCGTCGAGATCAGTACCGCCAACGGGATTCGAACCCGTGTTACCGCCGTGAGAGGGCGGCGTCCTAGTCCCCTAGACGATGGCGGCGCGTCCAGTCCCGCTGAGGCTAGCAAAGCGAGGCGAGGCGGGGGCCGGCTGCGACCGCTTCAAGCGGCGTAGAGCCCGTCTCGCGGTCGGTGCGATACTGTCGGTCTCAGCCAGCGGATGTGGCGGAACTGGTAGACGCGCACGGTTCAGGTCCGTGTGGAGGCGACTCCGTGGAGGTTCGAGTCCTCTCATCCGCACCAGAGTTGCGTTATTCGAACCAACGCGGAATTGGTCCCGGTCCCGGTAGGGGTCGGGACCTTTCGCGTTCTGGGGGCAGAGGCTGCGTAGCTGGGCTCTGTGGTTGCTGCTGGAGACGGTGCTGATGGCGTGGTGGAGGGCGCGTAGCTGGGCGAAGGGCTCGGCCAGCTCTTCTTCGATGACGGCCTCGTCAATGCCGTTTGTGCGCGACATGGGCTTGCCAGCAGTCGCCATACAGTCGAGTCGAGCGCGCGTACTTATGCTCGGGACGCGAAGGTCCGGTAACGAATCAGTTCAGCTCAACGCCAACGACCAGCGTGGAAGGTGCTCGATGAATTTGAGGGCTCGACCACGCACAGCCGGGGGCACGAGCATTTTCGTCAGCATATCGTTGCTGCGCTCGTGCTCCTCTCGGAGGGCGTCGGCGGCAGCGGTTGAGGGTGCAGCGCTCCACTGATCAATCTCATGCTGGCGGCACCATACGGAGTGCTTCATAAGGTCGTGGTAGTCAAGCGCGATTGGCGATCGCCCCGCGCAGTACGGACATTCGCACTCGCAGAGCGATGCATCCTGCTCGTACAGCGTCTGCGCAAAGTCTTGTGGCACATAGCGATGCCATCGACTCATGTAAAAGCGCGCAGGAGCCGCACCTGAAGTTGGCAGCTCGCGCCATTGCCGATGTTCGCTATATCCGACACCGTGCGCTGCTCCATTGAGACCTACCGGCGCCTGAAGCACGCTGTAGAATCCACCATAGAGCGCAAACAGGCTCTGGCCCCGCGCCCTTGCAGCGTCAAGGCACTCACGGTAGGCCGCTAGGTCCTCAGTAAGCGCCTCATACTCGTCAAGCCCAGATACCCAGACAACAACCTGCGAGTCGGAGATGTCTGGTAGCAACTCTCGTAGGGCGCGAACATCCTCCGCGGCTACGACACGTATGCGATGCAACTGGCCGTCGGCTGCCTGAGTATATGCGAACAGTTGCTGTGATCGCTCCCACCAGGGATCGTCCACACCGTATGCGACAAAGTAGGGGGCGAGAATCGCTTCGGGTGCTGCCGCATTCGTTAGAGTCGACGTCTCTTCTCCGAGGCGTTTAGCGTACTTGTCGAAGCTGACATTCGAGGTTTCGCTGTATTTGTTGTTGAACTCGACCCAATGCCGCGCGAGACGTTCCAAGCGAGCGTTATGAAATTGGTCCGGCTCAGGTCGCGTGTTGGTTTGAACCAAGTCTTTGTCGCCGAATATCTCGGCAAGCGCGGCATGCGATTGCTTGACACGCGGAAGAGCCTGCTGGAACAGAGGAAACCGTGGATCAATCACGTACGGCGGAGAAGCTTCGGTAGCAGATAGGCTGAGAACGAATCCTCCCGTGCCTTGCCGCTGCCAGGCAGCAATCGTACCAGGGACTAGTAGTCCGCCATACACGTTACGAAGATCGCGGAAGGTCTGCTGGTCGGTGGCCTGATAAGCCAGGTAGTGTGCGAACCGTTCAAACAGCGGCATCAGGAAGCAAGCACGGCGCGGGTCGCAATTGCCGCCCGGACGCGATGTACCACCGACTGCTCGGGCGATTGGGGAACTGGTCTCAGCAGCAGGCTGACCGACGGAGGGCGGACGACAAGGACACCCAGGCCGAGATGCTGTGCCCACTCGAGTCCCGCAGCCTTGGGCCGAGTGCCTACTACGATCCAGCTCCTATGGAAGCTCAATCGGTTATACGACGCTTGCTCTACGACACGTTGTACCTGGCCGAGCTTCAACTCAAACGCGCTTGTGACTCCACGTCCAGTTAGCAAGGCAAGATCCACCCGTCGGCCGAGCCAGGGAACCTCGAAGGCCTTACGTGTATGAGCCCGGATGTGTCCAGTAGTTTCGAGCCAACGGATGAGGTGAGGCATCAGGCTTGCCTCACCGTTCTCGACGATGCCGGAGCTGCTCACCGAACAGACAACATGTCTCTTTGTAACAGCCATCGGTCCTAAGTGGTTTGACCTGCTGTTCCTGCGAGCTGCTCTGCGCTCGCCAAGCGGTCTTGTAGGAAGATATACGTGCCGCACGCTCCGAGCAATAGCAGTGCAGACACGCCGAGAAAGACAAACCCAACCGCTCGAAGCGGGCCCCAATTCCATAGTTCAGCGTAATGGATCGTAGCACACCCAATGCCAAAGAAAAGACTTACCAGCCCTATTACAACAACACGGCCAATCGTGAGCAGATACGTGAGAGCAGATTCCATCTGCACCCGAGTCGCATGCAGCTCGGCGGCGCGCTTAGCCGATTGGCTCAATGGAGCTGGATCAGCTATTGCCTGGGACGGATCGAATGCGTCCGTCGGGAGAACAGCGTCAACCTCTGTCCTGAGTTTTTCGAGCTGCTGGATCGTCTTAACGTCGAGTGCTGCCACGGCGAGATCAACCCGGGCAGCCCACCGAGCGTTCTGATCGCCGCGAAGCGTTGCAGTACGCCAGATCCCACCTCCCACCCCGAGGAGGAGTAGTGACCCGATCCCAATGACATTCGCCTGGTCCCCCGCAGATAGGCTCATCTGAGGATTTGATCGCGAATCTCGGACTTGTCGGTGAACTCCGGATAGCGCTCGTATACGTAACGGACGAGTTGACGCAGAGGAAGTGTTGCAAATCGCTCCTTGAAATCCGTCAGAATTTCCTCTGCCTCCGCGGGCAGTAGCGCAATCAAAGCACGGTAGTAACGCATACCGCGCTCGGTCAACTGGAAAGTTCTCGTCGTGTAAGGGTCGAGGTCATCAACTAGGATGTTGAAGGTCTCCCACCGATCTTCGTCATTGTCGGAGACCAACGCCGAATCTTCTAGCATGTCATAGGCCGCCAACGTTTCGAGCGCCTTGTAGATCTTGGCCGAAAAAGGTCCAAACTTATGCGATCGGAAGTCGGCGACTTCCGTGACCCAAGATCGGACAGGCGTCTCGCGCTCAAGCAAGAACACGAGCTTCTCCAGGCGGGTGACCCCCTCTAGACGACCTGGCGAATCCGAGCCGCCTCGTGCTCCTAGGATGAGGACGATCACGTCGTCTGTCTCGATAGCCCGCTCGGCCGCCATCAGACGAGCATAATCGACAACGTGGCGTGCAAGAGGTGCCGTCCTCGAACGAGAAGTAGATCCCATACGAACATATGTTCGCACGCCGGGGGGACGGATCGGGAGCGCCGTGCACGTGGGCCATCAAGAGCATGCCCCCGATGACCGCGTTCCTTAGGCGGCGCGAGCCAGGTCGCGAATGCTTGCCGCGACTTCCGAGGGCATGCAGTACCGAACTTCCTCACGGGCTGAATCCCATTCGGATAGCCAAGGTGTTAGGCCCCCGTAGCGATGCTTAGCTCGGCGACCAAACGCACCGAACATGCCGGCGAGTCCGCGGGTACCGTGCTCCAGTTCGAGATCAGCAGCGATTTCGTTCGAATAGCGCCACTCATCGGCGTGCTCTGCCATGAGTCGCATCAGCCGTCGATGAGGCTCGTAGCTCTCTTCGTACATCCGCTTTAGCAGCGCATCGGACAAGAACGAAGAAGGCTCGGCCGAAGCCATGCCCTCCATCGAGCCTTCGGCGGCCAATTCGCCGAGGCGTGCGTAGATCTGGCTCAGCCATTGCGTAGGCACTGGAACATAGGCGATATCTGCGCTCATATAGCTAGCTTTCTACTCGTTTTGGCGGCGCCGGCTTACGGCGGCCTCCTGATACTATAGCGCCGAGTCCATCAAGAATCCGCCAAGCTAATGAAGGCGCCCAAGCACTCGATAGATCCAGCCATTGCCGCAGCCCTAATCCTCGCCGGAGGTGGCGTGCTGGTCGAGGTACTCAAGATCATCTCGGGCTCGTAGGCACCCGCGTCGATTACTATGCGGCTGGTCGGAAGGCGTGTAGACAAGAACCTCGGTGACGGATGACGCATCAGCGAGCGATCGTCATCATGTCGATGGCGTCCTGCTCGCTGAGTCCTTTCGTTCCATGATGGTTCTTGCTGTCATGGGAGCCCCCACTAGCGTGTACCGCCCTCGCGCGACGCGGACAAACAGCGGCGACGGTCCCGCCGAGTGGGACGAAAGCAGCCAGCAAACTGAGTCCTTGGAGACCTTCTCGCCGATCAGGGCCTCGACCGCAGCATGAACGCTGACAGGGCGCATCGGCCCTGTCGCCTGATCAGCTAGGACTCGGCACACGGCGTCGAGCACCCAGCCCGGACGGCGAGATCGACGTCGCCGGCTCTTGATCGGCCGCGGCTGAGCGTCGCTGGCGCGTAGAGCCGCGAGCTTCTTCGCCAGCTGCTCGAGCCTCGAGCGAGTCTCGGGCGGCGACAACGCCGCCAGAACCTCCGGAATGAGCGCCTCAACAGAGGCCGCACGCTGGTTCGATTTGCTTGCTCTCGCCTGCACCAAAGTTTCGTTATTCGAACCAAGGTGGTTCGAATAACTTCTGCTCGCCTGCATTTAGGGCACTGATGCCACGTCGCGATTGTCGGCTACGCTTGCGCGCGTATGGTTGACGATGCGGTCATAGAGGAGGCTTGTCGACGCCTGTCGAGAGCGGCGCCGCGGGCACGAATCATCCTGTTCGGCTCCCATGCGCGAGGCGATGCCGGCAAGCACAGCGATCTCGACCTTCTCGTCATCGAGCCAAGCGTCGAGAACCCTGCACGTGAGTCGGTTCGGCTGCGCAGGGCCTTGGGCGACCTCGTTCTCGCGGCAGATGTCATCGTCACGAGCGAGG
Organism: Solirubrobacterales bacterium; assembly: GCA_037915935.1. Lineage (GTDB taxonomy): Bacteria > Actinomycetota > Thermoleophilia > Solirubrobacterales > Solirubrobacteraceae > Palsa-744. Next base: position 11,202 of record JBAIYK010000005.1, on the reverse strand, counting down.
AGCGCGTACGAGAGTGGCGCGACGTGCGCGGAAGCCTCATCCACGCCGCGCTCAGCGAGGGCCGGGAGATCGCCGCCTGATGGCCGGCGAGTTGGACTGGGCCGAACAACTGCTGCGTCGCGCCGCCGACGATGAGACCGCCGCAAAGGCGCTGCTGCCTGTCACCTCCGTAACAGACACGCTTGTCGGACAGCACGCTCAGCAGGGGAGGCGAGAAGGCGATCAAGGCGGCACTCGCCGCTCGAGGCGTCGAATTTCCTTTCATCCATGACATCGCCGGCTCATGGTCTTGTGCAAGAACGCGAACATAGAAATTCCCGACGTATTGCCCGCGCGGCATCCTTGATACCGCGCCTTTCATCTGATCGATCTGCCAATGTAGATCGCTGACGAGCGCAGCAACGGCCTCGTGGAGGCCATTTGGGTCATCGCAGGTTAATTGGCTGCCATTCGACCACGACTACGTAGAATAAACACTGCAGCGCGAGCGTGAAAACCGCCGCCCGCGTCTCGGCCTGGCGGTCCGTCTTCACTACTACTCGCAGCTTCGTTTATCGAACCAAGACGATTCGATTTGCTTCCGTTTCCGCTCGCGACTCGCAGCACCGGACGACCGCCTCACGTACGCCCTCCCCAACAGATCGGCCCGGTGTGGGCGTGCCTCATCCATACGCCCTTCACCGCACGTGCGGCAACCTGTAGGGCCGCAGATCGCAATTACGTCGCAAAATCATCGCCCTGGTCGCCGCCCTCGATCACGCGATCCAACACCGCCGCCAGCCCCCGAATCCGCGGCAGATGCGCACGTGTCAAGGACTCGAGCCGAGCACGCCCAACCGAAGTCAGCTTCAACCGAATCAACCGGTGATCGACGAGGTCGCGCTCCCGCAGGAGCAGCCCCGCAGCCTCAGCGCGCTGCGCCAGCTCGACCGCGCTGTGATGCCGGATGCCCAGCTCACGCGCCGCCTCGCCGATCGTCGGACCACGTTTCCCGCCGTGCCCACGCACGACGAGCAGCAGCTGATGCAGCGCCGGCGTCAGCCCCGCCTCCTCGGCGGCCTGCTCGCTCCAGCGCATGAAGCCGCGCAGCTCGCTGCGAAAGCGAAGCAGGCGGCGATAGTCGACGTCGGTCGGCGCAGGCGATCGTGAGGAACGAGACATCAGGTCAGCTCGCGAGGCGTGCGGCTCATCGTGTCACCTCGCGGGCCGAGCGGGTCATCGCGCCAACTCGCGAGGCGCCCGGGTCATCGCACCATCTCGTTGAAGCAGCGCCTCACCGCACCAGCTCCCGGGTGCCGAGCAGCCGCCCCAGGCCCGCCGTCAGGCGGTGCGGCGTCAGCGGCCGCTCGCGGTGGCGCTCCTCGATCAGCGCCCGCTCATGCGCCTTCAGCAGATCGAACTGGCTCACCAGCCCGACGAGACGGGGCCGCGCGCCTTCATCGACTACGGGCAGCACGGTGTGCCCGCTCGCGACCATCCGGTCGGCTATCTCGCGCAGCGTCTCCTCCGGGCGCGCGACGAGCGGCCGCCGAGCGCTCGCCCCCGCGGTCTGCAGGCTCTCAGCCTGCCAGGCGGCGCGCACATCGGAGAGCGTCAGCACCCCCAAGAGCCGCTCGTCCGCGTCGAGCACCGGGTACAGGCGCTGGCGGCGCGCGGGCGCGCCCTCTGGCAGCTGCTCGTAGAGCGCGGCGGCGGGGACGTCGGGCTCGACGCTCAGCAGGTCGGTCGCCATCACGTCGCGCACGAGCAGCGCGTGCAGCGGGTCGACGTCGTACTCGCGGGTCACGTGATACCCGCGGCGGGCGATCTTCTCGGTCAGGATCGAGCGCCGCAGGGTCAAGACGCTCAGCAGATGCGCGACCGTCGTCACGACGAGCAGCGGCAGCAGCGCATGCACGTCGCCGGTCAACTCCAGCGCGAAGACGATGCTCGTAAAGGGCGAGCGCATCACGCCCGCCATCGCGCCCGCCATGCCGAGCAGCGCCCACGTCCCCTCGCTCGCGCCGGGCAGGACGCCGCCGAGCATCCCGCCCAATGCGGCGCCCAGCATCAGCAGCGGTGCGAGGATGCCGCCGCTCGTATTCGAGCCGAGCGCGGTCGCCCAGATCGCAAGCTTCACGAGCAGCAGCGCCGCGAGCGTGCCGAGCGCAAGCCGCCCCGCCAGCTCCGCGCCGATCGTGTCGTAGCCGACGCCGAGCGCACGCGGGTCGATCAGCCCTCCCACGCCGACGACCAGGCCGCCGATCGCAGGCCACCAAGACCAGTGCAGGCGCAGGCGGCTAAACAGGTCCTCCGCGCCGTAGACGCAGCGGGTCATCGCCCAGGCGAGGCCGCCGCAGGCGCAGCCGATCAGCACCGCGCCAAGGCTCGCCGAGATCGGCAGCGCCGCGTGAGCGGCGATCGGGAACAGAGGGGCGGGGCGCAGCAGGCCGAAGCTCGCGAACGCTTCGCGCGCCGCCTGCGCGGCGCAGGCGGAGAGCGCGACCGGGACCATCGAGCGCGGGCGCCACTCGAACAGCAGCAGCTCGACCGCGAGCAGCACTGCGGCGAGCGGGGTGCCGAACACGGCGGTCATGCCCGTGGCGGCCCCGGAGACGAGCAGGCAGCGCCGCTCGGCGGCGGTCAGGTGCAGGAGCTGGCCGAGCACGCTGCCGGCGGCGCCGCCGGTCACGATGATCGGCCCCTCGGCGCCGAAGGGGCCGCCGGTGCCGATGCTGACCGCGCTCGAGATCGGCTTCAGCACGGCGAGACGCGGCTCCATCCGGCTGCCCTTCAAGAGGATCGTCTCCATCGCCTCGGGGATCCCGTGGCCGCGGATGCGCTCGGAGCCGAAGCGCGCCATCAGCCCGACGACCAACCCTCCTGCGACGGGCACGAGCACGCTCAGCGGGCCGAGCGCGCGGGTGTCGGGCGGCGCGAGGACGGTCGAGACCGCGCCGGTGTAGGCGAAGTGGGTGATCAGGGCGATCAGGTCGAGCAGCCCTAGCGCGAGCGCCGTCACTCCGATCCCGAGGGGCAGGGACATCCCCGCCAGCGCGAGCACGCGAGCTCGGGTCGTGAAGTCGCCGAGCCCACGCACCCGCGCTCCCCGTCGGCGCCCGTCAGGCGGAGGCTCGCGCTCTCCCGCTCCCCCTTCGCGTCCCTCAGGCACGAGGAGCCCGTCGCCTGCAAGTCGCTCGTCGTCGCCGCGGAGAATCACGCGCGGCGACTATATCGGGAACCGATGTGATTCGGTCGAGAACCGTAGTCAGCCGCGACCGTCTTCGCAGGAATTCCGGATGACAGGACAGTTAGGCGGATTTACAACCACTACGTGGCCAGCGCGGCGAGGCATTCGGCCGGCGGCGAACCGCTCGCGTCGGCGTTCGCGGAGCTCTCATCGAGAGAGCTCGCACGCGTCGCCGGAAAGCACCTCACGGACCTGCTCGACCACGAGCGCCGGGCGGTCGTCGAGCAGGAGGGGCCCTCGTTCCCGCGCATGCGCCGCTTCGGGCGCGCGATCCTGCTCGGATCGCTCAGCATCGTCGAGACGTTCGTCGGCGCGTGGCGCTGGCTGTGGAGTCCTCGCCGCACCCTCGGACGCCTCGTCAGGCGGGTTCGGCTGTTCGCGCCCTCGAAGACGTTCGGCTGGTGGACGGCCCTGCTCGTGATCGTGGCGGTGGTCACTGGATGCCTGCAATTCAAACTGCTGGAAAGCATCTTCGGGATATTCGGGTCCGCCCCACATCGCGAGCCCTTGAAGACGGTCGTCGGCGCCGTGTTCGGAGCGGTGCTGATCGCCCTGCTCGTCCTGCTGTGGAACGATCTCATGCGCCTGCCCTTCCTCGCGTGGAGGATCCGCCGCCGGATCATTCTCCGCCCGGAACGCGTGCTGCTGCCCAACCTGCTCGCCCGGCAGGCGCGGCCGCTCATCGAGCGGCTCGCGCTCGACATCGTGCCGCGCGCCGAGCTCTACGACGACCTGCTTCCGGGGGTGTATGCGCGCGACCGCAAGGACGTCCAGATCGTGGTCGGCGACGCCGGCGCCGGCAAGACGACGGCGCTGCTCGCGGTCTCGCAGCTGCTTGCGCAAAACGGGCTCCTGCCGGTGCTCGTGCCGCTGCGCGACCACCTGCAGACGAAGATCATCGAGCCCGCAAGAGAGCGCTTCAAGAGACAGGTGGAGGCGAGGGTTCGCTCCGACGCGGAGGCCGAGCTGCTGTGGCGGTGGCTCATGCTGCGCAGGCGCGTCGCGATCCTCGTCGACGACATCGACCAGGTCGGCCCCGACGGCGAGCGCGGGCTCGTGATGCGGAAGATGCTCGACGAAGCCGCGGAATCGGGTCTGTCGGTGATCGCCACGGCGCGCCCCGCGGGCGTCCCGGCGGGGATCGCCGCCTCGGCCATCGACCTCGGCGCGATCGACGAACGCGATGCGATCGCGCACGTCGTCAGGCGAGCCGAAAGGGAACCAAGCTTCAGCCGCGGCTCGCGGCCCTCGCTGCGGCGGATCGAAGAATGGGTGAGCGCAGGCAGGCTCGCCGAAGTCCCCTTCTACCTCGAGCTGCTCGTCGGCCTCGCCGCGGTCGGGCAGTGCCCGAGGCTCCCGCAGGCGACCTCGACGTTCGGCACGGCTCAGGACGCCGGACGCATCCATCGGGGCGCCGACGGCAGGTGGGCCTGGAACCCGCTGTGGGTGCGCTTCCGGCTGCTCGAGCACTACTACGAGCAGATCGGCCTCGGCCGCGTGCGCCGCTCGCTCGGAATCGAGCCGCGCGAGCGTCGCGCGACGCTCACCGCGCTCGAGGACGCCGCACTTGGCATGCTCGTCTCGAGGTCGCTCGCCGCCCGGATGAAGCTGAGGCCGCAGGATGTGAGCGAGTCCGACGGCGGGAGCAGTCGGCCTCCGCGTCAGAAGATCTTCGAGTTCATCGACTCGGACGACCGCTCCGGATTGCACCCGGGCGTCGGCGGCGACGATCGGGCCAAACCCGCCGACGACTCGCGCTCGCGCGGCGAACGATGCAGGGTCTCGCCGCATGAGGTGATCGACGCGGGCGAACGGCTCGCGATCCTCGATTTGCGCGCCGAGGACGGCGAAACCGCCTTCCACCACCGCATCATGCAGGCCTATCTCGCTGCGCGCTGCCTCGTGTGGCGCGAGTACGTCGTCGGCGAGCAGCGACGCGCCAACCCGATCGGCAGGGCGCCGGACGTCGAGCGCGACTGGATCGCGGCGCTGCTCGACCATCGCCAGCCGGACAGGATGACGGCGCATCTCACGCTCACGTTCGCGGCGATGCGCGCGAGAGAGATCGCGGAGGCGGAAAGGCCGGACGAAGCCAGGTGGAAGAAGATCGCGGCCCGCATCGTCGCGGAGCTGATCACGCGTGCGGAGGCGGCAAGAGAGGGGAGGTCGCCCGAAGAGCAGGAAGAAGAGCGGCGCCTCGCCGTCACGCTCACGACCGCGACCGCAGACGTCGAGACGCAGCTCACGCTTGCGCTCGCTCCAGGGTCGAAGCCTGACTCGATCGAAGCAGCCAGGTCGACGGCGAAGAGGATCGATCCGCTCTACAAGCCCGACTTCGAGCACCGCTCCGACCCGGACGACGCGCTGCTCAAGCTCGCGACCGCCGCCGACATCGCGCGCGCCGTGCCCCACGTCGGCGAACGCGAGTACTGGAACGGAACGCAGTCCGGCATCAAGAGACTCGACGAGTGGAAAGGCGAGCCGCCTGACATCGCCGAGGAAGTGCGGAATACGCCTGGTGCCACGATCTGGACGAAGCTGCGCGCGATCGAGGCTCTCGCCGTGCCGTCGGATTCGCGCGGAGAAGGCGGGGCGGACTCGAACGGAGCAGATCCAACGGCTGCGAGTCACGACAAGAAATCGGCCGCGCTCTGCAGCGAGCAACGGTGGAACCGGATCTGGGAGTTCGCGCGCGACCCCGACTACGACGTGAAGCGGGCGGCATGCGACGCACTCGAAGAGAATGCCTTCGAGGCCTTCGAAGCGCTCGCCGACGAGATCGAAGAGCTCATCTACCGGGCGGCGGCGCGCAGCGCCGCCGGACGCTGGCTGATGCGCCCGGACGAGACCTCCGACCCCAAGCCGGACGCGGCGACGCAGATGATCGCGCCGCTGCTGTCGCTGATCGGCGGCGCCGACGACGACGGCAAGCGCCATCCGATCGCGATCTGGAAGACAGACGACGTCGAAGGTCTCAAGGCGCTCGGGGCGATCCTGCCCGCGATCGTCAGCGGGTTCCGCGAGGACCCCTCGATCGAGCTCGAGTCCGGACAGGCGATCGCGCACCGGGGCGGCGGAGGCGATCGCGCCGCCGCCGATCACGGAGCTGCAAGGGTGAAGGAACAGGAACAGACCTGGCGCGACGAAGCCGACGAAGTGACGTGCCACAAGCCGAGGGTGCGCGAGCGGCGCCTCCCGTACTCACGGCGCGCGACGCACGCGCTCGAATCGCTCGTCGCGCTCGCCTTCGAGGGCAACCACGGCCCGCTCGAGGCGGAGGTCGCGCAGGGATTCCGCAGCGACGCGCTGCGGCACGCGCAGCACCCGGAGAACAACGTCAGCGGCCCCGGCTGGGTGACGTTGAACCGGGAGCTCGTCGCGGGCATCTGCGTCGAGCACGCGCGCTTCTGGTACGCGCGGATCGCGCTCTACCAGGCGCTCGCGCTGTACGCGGTCGCCGGCGCGGACGCTCAGCAGACGCTCGACCTCTTCGCGCGCCACATGCGCCGCGGCGGGCGCGATCGCCATCCGTTCACGCGCCGCGCCGCGCGTCTTGCGCGCGCAGCCGTGCGGCGCAGCGAGCTGCGCAGCGGCCGCTGGCTCTCATACCTCTGGGGCGACGAGGGCAAGGACACCCGCCGACGCGCAACGCAGCTCAGCCCGGGTGCGGCGCAGCTCCTCGCGGACGTGACGGTGTTGCTCAACCTCAACCAGACGAGCCCGGAGGACCGCCAGGACGCGTTCGCGCACATGCAGACGCTCCCATACTGCCTCAGCGGCAGCCGCGACCGCTCTGAGATCCTCGGCGAAGGCTGCCCCTCGCGATGCGGCTGGGGCCTCTGCCCCTACCGGCAGCCGCCGCCGGACGAACCGGACGCGCATCGCGGCGTGCGGCGCGCCTTCTGCCGCCAGCAGCGCGAGATCGCGCTGCGACGCCGGCCGCCGTGGCAGCACGCGATCCACCGGAGCAAGCTGCGCGAGTTCTGGCGTGAGATGGAGACGCGGGCTCGGACCTAGGTGGGCGATGTACGAGTCCAGGACACGCGCCCAGTTCTACGCGCTCGGTATGGGCCTCGTGCTGCTGGCGATCGGCGTAGCCGGATTCATCATCTTGGCGTTCGAAAACAAGATCGTCGGGCCGTGGAACAGCACCGCCTACACGCTCGGCGGGCTGCTGGGTCTTGCCACTTGGCGGCGGGCGGACAGCGCACGCGCCTACGCAATAGGGGTCGGCCTGTTCTACGGCCTGCTCGCCAGCTGGGGCTTCCTTGCGTTCGGCCATGTCGTTGGATACCCGTATCTCGGACTGCTCTCCCACACGTTCGCAGGCGCGATCTTCCATATCGCGCTCGGCGTCGTCAGCTTCACGATCGGCTTCACCTCACCGCGCCACGGACGTTATCCGCTCTTCGAGACCGCTGACCTCGCATGAGGTCCCAATCGAGCGGCTTGCCGCAATCGAGCAGATCGCCGCCTCGCTGCTGCACACATGTCAACGCGTCGATGAAGCGCCGCCCTCATGCCAACCCGCTGTGAGAGACTGTCCCGCAATGAGCGCAGCGCAGCCACGCCACCGCATCGTCGTCGTAGGCGGCGGCTTCGGCGGCCTGCAGGCTGTCAGGGCGCTCTCGCACCTCGACGCCGAGATCACGCTCGTCGACCGCCACAACTACCACCTATTCCAGCCGCTCTCCTACCAGGTTGCGACCGGATCGCTCTCCCCGGGCGAGATCGCGGTGCCGCTGCGGCGCATCGTCAGACGCCAGGCCAACGTCAGGGTCCTCATGGGTGAGGTCGTCGGCTTCGACTTCGACGCGAGGGAGGTCGTCGTCGACCCCGCGATCGCGGGCACCGCGGGCAGGCGCCTGCCATACGACACGCTAGTCGTCGCTGGCGGATCGAGCTACGCCTACTTCGGCCACGAAGAGTGGCGGACGCTCGCGCTAGAGGTCAAGACGCTCGACAGCGCATTGCAGGTGAGAGGGCGGATCCTCCAGGCGTTCGAGGCGGCCGAGCTCGAGCAGGACCCTCAGAAGCGGCTCGGCTGGCTCACGTTCGTCGTCGTCGGCGCCGGCCCTACGGGCGTCGAGATGGCCGGGCAGATCGCAGAGCTCGCGATGGACACGCTGCCCGCAGAGTTCAGGAGCAGCGACCCCCGCGCGGGCAGGGTGCTGCTCGTCGAGATGGCGGACAGGGCGCTCACGGGCTTCAGGCCCAAGCTGTCGAGCCGCGCCGCCGCCGACCTCGATCGCCTCGGCGTCACGCTCATGCTGCAGCACAGGATGGTCGACGTCCATCCCGACAGGGTCGAGCTGCAGACCGCAGACGGCGCTGTCAGCGAGATCGAGACCAGGACCGTCGTATGGGCGGCCGGCGTCACCGCCTCCCCGCTCGCCGCGACTCTCGCCAAGGCGAGCGGCGCAGAGGTCGACCGCGCCGGGCGCCTCATCGTCGAGCCTAACCTCACGCTCCCAGGCCACCCCGAGATCTTCGCGATCGGCGACATGGTCCAGGTGCGCGACGCCGCCAGCGGGCAGCCGCAGAGCCTGCCGGGGCTCGCGCCGGTCGCGATGCAGCAGGGCCGCTACGCCGGCAAGCTGATCGCCGCGCGCGCGAACGAGAGTCCCACCCGCCCGCTGCCGCCGTTCTCCTACCGCGACAAGGGCTCGCTCGCGACGATCGGCCGCGGGCACGCGGTCGCCGAACTGCGTGGCCTGCGCCTCACCGGCCTCACCGCCTGGGTCACGTGGCTCGTCGTGCACATCTTCTATCTCATCGGCTTCGAGAACAGACTGCTCGTGCTGCTGCGCTGGTCCTACAGCTTCTTCACCAGAGGCCGCGGCACCCGCCTCATCACCGAGGCCGCGGGCCTGCCCCCCTGGCACCGCGACGAGGCTACTTGAGGTCCGCCGAAGTCTTCCCGAGCAGCTGCCGCGCCACGATCAACAGCTGGATCTGCTGAGTCCCCTCGAAGATGTCCAGGATCTTCGCGTCTCTGGCCCACTTCTCCAAAAGCTCCCCCTCGCCATACCCCACGCTGCCGCACAGCTCCACGCAGCCGAGCGTCACCTCCACGCACGTCCTGCCAGCCTTCGCCTTCGCCATCGACGCCTGCAGCGAGTTCGGCTTCGAGTTGTCGGCCATCCAGGCGGCCTGCAGCGTCAGCAGGCGCGATGCCTCCCAGTCGGCCTCCAGCTCCAGGAAGCGCGCCGCGGCCGCGTGCTGGCAGAGCGCGGGCGTCGCGCTGTCGATCTCCACGCCCGCCGCGCTCAGGCATCTCCGCGTCTCCTCCAAAGCCGCCCGCGCCACGCCGATCGCCATCGCCGCGACCAGCGGCCTCGTGTTGTCGAAGGTCTGCATCGCGCCCGCGAAGCCCTGCTTCACGTCGACGGCCGGGCTGCCGAGCAGCGCGTCCTTCGGCACGCGGCAGTTCTCCAGGCGGAAGTTCGCCGTGTCGGAGGACCTGATCCCCAGCTTGTGCTCCAGGCGCTCCAGCTTCAGCCCTGGGTTGTCTTTCTCCACGATGAACGACTTGATCGCCGCGCGGCCCTTGCTGCGGTCGAGGCTCGCCCACACGACGATCAGGTCCGCGCGCTCGCCGGCGGTCACGAAGATCTTCTCGCCGTTCAGCACGTACTCCTCGCCGTCCAGCTCCGCGGTCGTCCGGATCGCGGCGGAGTCGGAGCCCGCCTCGGGCTCGGTGATCGCCATCGCCGCCCAGCGGCCGCCGTAGTGCTGCAGCTGCTCCTCGGTCGCGACGGAGGCGATCGCGGAATTGCCGAGGCCCTGGCGGGGCATCGAGAGCAGCAGGCCGACGTCGCCCCAGCACATCTCGATGATCGAGAGCACCGTCGAGAGGTTCGTGCCGTTGCGGTTCTCGCCGTCCACCTTGCCGTTCGCGCTACGCCGCACGCCGGCCGCGCCGGTGCCGCTGTGCTCGCCGCCCTCGTTCATGCCGTCGATCAGAGCGGCGAGCATGTCGAGCTCCTTCGGATAGGAGTGCTCGGCGAGGTCGTACTTGCGCGAGATCGGCCGCAGGATCTCCTTTGCGACCTCGTTCGCCTGATCTACGAGCGGCCTGAACTTCTTCGGTGTCTCGAGGTTGATCATGTCTTTGCTTTTCCTCTCAGACGAGGAGGGCGCCCTCCATCACGCCGGCTGCCCTCAGATCTCTGTACCACCGCTCGACCGGGTGCTCCTTCACGTAGCCGTGGCCGCCGAGCAGCTGTACGCCTTCGGAGCCGATCTTCATCGCCTTCGCCGCGCACAGGCGCCGCGCGAGCGCGGCCTCGCGGTCGAAGCTCGCCCCCTGGTCGGCCCGGCTCGCCGCCCGGTAGGTCAGCAGCCGCATCGCCTCGGTCTCGATGCCGACGTCGGCGACCGCGAACGCGACCGCCTGGCGGTTGGAGATCGACTCGCCGAACGCCGTCCGTTCCTTCACGTAGGGGATCACGTAGTCGAGCACCGCCCTCGCGGTCCCGGTCGCGAGCGCGCACCACGCGATGCGGGCGCGCTGCACGCACTCCAGGTAGGCGGCGAGCTCGCCGCCCGCGAGCAGCGCCGAGGCCGGCAGGCGCACGTCCTCCAGCAGCAGGCGCCCGGTCGCGGCGGCTCTAAGGCCCATCGCGGGCTCGCCCTGCACCGAGAGGCCGGGCGTCGAGGACTCGATCACGAACAGCGCAGGGCCGCCCTGCCTCGCCGCCGCGCCGTTCGCGCGAGCAGAGCCGTCACCATCGCCGTCGCTTGCGTCCAGGCCCTCCACGTCCGCCGCGACGAGGAACAGCTCGCACTCGCCCGCGCGCGCGATCAGCGACTTCGCCCCGTTCAGCACCCAGTCCTCGCCGTCGCGCCGCGCCTTCGTCGCCAGGCGCAGCGGGTCGAACAGCGGCGCCGGCTCGAGCAGGCACAGCGCCGCGACGGGCGGGCTGTCGCTCGCGAAGGCGGGCAGGTAGGAAGCCTGCTGCTCGGCGTCT
>JBAIYK010000041.1:0-2461 GCA_037915935.1 Solirubrobacterales bacterium | reverse complement strand
GGTCCACCGCCGCAGCAACGCGCTCGCGCGCGGGCTCGCGGCCGCGGGCATCGGCGAAGGGGACGCGGTCGCGATCATGTGCCGCAACCACCGCGGCTTCATCGAGGCGACGGTCGCCTGCTCGAAGCTCGGCGCGAGCGCGCTGTATTTGAACACGGCGTTCGCCGGCCCTCAGATCGCCGACGTGATGAGGCGCGAGGGCCCGAAGGGCCTGATCTACGACGAGGAGTTCTCGGGGCTCGTGCGCGAAGGGGGGCAGGGGCGCGTGCGCTTCGTCGGCTGGTGCGACCCGGGCGAGCAGTGCGAGGACCCGACGCTCGAGCAGACGATCGCGGCGAGCGACGACGCCGACCTGAAGCCGCCCGTCGAACAGGGCAAAGTCGTGATCCTCACCTCCGGCACGACCGGCGCGCCGAAGGGCGCCGGCCGCAAACAGCCGGACTCGATCGAGCCGCTCGCCTCGATCTTCTCGAAGATCCCCTTGAAGGCGCGCGAGACGACGCTGATCGGCGCGCCCCTGTTCCACACCTGGGGGTTCGGCAACTTCTCCTTCGCGCTCGCGCTCGCCTCGACGCTGCTGCTGCGGCGGCGCTTCGACCCGGAGGACACGCTGAGGGCGGTCGCGGAGCACAGGGCGAGCGCGCTCGTGCTCGTGCCCGTGATGCTGCAGCGGATGCTCGAGCTGCCGAAGCAGACGCTCGCCCGCTACGACGTGAGCTGCCTGCGGGCGATCGCCCTGTCCGGGTCGGCGCTGCCCGGCGAGCTCGCGATCAGGGCGATGGACGCCTTCGGCGACGTGCTCTACAACCTCTACGGCTCGACCGAGGTCGCCTGGGCGACGATCGCGACGCCGCAGGAACTGCGCGCCGCGCCGGGGACGGCGGGCAGGCCGCCGCTCGGCACGGTCGTGAAGCTGCTCGACGAGCAGGGCGACGAGGTGCCGACGGGGCAGAGCGGGCGGATCTTCGTCGGCAACGAGATGGTCTTCGACGGCTACACGGGCGGCGGCAACAAGGAGATCGTGAGCGGCCTGATGAGCACGGGCGACGTCGGCCGGCTCGACGCGCAGGGGCGTCTGTTCGTCGAGGGGCGCGACGACGAGATGATCGTCTCCGGCGGCGAGAACGTCTTCCCGCGCGAGGTGGAGGACCTGCTCTCCGACCACCCGGAGATCGAGGAGGCGGCGGTGATCGGCGTCTCCGACGTCGAGTTCGGCGAGCGCCTGAAGGCGTTCGTCGTCCCACGCGAAGGGTCAGGGCTGACGGGCGAGCAGGTGCAGACGTTCGTGAAGCAGAACCTCGCCCGCTTCAAGGTGCCGCGCGAGGTCGTCTTCCTCGAGCGGCTGCCAAGGAACGCGACCGGCAAGATCCTGAAGCGGGAGCTGGCGGCGGACTGAGCAGGCGCGCCAGGCGCGCAGCGGCGGCGCTAGCCTGGGACGGTGGCCCCGCTCACGCATCTGTTCGATCTCGCGAGCCTGAGGCTGCGCTCGGGGCAGGGGCGGCGGCTCGAGCTCTGCGTGCCGCTGCAGGGCCTGACGCTCGGCGGGCAGCGCTACGAGCCTCAGCCTGAGGCGGTGCAGGCGCAGCTCGAAGTCTCGCGCCTCGCCGGCCTCGGCTATGCGCTGCGGCTCTCCTTCGAGGCGGCGCTGTCAGGGCCCTGCATGCGCTGCCTGAAGGACGCGAGCCCGGTGCTGAGCGTCGACGCGCGCGAGGTCGAGGTGCCAGGCGGCGGCCCGGAGCTCGACAGCCCGTACGTGCAGCGGGACACTCTCGATCTCGCGAGCTGGGCACGCGACGCGTTCGTGCTCGCCGCTCCCGTGACGGTGCTCTGCAGGGAGGAGTGCCGCGGGCTGTGCCCGGTCTGCGCGGCGGACCTGAACGAGGCGGGCGAGGGCCACGCCCACGAGCGCGAGCCCGACCCGCGCTGGGGGAAGCTGCGGGAGCTGAAGCTGGAATGACGACGCGCCCGGTCGGCGCCCGCGCCGCGAGGCCGGATGCCGGCCGCGCCGCGCCCCGCCGCGTGCGCTAGCCTTCAGCGGCGATGGCCGTCCCGAAGAAAAAGCAGTCGCACTCGCGCACCTCGACGCGGCGCGCCCAGCACCGCATCGCCGCCCCCGCCGTGAACGAGTGCCCGCGCTGCCACAGCCTGCGCCGGCCGCACCGCGTCTGCCCCTTCTGCGGCACCTACAAGGGGCGCGAGGTGCTCGCGCAGAGCGAGCTCGAGCTCGAGGGCGAGGACTACGGCGAGTAGCGGCGCCGCCGGCGGATCTGCTCCGGCGAGTGCCGTGAAGGGCGAGGGCGCCGGGCTCGCCTCGGCGGCGGCACTCGACGCGCGGGTCCCGAACGGCCGGCGCGTGCCCGTGATCGCGGTCGACGCGAACGGCGCCGACCGCGGCCCAGGCGAGGTCGCGGCGGGCGCCGCGCTCGCCGCAGCGCGGGGCGCGAGGGTGCTGCTGTTCGGG
>JBAIYK010000020.1:0-14673 GCA_037915935.1 Solirubrobacterales bacterium | reverse complement strand
AACTCCACCTCCGCGCCGGGCGCGAGCCTGCCGGCCGCGACGCTCGCGGCGCCGGCGCCGACCTGCTCGCGCTCGAGCACGAGCACCGAGTGTCCGAGCCGACGCGCCCTCCAGGCGACGGCGAGGCCGATCACGCCCCCGCCGAGCACCGCCACATCCACGTTCCCACCCGAGTCGACGCCCATCGACCTGATGCTAGCCTCGCGGCGTGGACGTTGCCGGCGATCGTCTCGCAAACGCTCGGCTCTACCTCGTCTGCGGGGCGCACCCAGGCGGGCGCGCGCTTGCCGAGGTGCTGCCCGCCGCCGTCGCCGGGGGCGTCGATCTCGTGCAGCTGCGCGAGAAGGACGTCAGCGAGCGCGAGCTGCTGCACAGCGCACGCGAGGCCGCCGCGATCTGCCGCGATCTCGGGGTCCTCTTCATCGTCAACGACTCGCCGGAGGTCGCGCTCGCCTGCGGCGCCGACGGAGTGCACGTCGGCCAGGACGACCTGCCGCCGGACGAGGTGCGCGAGCTCGTCGGGCCGCGGCTGCTCGTCGGGCTCTCCACGCATTCGCCCGCCGAGGTCGACGCGGCAAGCGCCGCGCTCGTCGACTACATAGGCGTCGGCCCCGTGCACGAGACGCCGACGAAGCCCGGACGGCCCGCCGTCGGTACGGCGCTCGTCGAGTACGCGGCCGCCCACGCGAGCGTGCCGTTCTTCGCGATCGGCGGCATCGACTCAGGCAATCTCGCCCAGGTGCTCGCCGCCGGCGCGAGCAGGGTGTGCGTGCTGCGAGCGGTCGCCGACGCGGATGACCCCAAGGCCGCGGCCCGTGCGCTGCGCGAGCGGATCGACGCGGTGGCGCCTTCGCCGCTCTGAGTCGCGATCGCCCGCTCGATCGGCCGCATGCCGCGCCCCACGCGCTCAGCTGCGGCGCGCCTCCGCTAGCCTGCCGCCCACATGCGCGCAGTCATCGTCCGCGACGGCGAGATCGCGATCGAGGATCGCCCAGATCCGGAGCCCGGTGCGGGAGAGGCGCTCGTCAGGGTGCGCGCCGCGGGCCTCAACGGCGCCGACATGATGCAGCGCCGCGGTCTCTACCCCGCGCCGCCCGGGTCGCCCCAGGACATCCCTGGGCTCGAGCTCGCGGGCGAGGTCGCCGCGGTCGGTCCGGGGACGCTGCGGTTCGCCGGCGGCGAGCGCGTGATGGCGATCGTGAGCGGCGGCGGCCAGGCGGAGCTAGCAGTCGTGCACGAACGGCAGCTGATGCTCGTGCCCGACTCCCTCTCATGGCCGCAGGCGGGCGGCCTGCCGGAGGTCTTCGTCACCGCCCACGACGCGCTCTTCGCGCAGGCCGCGCTGCGTCCGGGCGAGCGCCTGCTCGTGCACGGCGGCGCGGGCGGCGTCGGCACCGCGGCGATCCAGCTCGCGGCCGCGGCCGGCGCGCAGGTGATCGCCACCGTGCGCGACGAGGCTCTGCGCGGGCAGGTCGCCGCGCTCGGGGCGCACGCGATCGCGCCCGAGGGCTTCGCCGAGGCGGGGCCGTTCGACGTCGTGCTCGAGCTCGTCGGCGCTCCGAACCTCGCCGAGAACCTCGCCGCGCTCGCCGAGGGCGGACGGATCGTGGTGATCGGTGTGAGCGCGGGCGCGAAGGCCGAGCTCAACCTGCTCGCGCTGATGGGCAAGCGCGCCCGCATCCACGGCTCGACGCTGCGGTCGCGGCCGCTGGAGGAGAAGGCGGCCGCCGCGCGCAGAGTCGAGCGCGAGGCGCTGCCCCTGATCGCGAGCGGCAGGGTCACCGTCCCGCTCGCGCAGACCTTTCCGCTCGCCGAGGCTGCCGCCGCCTACGATCGCTTCGCCGCCGGCGGCAAGCTGGGCAAGATCGTGCTCACGCTCTAATAAGGCGGCTGCGCCGCGTACCAGTCGCCGAGCTTCCTGAATGCGTCCCAGAAGGCGCGCTTCGCGCCCTGCTCGTCGAGCGAGTCGTCGATGTTCGGCACGTACAGCGCCTCGATGCTCGGCGTGAGGCGCTGGACCTCGCCGAGCGCCGGCGCGATCTCCTGCGCGAGCGGCACTTCGAGCTCGTTCAGCGTCTGCAGCGCCTCGAGGCCCATCGCGACGATCATCTTCGGCTGCACGATCGCGATCTCCTCGATCACCCGCGAGACGCAGCCGAAGTCCGCGAGGGAGGGATCGCTCAGTGGGCACTTCACGCAGAGCGTGCCGTAGACGGCGAGCGGGTCGATCGAGAGGCGCTTCAGCGCCTTCATCAGGGCGCTGCCCGAGCGGCCGTAGAAGGCGACCCCCTCCTCGATCTCCGCCGGCGTCGGCGAGTGCTTCAGCAGCATCACGTCCGCCTGCGGATGGCCTGAGCCCAGCACGGGCATCAGGTTGCCGCGCGGGCAGAGCTCGCACCCCTGCAGCTCCCGCGTGAGCGAGTTGAGCTCCCTGATCGCCCGCTCGAGGTACTTCTCGCGGATCTCGTCGTCTGTCAGCGGCATCGACGCGGAGGGTTTTGACGACCCCCTTTCATGTCCTTGCCGGTGCATCGCCGCTTGCGCGTTGAACGATCTCGCCCAGGTGGAGCGGGCTTGCAGGTCTTCAGCCGCCGCTCTCGATAGGGCTCGCCGATGCGCTCCGCCGCGGAGAGGGGCCGGCGAGCGCCTTCCAGTGGACGAGCCGCTCTCGACAGCGGTTCCCCATGTCCTCATCCCCTCCGTCGCGGCTGGGTCGCCCTGCGCACGCGCCGCTCCCGGCTCGCCCTGCGCGCGGCGGGCGGCGTCGCCTTCGTTTGCAGGAACTTCAGCGCCTGGACGTAGAGCAGGCTCTTCGGCCTCGTGAGGATGTCCGCTTCGCGCAGCGACTGCAGGAACTCCGTCGGGCCGTCGAAGTCCCGCATCCTGATCCGCACCGAACCGAGGCCCTGGGCGACGTGCGAGTCCGAGCCGGCGCCCGCCGGAATCCCGTACTTGCCCGCGAAGCGGGCCGCCTCCTCGTTGAAGGCGGCGATCGCGACCCGCGGGTTGAACACCTCGATCGCGTCGATCTCGGAGAGCACGGGCAACAGGTGCTCGTAGTCGGGCACGGAGTGCATGCGGTCGAACGGGTGCGGCACGTAGACGAGCCCGCCCTGGCGCCTTATCTCGGCGATCGTCTGCGCGAGCGTCATCCCTGGCGCGATCCGCCGCTCGATGAACAGCCCGATCACCTCCCCTTCGGAGGCCGTCTTCACCTCCTCGCCGACGATCACCTTCAGGGGCGGTCGGGCGGGCGAGTGCGAGCCTGCCCTGAGCGCCTTCTCGCGCGCCTCGAGCGCCCCCGAGATCTCGTTGTGGTCGGTGACCGCGATCGCGCGCAGCCCCCGCTCGCGCGCGGTCGCGAGCAACACCTCGACGGGCGTTTCGCAGTCGTAGGAGTGGTCGGTGTGCATGTGCAGGTCGACGTCGATCAGCGGACGCCTCGCGAGCGTCGCGGCGAGCGCCGCGTCTCCGCGGCGGTCGTGCCTGCGGGCGGCGACCTGCTCGTAGACCGCCTCGACCTGATCGGCGAGCGCCGCCCAGTCCCTCCGCTCCGCGGCGGCGAGCAGCGCGTACTCGCCGCCGAAGCAGCGGCGCATCAGCGCGGCCGTCTGCGCGCTCGTCGTGGCGCGCGCGTCGAGGCGGCCGAAGAAGCCCTCGACGAGCCTGCGCGCGATCGAGGTCGAGAGCAGCCGCTCCGTCGGCGCGTGGAAGGTGGCGACGTTCAGCGAGCGCGAGTGGCGCAGCGCCGCGTTCGAGACGCTCGGCGCGAACGGCTCGTGCACGTGGACGATGTCGAGCGGGACGCCGCTCAGCAGCAGCTCGAGCGTGTGCGAGGCGTCGACGGGCACGGCCGCCGGCGCGCGCCGCAGCCGCGTCTCGCCGCTCCTTCGCAGCGCGAGCGCCTCCGCGACCGCAAGCACGCGAGGGCGGCCTGCGTCGGCGCCCTCGAGCAGCCGCGACGGCTCCGCGCGCGTCTGCCGCAGCGCGCGCCTGCTCTCGCGCACGCGCTCCCCTGAGCGCGAGGGCGCGAGGATCAGGACGCGGTGTCCGCGGCGGGAGAGCTCCTCGCAGAGCCCCCGCACGTGCACGACGAGGTCGCTGTCCTCGGCCTCCCACAGCAGCGGACAGACGTGGGCGATCGAGAGCGCTCGCGAGGCCACCTCACCATTATCGCGCCTGCGAAGGGGGCTCGGCGAGCTGTGCGCGAGGCGGGTGTCAGCCGCGCGCGCTCGCCTTCGCGGGGCGTTTCGCGGAGGGCGACTTCGGGGCGCGGCTCCTCGACGCATCGCCCGCGGCCGCACGGCTTGCCGCCGCGCGGGAGCCCGCCTGCGCGGCCGATCGCCGCGCGTGCTTCGCGATGAACTTCTCCGTCTCGGCGCGCGCGAGGTGGTCCTCGCGCTGGGTGTGCGGCGACTTCATCAGGTAGGAGCTCGGGCCGTCGAGCTGGCCGCCGATGCCGTCGTTCAGCGCGAGCTTGCAGCAGCGCACCGCGTCGATCACGATCCCCGCCGAGTTCGGCGAGTCCCAGACCTCGAGCTTCAGCTCGACGTTCAGCGGCACGTCGCCGAAGGCCTGGCCCTCGACCCTGATGTGCGCCCACTTGCGGTCCGTCAGCCAGGGCACGTAGTCGGAGGGGCCGATGTAGACGTCGCTCGCCGGCAGCGTCTCGTCCATGATCGAGGTGACCGCGTTCGTCTTTGAGATCTTCTTGCTCTCGAGCCGCTCGCGCTCGAGCATGTTGTAGAAGTCCATGTTGCCGCCGACGTTCAGCTGCGAGGTGCGCCGCATCTTCACGCCGCGGTCTTCGAACAGGCGCGCGAGCGTCCGGTGCACGATCGTCGCGCCGACCTGCGACTTGATGTCGTCGCCGACGATCGGCAGCTTCGCCTTGCGGAAGCGCCTGTCCCAGTAGTCCTCGCGCGCGATGAACACGGGGATGCAGTTGACGAAGCCGCAGCCCGCCTCGAGCACCTGCTCGACGTACCACTTCGTCGCCTGCTCGGAGCCGACCGGCAGGTAGGAGACGACGACGTCGGTGTGCGTCTCGCGCAGGATGCTGACGATGTCCGCCGTCTCCCCCGGCGCCTTCACGATCTTCTCCTTCAGGTACCTGCCAAGGCCGTCGTGGGTCATGCCGCGATGGACCTTCACGCCGAGCTTCGCCGGCACCGCCCGTTGGCCCTTCGCGAACTTCACCGTGTTGTTCTGCCCCGCCCAGATCGCCTGGCCGAGGTCCTTGCCGACCTTCGCCGCGTCGATGTCGAACGCGGCGCTGAACTCGATGTCCGAGACGTGGTAGCCGCCGAGGTCGACGTGCATGAGGCCAGGCACGCGCTGACTCGGGTCCGCGTCCGCGTAGTAGTGGACGCCCTGGACGAAGGCGGAGGCGCAGTTGCCAACGCCGATGATCGCGACCCTGACCTTGTCCTGCGCGTACCGGGGGGCGCCGTTGCTGGATGCCCTGCCGTTGCTCTGCTGTGCGCTCACTTGCGAAGTCCTTGTTCGATGGCCTGCGCAGAGTACCCCGCGAGTCCTTGGCGGTGACGCGCGGCCGCTCAGCTCAACGACTTGCGCACGTGCCAGATCCGCTGCAGCACCGTGAGTACGCTCAGCGCGGCAAGCACGTAGACGGCGGGGGCGAGCAGGCTGAAGTGGCCGAGCGAGGCGCCGCGCGCGAAGATCAGGCCGGCGGAGAGGATCGTCACGCGCACGGGCCGCGTCGCGAGCCCTACCTTGCACTCGACGTCGAGCGCCTCCGCGCGGGCGCGCGTGTAGGAGACCATCAGCGAGGCGAGCACCGCGACCACGACCGCGGCCGCCGCGCCTTGCCGCCCTTCGGAGGCGAACACCGCCGCGACCGCCGTGAGCACGACGCCCTCCTCGATCCGGTCGAGCGTCGAGTCGAGGAACGCGCCGAAGGGGGTGCCCTTGCCGGACATGCGCGAGTAGCGCCCGTCGAGCGTGTCCATCACCGAGCCGACGACGAAGGAGATCCCGCCGAGGAAGAACAGCTTCTCCCACACGAGCGCGGCGGCGAGCACGTTGAGGGCGAGGCCGGTGAGCGAGATCGCGTTCGGCGTGAGGCGCGACTCGATCAGCCGGCTGCGCATCAGCTCGCGCCGCTCCGCCGCGGTGAGCGGCCGGCGTCCGCGGCCGATCAGCGGCCGGCCGCGGTGACCGCGCTCACGCCGCCGCGACGACCGCGAGGGGCGCCGCCGCTGCCCAGGGATCCGAGGTCGCTCGGCCATCGCCTCCCCTATCCGCGCGCCTGCGCCTGCGCCGCCGGCGTAGGCAGCCGCCAGGCGACGGGGCCGACCTGCGCGAGCCTGCGCGCGGCGTAGGCGGCGACCGCCGCCGTGAGCGCGCCGAGCAGCGCGTCGAGGACGAAGTGGTTCGCGGTCGCGATGATGACGAAGACGACGAGGAAGGGGTAGAGCGCCCAGGCGACCTTCACCACGCGCGAGCGCACGAGCCTCGCGAGCTTCCAGCCGATCATCAGCGCGAAGGCGACGTGCATCGAGGGCACCGCCGCGTAGGGGTTGAAGAGCGCCGTCATCGACGGGCTCGAGTGTTCGACGTGAACGCCGGTGAACGTCGCGACCGTGTCGACGAAGCCCCACTCGGGCATGAACCGGGGCGGCGCGGTCGGGAAGATCGCGTAGCCGATCAGGGCGATCGCCATCGCGACCATCAGCATGTTGCGCACGAAGTAGAAGGACCCGTTGTGGCGCAGGTAGATGTAGACGAGCGCGGCGACGGTGACGCTCGTCTGGGCGTTGACGTAGAGCCAGCTCGCGACGTCCATCAGCGCGTGGCTGCCCATCGCCCAAGCCTGGACCGAGGGCTCGACGAAGACGTGCAGCGAGCGCTCGATCCTGATCAGGTCACGCGCGTGGTCGAAGGCGGTCGTCGTGTCGACCTGAGGCATCGCCCGCACGACGCTGTAGAAGAGGTAGGCCGCCGCGAACAGCGCGAGCTGGCGCAGCGCGTCGACCCATCCCCTCGGCAACAGACGCTGCTGCAGCGCGCGAGCCCTCGCTTGCATCGCGCAGAGCGTAGTGCATGCGTCGACGGGACATCACGGCCGTTGCGGCCGGCGCAGGCTCAATGTGCGCAACGTGGGGCTTCGGAGAAGACGCGCGAAAGCGAGAACGCGACGCCGACGCGCACGACTCCTGCGCCCGCCGTGCTCACCCTCGTGAACCCGTCAGGCGCGCGCGAGACGCAGGTGCGTCCCGAGCGCAGCGGGCGGGCGGGCGGATGGGCGGACAAGTGGATTGGGACACGGCGGGCGGGGATGGGGCCCGTGGGGACCCAATAAGGACTCCAGTGCAGGCGCACCTCGTAGCTGCCGGCGCGGGGGGCGAGGAGCGAGAAGGAGTCGACGCCGACGGAGAGCATCCTCGCGGGCGGCTGCGCAAGCGGCGTCGGATGCAGCACCTGCAACAGGCGCCAATGCCTGCTGCGCCACACCTCGCGCAGGTAGGGCAGCGGTGGGCGTGCCTCGATCAGACGCGCCTCCTGTCGGCCGGCCTCGTCGAGGCGCGCGTTCGGCAGCGCGACGTAGGAGATCGCGTTCGCGTCGAGCCAGCGCCTGTATGCGGTGGCTGTGAGGCCACGTCTGTAGAAGAGGGCGTCGTAGCGTGTGTCGAGCTGGCGCTCCCAGCCGCGCGCGATCGAGATCTCGCCGGAGGGCAGGAAGGCGGACTCCCAGTGGGCGCCCGTGAGCGGCACCTCGACTCGGATTGGATTCCCGCCCGCCCTGTCCCCACTCGCATCAGCCCCACCCGCCCCATGCCTGCCCGCCTCGTGCCCGCTCGCCCTGCCGGCGGCGAGTCGCAGCAGCTCCTTCCGCAACGGCGCATAGAAGGAGGCCTTCACCGTCTGGTCGCCGGCGAGCGACACCTGGTCGTCGATCGCGCTCGCGAGCTGCCAGTAGAGCAGCGCCGGGGCGAGCAGCAGCAGCAGCGTCCGCCCTCCCAACACGCGACGGCCCAACGCCCGCCTGCGCAGAGGGCGCATCGCCGCCGCGCGCCCGCCGCCGCGCCGCGCGCCGATCGAGACCTCGCTGTCCCAGAGGGCCGCGACCACGAGCGGCGTCCCGAACAGCGCACCGAGCCGCACGGCGTTGCCGCCCATCGGCGTCTTCACGAGGAAGCTGGCGACGAGCGCGAGCGCATAGAGGATCGCGCCGATCCGCAGCGTCCGCCATGCGTTCGCGCTCAGAGCGCCGCGGGGCAGCAGCGCCGCGAAGGCGAGCGCCGCGGCGAGCTCCGGCCAGAAGGCGCCGGCGGCGAAGGGCTCGTAGCCGCCCTCCGGGAAGGCGAGCGACAGCGCGAGGATCGGCAGCAGCGCGGCGGCGCAGACGGCGATCGGAGGCGTCGCCCGCAAGATGCGCGCCGATGTCGCGCCGTCGACGGCCGTCGCGGACAGGGCGAGCGCGAGCGCGACTAGCGCGAGGAACGCACCCGCGACGGGGCTTGCGACGGATGTCGCGACGGCGAGCGCCACCGCAATCGTGAGCGCAGGCCACTGTCGCGACCCGCCGGTCGCCGATGAGGTCGCGAGCAGCGCCGCGACCGCGACCGCGACGCCGAGGTCGTAGGGCACCCGTCCGGAGGGCAGCTCGGCGCAGAAGCCGAAGGCGAACGCGAGCGTCGCGGCGCGCGCCGGCCCTGTCGGCAGCGCGCGGGCGGCGAGCACGCCGAACAGCGCGGCCGCGAGCACCGCGCTGAGCGCGAGCAGCTCGCGCACGCCGAGCGCGGCGCCGAGCGCGGGCGCGAGCAGCGAGTAGGCGGGCAGCGCGTGCCCGGCGTACCAGCCGTTGTCCCAGACGACGAAGCCGGCGCGCGCGAACAGCTGCGAGCGGTAGGCGGCCGCCGCGAGGTCGCCGCTCGGCGGCGCGACGACCAGGTAGGCGACCGCGAGCGGCAGCGCGAGGGCGACGCCCCAGATCCACGGCGGTGCGTCGAATCTCGTGCCACCCCGCGATCGGGGGCGCCGCGACGCTTGCACGGAGACGAGCGTCGGGCGCGCCTGAGCGGGAGTCGAGGTCGGCACCTCGCCGAGGATAAGGGTCTCGTCGGGTCAGGCGATCGCGACGATGCCCGCAGCGCTTCGCGGCGCGGGCATCGCTTCGGCGTGCTCGCGCAGGCTCTCGAGGTGCAGCTCGATTCCCTCGCGAATCAGCCGCTCGGCCTCAGCGCGTGTGTCGCCGACCACGCCCAGGCCGGGGAGGTCGGGGCAGTATGCGCCCCAACCAGTATCGCTCTGCTCGTAGATGACGGCGAACTCTCTCACCTTCGCGGTCCCTTCAACGCTGCCTGCCTGAGGATGTTCGCAAGTGTACCGGTCGGCACGTCCTTCCCGCGGGCTCCGGCGACGGTGACGCTGCCCGACTTGCTTCGGTGGCGGTAGATGCGGTGGCTTCCGCGTTGTCGATCGAGCTGCCATCCGTCTTCCTCGATGAGGCGAATCACCTCTCGAACCTTCACTTCCTCTCTTTCCGACGGGACCGGCCCCGGCGGGACAGGGATCGAGGCGCGACGCCGGTAGCTTGTGCCCGTGGCAACCGCGATCGCAGGCATCGCCCGCGCCGACTGGCGCCCGCCCAGCAGGCGGCGGGTGAAGGCGATCGCGCAGCGCCTGCGCGACGTCTACGGCGTCCCGGTCATGGCCCCGCATGGCGATCCGCTCGCCGAGCTGGTGCTCACGGTGCTCTCGCAGAGCACGAACGACCGCAACCGCGACGTCGCCTTCCTGCGGCTGAGGCGCAGCCTGCCGAGCTGGGAGCGAGTGGCCGCCGCGCCGGTCGCGGCGATCGAGGAGGCGATCAGGCCAGGCGGGATCTCGAAGGTGAAGTCGGCTCGCATAAAGGCGATCCTCGCCGCGATCGCGGCGTCCGCTCACGATCCCTCCGACCCGCTCTCGCTCGACTGGATGAGGCAGGCGCCGCTCGATGAGGCCCGCGCCTACCTCACCTCGCTGCCTGGGGTCGGGCGCAAGACCGCCGCCTGCGTGCTGCTGTTCGCGTGGGGGCTTCGCGACGTGCCCGTCGACACGCACGTCTCGCGCGTCGGCACGCGGCTGCGGCTGCTGCGCCCAGGCGCGGGCTTCGAGGAGCTGCACGACGAGATGCTCTCGATCACGCCGCCCGGACGCGAGCTCGAGCTGCACGTCAACCTGCTGCGCCACGGACGCCGCACGTGCTTCGCGCGCGCGCCCGCGTGCAGGCGCTGCGCGCTCGCGCGCATGTGCCCGAGCCGGGGGACGTTCGCCTGATCGGTGCCCGCCCGCCACGGCCCCGTCGGTCAGCGGAGCGACGCCTCCCCGATCAGCGTTTCCCAGAGCGCAGCTGCTTCGCCTCCGCGCGCAGCGCGGCGACGGCGACCGCCCGGCAGGCGGCGCTCGCATGCCTGTACTGCGGGCTCGAGGTGTTCACGCCCTTCGTGTTCAGCAGTGGCCTATGGCCGTTCGGAGCCGGCAGCTTCACGCCGTGCTGTCGCAGGCAGGCGGAGTAGACCGAGATCACGTGCTGGAGGGCGGCCCGCCGGCGCGCGAGGCTCGCGGAGCTCTGCGCCGGCTGCGTCGCAGCCCCGTTGCGTGTCGCCGAGGAGCTCGCGCCCGTCTGCGGCGAGGTGCGCCGCTGCGCTGCGCGGCTGCCGGCGGCGCCGTTGGCCGGCGTGCCGCCGGTCTGGCTCGGCTTCGCCTGCGCGTTGCGGCTCGCTGCTCCGTTCGCTTTGCCGCCCGTCGTCGGAGCGTGCGGCGACTGCTGCTGGGCGGCGGCGGAGCTGCGGGCGGTGCTCGTCTGGCTCGCTTCGCCCGAGGAGCCGCCGCAGGCGGCGAGCGAGAGCGCGATCGGCAGCGCTACGACGGCGAGCGCATGGCGAGGCTTGAGCAAGCGTGACATCTGACTCCTCTGTCGAATCGGCCGCGCGGCGCGGCCCTGGGACCCCGGCCGGCCCTTGTTGCAGGCGCGGAGAGCGCGCGCCTCAGGCGACGCCGTCGGCGACCTTCGCGCGCTGGCTCTCGACGCTCACCCTCACGACGTCCCAGGCGAGCCCGAGCTTCGCCATCGCGAGGATCAGCCACCCGGAGGGGTCGAGCTCCCACCAGCGCAGCCCGTGGAAGGCGGAGCGTGGGAACGCGTGGTGGTTGTGGTGCCAGGCCTCGCCGAGCGAGGGCAGCGCGAGCCAGAACACGTTCGTCGAGCGGTCCTCGATCGCGAAGCGGCGGCGACCGAAGAAGTGACAGATCGAGTTGATGCTCCAGGTCACGTGGTGGACGAGGAAGATCCGCACGAGACCGCCCCACAACAGCGCGCTGAGGCCGGCGAGGATCGAGCCGCCGCTCAGCCCGAGCCCGAGCAGGAACGGGATCAGCAGGCTGCTCAGCGCGAGCAGCGGGAAGGCGCGGCTCAGCCTGCGCATGCCACGGTCCTCGAGCAGGTCGCGCGCGAAGCGTCGCGAGGACGCCTGCCCGTGGGTTGCGAAGAGCCAGCCGACGTGGGCGTGCCAGAGCCCCCGCGCCATGCCGCGCAGGCCCGCGCCCTGGCCGGCGTGGGGACTGTGCGGGTCGCCGTCCTCGTCGGTGAAGGTGTGGTGCTTGCGGTGGTCGGCGACCCAGTCGATCGCGGGGCCCTGCACCGACATCGAGCCGAGCGCGGCGAGCAGGTAGCGGATCGGGCGATGTGTCTGGAAGGCGCGGTGCGTCAGCAGCCGGTGGAAGCCGACCGTCACCCCGACCGCAGTCAGCACGTACATCGCCACGAGGATCGCGAGGTCGGCGACGTCGAAGAAGCGACGCCACAGCAACACCGCTCCCGCGATCACGGCGAGGAACGGCAGCACTACGGCCGCGACGTTCACGTTGCGCTCGAGCCGCGTCACTGCTTTGAGCATACGCAACGCAATTGGACGTTTCTCGTCAGCTGTGCGACTATCGACGAGGCGATTCTTGTGCAGGCGAAACAAACAGCACCCCGTGCCCGTGCGTCAACGCGCGACGGAGCGTCCGCGCGCGACGGAGTGTCCGCGGCGCGGGATGGAGCCTCTCCAGCGGACGGATCGAGACCGCAGCCCTCGGACGGATCGAGACCGCAGCCCCCTTCGCCTGGCGAGCGTCCCTGGGAGCGCCTGCCGCGCGCCCTCGCCGCGGCGCTCGAGCCGGAGCTGCCTGCGCTCGCAGACGAGGTGATCGCGGCGATCGGCGAGGCGGTGCCTCAGTATCGGCGGCCGCTCGAGGGCGCGTTCGGCCGCGGCTTGCGAGCCGGGGTGCGGCGCTCACTGCAGCAGTTCGTCGACCTCGTCGGACGGCCGCGGGAGATGTCGGCGGCGAGCAGGGAGGTCTACCGCGAGCTCGGCCGCGGGGAGCACCGCGCCGGCCGCGGGCTCGACGCGCTGCAGGCCGCCTATCGCCTCGGCACGCGCCTCTCCTGGCGGCGATTCTCCGCGGTCGCGCGCGCGCACGGCGCGGACGCCGAGACGGTCTCGCTGCTCGCGGAGTCGATCTTCGCCTACCTCGAGGAGGTGTCGGCCTCCTCCGTCGAGGGCTATGCCCAGGCGCAGGCCGAGCTCGCCGGCGAGCGCGAGCGTCGCCGGCGTCGGCTCGTGCGGATGCTCGTCCAGGAGGGCGAGCCGGCGGCGGAGATCGACGTGCGCACGGCGGCGAACGACGCCGGCTGGCGGCTGCCGGACAGGCTCGCCGTGCTGCTCTGCGATCTGCCCGACGTCGCGCGCCTCACGACGGCGGTGGGCGGGGACGCGATCGGCGCGCGCCTCGACGAACTCACCTGCGTGCTCGCGCCCGAGGCGCCGGCCGGCAGGCAGGAGCAGATCGGCAAGGCCCTCGCGCGGATCGGCGGCCCGAACTCCGGCTTCCACGCCGCGCTCGGTCCCTTCCTTCCTCGACTCGAGGCGGGCGTCAGCTTCGCGCGCGCGCAGGAGGCGCTTCGGCTCCAGCGCGTCGGAGTCCTGCCGGCGGGCGAGCTGGCGATCGCCTCTGACCACCTGCTCGAGCTGCTGCTGCATCGCGATCGCTCGCTGCTGGCCGAGCTCGAGCAGCGTCGCCTGACGGCGCTCGAGCAACTGCCCCAGCGGACGCGTGCGCGGCTCGAGCAGACGCTGCTCAGCTGGCTGCGCCACCGCGGCAGCGTGCCGGCGGCCGCGGCGGAGCTGCACGTGCACCGTCAGACGGTGCGCTACCGGCTCTCGCGCCTGCGCGAGCTGCTCGGCTCGGACCTCGACGATCCGGACCTCCGGCTGGAGCTCGAGCTCGCCCTCCGCTGGCGCGCGCAGGGCCTCTCCCGGTAGACAGTCGTCTGCGCTCTTCCGGACAGCCCGGAAGGAAGACAGGAAATCTGCCATAATCCCGCTGAGATTTATAAAGCGATGGTCTCGTAGGACGACGGATCGCAGCAGGGCGCAGCAGATCGCCTCCGCAGCGACCGCCGTTGACGGGGCCGCATCGACACGAAGGAGTCCCTTCCGATCATGGCGAAGACAATAGGCATCGACCTCGGCACGACGAACTCGTGCATGGCCGTGCTCGAGGGCGGCGAGCCGACGGTGATCGAGAACGCGGAGGGCGGGCGGACGACCCCCTCGGTCGTCGCGTTCGCCGCCTCCGGCGAGCGCCTCGTCGGCACGGTCGCCAAGCGGCAGGCGGTCACGAACCCGCAGAACACGATCTTCTCGATCAAGCGCTTCATGGGCCGCAAGGAGGCCGAGGTGCGCGAGGAGGAGGCGATCGTCCCCTACGAGGTCGTCGCCGGCCCGAACGGCGACGCGCGCGTCGAGGTGAGCAGCGAGCAGTACTCCCCGCCCCAGATCTCCGCGATGATCCTGCAGAAGCTGAAGGCGGACGCGGAAGCGTATCTCGGCGAGAGCGTCGACTCGGCGGTGATCACGGTGCCCGCCTACTTCAACGACGACCAGCGCCAGGCGACGAAGGACGCGGGCAAGATCGCGGGCCTCGACGTGAAGCGCATCATCAACGAGCCGACCGCGGCCTCGCTCGCCTACGGCCTCGACAAGGAGCACGACCAGACGATCCTCGTCTTCGACCTCGGCGGCGGCACCTTCGACGTCTCCGTGCTCGAGATCGGCGACGGCGTCTTCGAGGTGAAGTCGACGGCGGGCGACAACCACCTCGGCGGCGACAACTTCGACAAGGCGATCGTCGACTGGCTCGTCGCCGACTTCAAGCGGGACAAGGGCATCGACCTCTCCGCCGACCCGATGGCGCTGCAGCGCCTCTACGAGGCGGCCGAGAAGGCGAAGATCGAGCTCTCCACGACGCAGGAGACGCAGATCAACCTGCCCTTCGTCACCGCCGACTCGAGTGGTCCGAAGCACCTCGACACGCGCCTCACGCGCGCGAAGCTCAACGAGCTCACCTCCGACCTGCTCGACCGCACGGTCGCGCCGGTCCGCCAGGCCCTCGACGACGCCAAGGACAAGGGCGTCAAGGAGATCGACCACGTCGTGCTCGTCGGCGGCATGACCCGCATGCCCGCCGTCCAGGAGAAGGTCAAGGAGCTGACCGGCAAGGAGCCGCACCGAGGCGTCAACCCCGACGAGGTGGTCGCCGTCGGCGCCGCGATCCAGGCCGGCGTGCTCGCCGGTGACGTCAAGGACGTCCTCCTGCTGGATGTCACGCCCCTGACCCTGG
>JBAIYK010000060.1:0-3568 GCA_037915935.1 Solirubrobacterales bacterium | reverse complement strand
CCGTCGGCGGGGTCCTCTGCCGCCGGCGGCGCATCGACGCGCTGCAGCGCCGGCGCAGCCGCCGCGACGGGCGCGTGTCGCGCGGAGGCGTCGGCATGGGCGCGGCCGAGGATCCGCATCGCCACCTAGCCCTGCACCGTGCCGGCATGGATCGCGACGATGCCGCCGGCCGTCACGATCCACTCGATCTCATCGAGGCCCGCCCGCTGCATCTCCGCCGCGAGGCCCTCCGGCGAGGGGAAGCGCCTCACCGAGCTCGGCAGGTAGGCGTATGCGTTCGCGACGCTCCCATCGCCGCGACGGCCGCGCAGCAGCGCGCTCGAGGCGCCTGCGATGCGCCCGAGCAGCGGCACGACGCGGTCGAACCAGAGCCGGTAGAAGTGCGACAGCGGCGCCCTGGTTGGCGTCGTCAGCTCCAGCACGACCACCCTGCCGCCGGGGCGCACGACGCGAGCCATCTCGGACAGGCCCTGTGAGAGGTCGCTGAAGTTGCGCGCGCCGAAGCCGACGGTCGCGGCGTCGAAGCGGTCGTCCTCGTAGGGCAGCTGCATCGCGTCGCCCCACTCGAAGCGCAGCCGCCCAGCCGGCGCCCGCCGCGTCCCAGCCGCCGCGCGCGCCTTCTCTCGCGCGCGCGCGAGCATCGCCTCCGCGAAGTCGCTGCCGAGCACCTCGCCGTCCGCGCCCACCCGCTGCGCGAGCTCGAGCGCGAGATCGCCCGTCCCCGTCGCGACGTCGAGCGCCCTGCTGCCGGGACCGACGTGCGCGAGATCGGCTGCGCGCGCGCGCCAGCGATGGTGCAGCCCAGCGCTCATCACGCCGTTCAGCAGGTCGTAGATGCCGGCGATGCGGTCGAACATCGCGCGCACCTCGCCCGCCTGCAGACGCCCGCTCGCCGCCGCGCTCGCGCCCCCCGCTCCCGCTCGCTCGTTCGCGTTCGCAGCCATCCGTGCAGCCTATCCCGCAGGGCGAGACAGCGCCCGGCGCATCGCCCTCCCGCCGGCGAAACGACGGCCTACTCCAGGTCGACGGTCTACTTCAGATTCGAGAGGAAGTAGACGATCGCCTGCCGCTTCTTTGGCGACAAATGCCTGAACGGTGGCATCGGCTGGGTCGGGTTCACGAGCGTCCGCGCGATGGCTTCCGCGGGTATCCGCGAGCCGACGTTCGTGAGCGGCGGCCCCGGCCCCGGGTTGCCGTTTTCGCCGATTTTGTGACAGGCCTCGCAGCCCGTCTGGGCGATCGCGAGCCGGCCTGCTTCGAACTCCGCGACCGCCGCCTTCCCCCGCTTCACGATCGAGGCGGGCGTCTTCCATTCGAGCACGTAGGGCGATCCCGCGTGGGCGCCGGTCCAGGTCAGGTAGAACATCGCGCCGATCACGAACACGCCTGTCAGCGTCGCGATCGGCCGCCGCTCCGGCCGCCGCTCGGGCCCGCGGTCGAAGAAGGGCAGCAGGAACAGCAGGATCATCGCGATCGTCGGGACGCCGATCGTCGCGAGCGGCACGAGGCTCGGGGGCTTGATCACACGCAGCAGCTCGAAGAGGAAGAAGAAGTACCACTCCGGCCGCGGCTCGTAGCTCGTCGTCGTCGGGTTCGCCTTCGAGCCGATCTCGACCCCGAGCAGCAGCGAGGCGACGATGATCACGACCATCACGATCAGGGCCATCAGCCCGTCCTTCGCGACCGCGTAGGGGAAGAACGGCTTGCCCTGCGCCTTCAGGATGCCGTACTCGCGGAGGTACTCCTCCTTCTCGCGCTGGTTCATGCCGGTCCTACGCCTCGACCTTGCGCAGCTCGGAGTCCTGTTTCGCCCTCAGCCACGGCGGCGCGGTCGTGCCGAGCTTCGTCACGAGGTAGAGGTGCGCGCCGATCAGCGCCGCGATCGCGCCGGGCACGAGCAGCATGTGGATCGCGTAGAAGCGCGAGAGCGTCGTCGCGCCGAATTCGGCGCCGCCGCGCAGGAAGTCGCTCAGGTAGGGGCCGAGCAGCGGGCCGGTGCCGTTGATGTTCACGCCGACGGTCGTCGCCCAGTAGGCGCGCTGGTCGAAGGGCAGCAGGTAGCCGGTGAAGGACATCACCATCGTCAGGATCAGCAGCACGACGCCGATCACCCAGTTCAGCTCGCGCGGGTACTTGTAGGCGCCGAAGAAGAACGTCCTGCCCATGTGCAGGAACACGAGCACGACCATCACGCTCGCGCCCCACTTGTGCATGCCCCGCACGAACGCGCCCAGGAAGACGTCGTTCGTCACGTAGCGGATCGATTCGTAGGCGCCGCCGTTCGCGTCCGGGCGGTAGTACATCGCGAGGAAGACGCCCGTCACCGCCTGGCTCAGGAAGGCGAACATCGTCGCCGAGCCGAGCGTGTAGAACCAGTTCGTGCCCTTCGGCACCTTGCGGAACAGCAGCCAGCGGGTCGCGCCCGATAGCGAGGTGCGTTCGTCGACCCAGTTCACGACGCTCGTGCCCGCCTCGATCGCCTGATCGGCGGGGCTCACCCTGCCGTTGCCTTCGCCGGGGCGCGTCGGCGGCGGCTTCAGGGCTGGCGGTATCGGTGGCGCTGGCAGCTTCGGCATCTCGCGCTAGATCCTGATCGAGGGGCGCGACGGGTAGAGGTACTGGCCGATGCCGTCGATCGGCTCGCCGGGGTCGCGCGGCGAGAAGCGCCGCAGTTCGCTGTTCACGCTGAAGCGGGGGCCGATTTCGACGAGCCCTTTGCTCACGCGCGTGAAGAAGCGGTCGAGCGGGCGCACCGGCGGCCCCGCGACGCGCTCGCCGAGCAGGTCGTAGACGCCGCCGTGGCAGGGGCAGATGAAGCGCTTCGCGGCGTCGACCCAGCGCACCGAGCAGCCGAGGTGGGCGCAGCGGCTCGTGATCGCGATGTAGGGGGTGTCCTTGTCGTAGCGGTCGGTGTCGAGTTCGTCGTTGTGCTTGCGCACGTAGATCGTCGTCTTGCCGACCTGGCCGATGCCGGGAGTGATCGTCACGACGACGGGCACGTAGTTGTCTTCGTTGAACAGGCTCTCCGACCCGGCGACCGACCAGTGGTGGGGGGTTTCTTTGAAGATCGGCCCGATCGCGAACGCGAGCGAGGGCAGCGTGAAGGCGGCGGCCGCGACCGCCCCCGCGCCGTGGGCGGTGCCCGTCATGAAGCGGCGGCGTGTGACGGTCTCGCCCGCGAAGGACCCTGGAATCAGGCGATCCGCCGTGTATTTGGACTGCTGCATCTTGCGCTGCGCCGCCATCGCCGGGAACAATATCGCCTGGCTTCAGGACGCTGCCTCGGCGGCGGCCTTCATCGCCGTCAGCGCCTCCGGCGAGCCGGCGCGCGTCAGTGCCTTCGCGCGCGCGTGCGACGCGCTCTGCCCCCAGCCGATCGCGCGCGCGCCTGCCTGCCAGACGAGCTCGGCGAGCTCCTCACGGCCGCAGCCGTGGGCGAGCGCGCAGAGCGTGATCACGTCCGCCAGCTCGGCGACGGCGGGTAGGTCGCCGAGCTGCACGAGCCGCGCGAGCCCGAGCGCGTAGAGCTGGTCGCCCGCGAGCAGCGCGAGGTCCGGCTCGGGCGCCG
>JBAIYK010000002.1:0-4074 GCA_037915935.1 Solirubrobacterales bacterium | reverse complement strand
GACGGCGGCGTGGGCGAGCCCTCGCCGCGCGGGCGCACGGCGCTCGCCTCGCGGCGCGCTGCCGCGCCGAGCGGTCGCGAGAACGGCGGCGAGCGGCGTGCCGAGGCCGGTCCGCGCGCAGGCGCCGCTGCTGGACGGGAGCACGTCGCAGAGCCTGAGGCGCATCCCGAGAGCGAAGAGTCCGGCCTCGGCGCCACCGAGCAGCAGCCGCCCTCGCCGGCCGCCGACGCCGCCCCGGAGGACCTCGTGATCAAGGAGCCGAAGCGCCGGCAGCGCCGCCAGCGCTCCCGCAGGCACGGGAGGAGCCGCTGATGGGGATGCTCGGCTGGGTGATAATGGGCCTCTCGATCTGGCACTTCACGATCTGGCTGCCGGACCGCTTCTGGGGCGGGATCGTCGGCGCCCTGATCGGCTCGCTGATCGGCGCGATCGTCGTCGGCCTCGTCATCTACGGCGTGAAGTCCTCGAGCTTCGGCATCCCCGGCGAGAAAGCGACCGACGTCGCGGTCGTGCTCTACGCCGTCCCTGGCGCCCTGCTCGGCATCGCCGTCGTCTACCTGCTCGGCGCGCGCCGCGAACGGGTCGCGCCGCTGGACGAGACCGGTCTCAGCGGCTCCTAAGGGCCCTGAGCCCGGCCGCGTCCGCCGCGGCGCCGCAACATTCTTCCGCATCGTTTCGGCGCGGTCGTCGTTGAGATAGCGCTGTGCGGTGATTCGTTGGAACAGGGGAAACGAAAAGACCGTAGCCACCTACTCAGAGATAACCTGCCGCGCTACAATATTCAATATAATGTCTGAGATGCTTGTAGACTTCAATGATCCTGAGAGCATCGCATCTGCGATCCCGAAGGCCCGGGACATGATTCGGCAAGCTGAACGAGAGGCAGTCGTCGCGAAGAAGCAGGTTGAGCAAGCACTCAAGAGGGCGAGCGACGCTGAAATGGAGATCCAGCGCTGGAGGTCGGTACTGCTGACTCTCCAACAGCTCGGCGCCGAAACGATGCCCGCGCCGCCCGACAGCACAGAAGAGGGCAACTCGCAGAACCAGGCGTTGAAGGTGGTGATTGCGATCAACGGTCCAACCCACATCGCTGAAGTTGCCGAGTACATGCCGGGCTTCAGCCGCAAAACGGTCTCATGGGCGCTCTGGAAGCTCGCAGACGACGGTCTGATCCAGCGTCTGGGGCATGGACGATACGCGCCGCAGGGATACGTGCCCGGCGAGCCCACGACGAACTACCTCAAGCTGCCGCCGGTATTCCCGAAGCCCAGCCAATCGCAGATCGAGCATGCAGCCGAGATGGCTCGTGCCAGCGCGAAGGCACGATGACGAGGTCGATGAGCAGCCACCCCCGTGCCTTCTCGGTGGCATAGATGACAGGCCAGGACCTCACGCAGGCCGCGACCGTTGAATCGATCGCCGCAGCCATGGGCGACCCTCGGCCTTCGTGGGTCACGCTTCCACCGAGAGAGGAGGACCTGCCGGACGAGATGCGGCTTGCTCTCGACGATTTCGACGCCGGGGAGCGTGCGGCAGCAAGAGCCGCGAGTACCTGGCTGCGCACCGAAGCGATTGCGGCCTATCAGACCTCACGTACTCGCTTGCTGATTGCTGACAGTCGCGTCGCAGGCTTCTACTCGCTCGCCTCGGCACAGGTCGAGCTCAGTCAACGCGATCGCCGCCGCGTTGGGGCCAGTCCGGTGCGAGTGCCCGCGGCCCTCATCACCTGGATCGCGAAGGACAGGTGGGCCGAGATCGATGGCAAGGTGCTGCTGCATGCAGCCGCCACCGCTCGCCGCGC
This sequence comes from Solirubrobacterales bacterium, assembly GCA_037915935.1. Taxonomy (GTDB): domain Bacteria; phylum Actinomycetota; class Thermoleophilia; order Solirubrobacterales; family Solirubrobacteraceae; genus Palsa-744. The sequence goes on along the minus strand of JBAIYK010000002.1, from coordinate 2,273 downwards.
GGCCGAGTTGCTGGCGACATCGGTCCTCGTCGTCGATCCCTTCGACGAGCAGACCGCGGCGATGTGGCGTAAGCGCTACGGGTTTCGAGCGTCGGTTGAAGCGAAGCCCAAACGTCTCTGGCTGCCCCTGCAGCCACCGGTTGCCTAGCGGTTACGGTCCTGCTGCTCGAGCTCAAGGAGGTAGGCGTCCGCCTCCGTGAGGAACGATCGAACACGCGGGTCCCGCTGCGCCGCCTCGAGTTCCGCGGTGTCGATCACCGCGACCACCTCCTCGGAGGAGCCTTGTCGCTCAGTCTCAGTCGTTGTGTGGGCGTCGAGCGTCGAAGCCATCGTCAATCTCATCGGCAACCAGTTATAAGAGACTTATACCCGCTAGACGATAGTCGCTGCGTCCGTCCCCATCAACTGGGAGGCTTCTAGCGAAACTCGGGGACCGTATAGCCAAACATCCGAGCAAGGGCCTGTCTGAGCTCATTCGCGGGCGTAAGCCCAGCCGCGTCCGCACCGCCGCGTAGGGTCCGCGGCGTGCTGAGCGCACGTCTGCAGATCCCTCACTGCCCACCCGAGGCGATCGCTGCGCTGCGGCGCGAGCTCGGCGTCGGCGACGCGCTCGCCCAGGCGCTCGTGCGCCGTGGCTTCGGCGAACCGCAGCAGGCGCGCGCGCTGCTCGATGGCGGCGAGTCTCACGCGCCGGAGGCGTTCGATGGCATCGAGGCGGCGATCGAGCCGATCCTGCGCCACGTCGCGCAGCGCCGCCGGATCACCGTCCACGGCGATTACGACGTCGACGGCGTCTGCGCGACCGCGCTGCTCGTGCGGGCGCTGCGGCGCCTCGGGGGAGAGGTCGACTGGCACATCCCCGATCGCGTCGCCGGATACGGGCTGCGCGAGGGAGCGGTGCGCGCGATCGCGCAGCGCGGGAGCGGCCTCCTCGTCACCGTCGACTGCGGCATCACGGCCGTGCAGGAGGTCGCGCTCGCGCACCGGCTCGGGCTCGAGGTCGTGATCACGGACCATCACGCCCCGCGCGCCGACGGCGCCCTGCCGCAGGCGCCGATCGTGCATCCCACGCTCTGCGGCTACCCGTGTCCGCACCTGTGCGGCACCGCCGTCGCGTACAAGCTCGCGCAGGCGCTTCGGAGCGCGAGCGGCCACGCGCCGAGGCAGTCGGGGAAGGCCGGACCCACGGTCGGCGACGCCCGGCGGCTGGCAAGCGGAGCGGACGGGCTCGGAGCCGAGGACGCGGACCTCGACCTCGTCGCGCTCGCGAGCGTCGCCGACGTCGTCGAGCTCACGTGCGAGAACAGGACGCTCGTCAGAGCGGGCCTGCGCGCGCTTTCGGCGACGACCCGGCCGGGACTGCGCGCGCTGATCGAGGTCGCACGGATCGACCCGTGCCGCCTCGACACGAGGGCGGTCGGCTTCGGCCTCGCCCCGCGCCTCAACGCGCCTGGGCGCCTCTACACCGCCGCGCCGGCGCTCGAGCTGCTGATGACCGAGGACCCCTCGCGCGCGGCTGAGCTCGCCGCTGCGCTCGAGCGCTGCAACGGTGAGCGCCGCCACGTCGAGCAGCGGATCCTCTTCGAGGCAGAGGCCCAGCTGCGGCAGCTCGGCGAGATGCCCGCCTACGTGCTCGCAGGGGAGGGCTGGCACCCCGGCGTCGTCGGGATCGTCGCCTCTCGGATCGCCGAGCGCGTCAACCGACCCACGGTGCTCGTCGCGCTCGACGGCGATGCCGGCCGCGGCTCCGGCCGCAGCATCCCCGGCTTCGACCTGCTCGCCGGTCTCAGGGCCTGCGAGGAGCACCTCGCCGCCTACGGCGGCCACCGCGCCGCCTGCGGGCTCGAGATCGAGCGGCGCCGTCTCGATGCCTTCAGGGCCGCCTTCGCCGAGCACGCCGCGCAGACGCTCGGCGAGAGCGATCTCACGCCCCTCGAGCGCGTCGACGCGGTCGTCTCCGTGCGCGACCTCGGCCTGCCGCTCGCGGAGGAGCTCGAGCGGCTCGCTCCCTTCGGGCGCGGAAACCCGAAGGCGCGGCTGCTGATCAGGGACGCGAGGATCGGCCAGGTGCGGGCGATGGGCCAGGGCAGGCATGCGCGCTTTCGGGTGTTCGGCGAGGGCGCCCACGCGAGCGCGGTCTGCTTCGGCGCCGGCGCGAGGCTGCCCGTCGGCGAGGGCGAGGCGGTCGATGCGACGTTCACGCTCGAGGTGAACGAGTGGCGCGGCGTCAGCGAGCCGCGGCTCGTGCTGCGGAGGATGCGGGTGGGTGGGGC